>CADABS010000026.1 GCA_902786245.1 uncultured Erysipelotrichaceae bacterium
ACCTCACGATGGACACCCTTGCCTTCGGCTAGCGTTTCCCACTGTCAAGCACGCAACGGACTTTCACCGTCTAGCTGTCACCCATGCCAGGTGCACCATAAGAAAATGCCGGGCTTTCCGGCATTTCTCATGTAACCATCAATTCTGTTTCTTTCTCGGTATGATACGGCTGCCGTACTGTACGGCAAATACTTTTCCGTCTCTGATCAGAGGCCTGACAACCATATCAGAATATCTGCCGCGGATAACACCCTGGTACAGACCTGTCTCAATGACAGGCTTTTCTTTTCCTTCTTCGACGGATACCAGTTTCCCGTCTCTGACAGTCAGTTCAAATTCCGTACCCTCTCCGGATGAATAGAACCCTGCTGCACCATTGCGCAATGCATCATCCCAGGGCTGCTCTGTAATATTTCTTTCCGGCAGCGGGCAGAAACCTGCATACATGCGCATCAGGGCATCCGAGATCACGCTGACAGGCACATCGGATGTATTGCATAATATGATGACTGCACAGTCATTGTCATAGGTAAATGCGATATTCGAGGAAACTCCCGGCAACGATCCGCCGTGTCCTGTTACCTGCATACCGCTGACCATCTGTGTATACAGACCGTAGCCGTATCCGTTATGAATACCGTAGGGCTGCCTTGTTTTGACCATTTCCCGGATACTGTAATCCGAGACAATGCCCTTTCCTTTATTGAGATATACCGAAAGATATTTCTTCAGATCATTCAGAGTCGATTTCATCGCACCGCCGCCGTTGAGCACAAATGCATTGTCATGGTAATCCCGGTGTCCTGTCATGACGCCGTCTTTCTTTTCATACAGCATTGCCGCATTGGGATCTTCTTTCGGTTTTACGAAGTCGCAGAAGCTTCTGTCCATCCCCAGCGGCCTTAGAATATGCTCATTCAGATATTCCGCATAGGAATCCTGATCTCCGTATCTGCGGATAATGCCGGACAGCAGTCCGAAGCCGTCATTGCAGTAGGACAGATATTCTCCCGGCACACCGATCAGACCGTCTTCCATCGTCAGGGAATCCAGGCGTTCCGCAACCAGACGTTCTCCTTCAATTGCCAGTGCTTCGCTATATGCCATATCCCCGTCTGTTTCTTCATCCAGATGCAGTTTCTGCTGTACTTCATCGACGACGATCCTGCTCTGCGGGAAGAAGCCTCCGGCATGGGAAAGCAGATGGGCAACCGTTACGGTTTCTGTATTTTTATTCGTGAATTCGGGAATATACTTCGAGACCGGATCATTGATATTCAGGATGCCGTCTTCTGCCATCTTCATGACTGCCATGGCTGTAAATGACTTGGTTACCGAAGCCAGTCCGAAAATCGTATCGCCGTTGACCGGAATATCCGATTCCCTTGAGAGATTTCCCCGGAATACTTCATACTGTGTCTTTCCGGTATGATCAATGATACATGCGGCCAATGCACAGGCATCATATTCTTTCATAACCGTATCGATCAGCTGTTCCGTCAGGACTCTGTTTCCTTCTGTGATTCTGTTCATTTCATCTCCTCCGGCAATGCAAAGCGGTACGCAGGTACTTCTTCATTGAGCAGATAGCGGACAAAGTAATCCAGCTTTCTGCGGATAAAATACGGATTCGCCGGGACGTTGTGATTGGTTCTCGGCAGGATCAGGAAGTCAAAGTCCTTATCTTCTTTGATCAGCGCATCAACCAGGCGGATCGACTGGGACATGGCGACATTGTCATCCATTGCCCCGTGCACGATGTACAGTTTTCCCTTGAGATTCTTTGCCAGGGAGGTATTGTCGCCCTGGATATAGATATCCCTGTTGTAAAGACCGTAATAGGTTTCCGTCCACTGGTTGTTGTACATTCTCTGGTCATGGTTTCCGGCCGAGGATACACCGACCTTATAGACATCCGGATATTCCAGCATCGCTCTGCTGGTTGCACATCCGCCGCCGGAGTTTCCCCACATGCCGGCTCTGTCCAGATCCAGGAACGGATACATCTGCTTCAGCTGCGGAAGCACATAGACATGATCTTTCAGTCCGGCACAGCCATGAATATTTTCATAGCTGATCTCATGCAGTTTCTTGCCTCTGCCCGGTGTTCCAAGACCGTCAAGAATAATTCCGGCAAAGCCGAGCTGTGCCAGTTCTTCCAGACCGCCCATGATTTCCCTGCCTTCAATCGATGCCTCGTACGCAAATGCCTTGGGCACATTGTATGTCTGCATTCCCCCGTAGATATAATCGATAAACGGATAGGTCTTGTCCGGATCGAAATCCGCCGGACGGATCAGAATACCGTACAGATCCGTCTTTCCATCCGATGCCTTGACCGTAAATCTTTCCGGAACGATATAGCCTCTGTCCATCAGACCGCTGATATCTGCTTTCACCAGTTCTCTGACGAAGGTACCGTCCGTCTTCCGCAGTACTGTCACCGGCGGCAGATCGACCCGGCTGTATGTATCGATGATCATATCATTGACGATTTCACATCTGTGCATTGCGTCTTCCGGTGTCAGGACTTCAAAGCCGCTGCCGTCATAATGAACGCGGCAGACTGCCTGATAGCACGGATCGGACATCGAAGAAAGAATGCTCGCATAGAAATAGATATATGCATTCTCATCATCCGCTCTGATCAGTTCCCCGACTGCACAGGTATCCGGAGTAACCGGCCCCACATATGTGCCATTGCCGTCATAGCGGAACAGACGGGCATAGTCATCCCGCTCGCTCTGCCAGAGAAGAATCTGCCTGTCTGCACTGAGATAGTTGCTTGCCCAGTAATGTCCGAAGCCGTCCAGCTGCCCGTGCGTACGGATATTCAGGGATGTCTGTGCATCTTCCCGGTACAGTTCCTTCACTTCTCCATCGGTATTGACCAGGATGAACGAAGCGGATTTATTGCCTCTGCGCACCAGCGTCGTATAGAAGGCAGAACTGTCATCCATCCATTTCGAGGAAGCCATATAGCCGCCCAGGACCGGTCCGCCGGCAGGCTGGGGTTCCATATCCAGTTTTACGACCGTATAATCTTCCGCATTTCCCAGGTAATAATGCGCAAGCGGAACATCTTCATCCTCCGGGAATGCGCATTTATAGGTATGGAGACGAGGCCGGATGCTTTCCAGATGTTCATCATCATAGGACTGCAGCACATACAGTTCCTTTACCTTTCTCTGGTCCAGTTTCACCGTCAGGAAATGCACGGAATCCGGTGCCCAGAGCACATCCGGTGCCATCGCTTCGCCTTTGACCTTTGCGGTAATGAATCCGCTGTATTCGGCATATTCGCCATAGGCAAAGTCTTTTTCACCATCCCAGGTCAGACGGGTTTCTTTCTGTGTCTTTCTGTCTTTCAGCCAGAGATCATGATCTCTGACAAAAATCTCTTTCGTCTCATCCGGAGAAACAGATACCGCTTTGTTCTCAAAGCCTCTGCTCTGCAGCGTATTCTCACAGGGATCATAGACAAAGCTTTCGCCTTCTCTGTCAAAGAATATCTTTCCGTCTATGACGGTGCAGGAGGCAAACGGCAGATGACCGCATTCCAGCAGATCGCAGAGTTTTTCATGATCAAACAGATCTTCTTCGCTTCCGTCTTCCGTATTCACCTTCCGGAAAACAGCGTATACTTCGTCTTCCTCTCTCTGTTCCAGAGCATAGCCGAAGTGTTTTTCATCCACTTCAAATACCTGCGGTGCACCGTTCAGCACTGCCCCTGCCACGTTCCACGGCAGGAGTTTTTCTGCGGCTCTGTAGCGTTCTTCCATTGTTTTCATATCATTCTACCTTCCTGTATTTCTTCCAGAAATGCCTGTATGCACTGTGCAATCAGCCGGTGGCCTGTTTCATCCGGATGCAGGCCGTCAATCGTATATCCGACTATATCGGGCAGTCGGTCATAGAGGTCCAGCACCGGGATTTCATGTGCTCTGCATACCCTCCGTACTGCCATGATATAAGCAGTCAGCGGCGCTATGACCGGTCTGCCGAAATCGTTGTATTCCGCATCTTCATCGCTTCTGCGCAGCGGCGTCATGAAGATGATCTCTGCCTCGGGATATGCCTGTTTCAGTTCATTGCACAGACTGTGCACCGCCCCGTAAAACGTATCATCTGTCCGGTCATCCATGGTTCCGAGCGGCGCATCGCCATGGCCGAAATCATTCGTTCCGCCGAAGATCATGACGATATCCGCATCCGGATCCATCTTTCTGACACGGGTACGGAAATAAGCATCATAGGCAGCCCCGACCGAAACCTTCTGCTTTGCGATGCGGGTGCCGTTGATGCCATAGCCCTTTGTCTCAGCACCGGTGTTTCTGCCCAGAACCCGCCAATAGACATCTTTATGATTCGCAAGACCGTATCCGTACGTGATACTGTCCCCGAGAAACACGATTTTCTTTCCGTTCAGTTCCATTAATCTCTCCCGATTCATCATAGCACAGGTATGTTTCATCTGTGTTTCAGAAACCTTTTCAGACGGTTTTCCAGGATGCTATAATTGTCCCATCAGAAACAGGAGATAAAAATATATGTGCGGAATTGTCGGATACAACGGATCTGAACAGGCAGCACCCATCCTGCTCGAAGGACTTTCCAGACTGGAATACCGGGGCTATGACTCGGCCGGACTGGCAGTTCGGAACGCATCCACCCCTATTGAAATCGTCAAGGCAAAAGGCAGACTGAGAGTTCTGGCGGAAAAGACCAATGACGGCGAAGCCCTGCACGGTACCTGCGGCATCGGCCATACCCGCTGGGCCACCCATGGCGAGCCTTCTGAAAACAACGCCCATCCCCATGCGTCCGATGACCGTACGGTTGTCGGCGTACATAACGGCATCATCGAAAACTACCAGGAACTGAAAGAAAAGCTTCTGCGCCATGACTATGTATTCTACTCTGATACAGACACGGAAGTCGCTTTGAAGCTGATCCATTACTATATGGGAAAATACGCGGGCGGACCGGTTGACTCCATTGCCCGGGCAATGACCCGTATCCGCGGCAGCTATGCCCTGGCTGTAATGTTTGCGGAATACCCTGATGAAATCTTTGTCGCAAGAAAAGACTCGCCGATGGTCATCGGCGTAACAGACGGTGCCTGCTATATCGCCTCGGATGTACCGGCTCTGCTGAAATATACCAGAAGCGTCTACTACATCGGCAACCAGCAGATCGCAAGACTCGGCAAAGGAACGGTTTCCTTCTTTGACATTGACCGGGAACCGGTATCCGTTGAACAGACCGAAGTCAAATGGGATGCGGAAGCTGCGGAAAAAGGCGGATTCGAGCACTTCATGATCAAAGAGATCCATGAACAGCCCAAAGCCGTCAGAGACACCCTGCATTCCCTGATCAAAGAAGACCATATCGATCTTTCCGGAACCGGACTGACCGATGAAGACCTGCGGAAATACGAAAGAATCCATATCGTCGCCTGCGGCAGTGCCTATCATGTCGGACTGGCCGGTCAGTACATTATCGAAGATCTCGCCAGAATGCCTGTCCGGGTGGAACTCGCCTCTGAATTCCGCTACCGCAATCCCCTTCTGACTGACAGAGACCTTGTCATCGTGATCTCCCAGTCCGGTGAAACAGCGGATTCCCTGGCAGCGCTGCGTCTGGCAAAAGAAAAAGGCATCGAAACACTCGGCATCATCAATGTCATCGGTTCCTCCATTGCCAGAGAAGCAGATCATGTGCTCTATACCCTGGCCGGACCGGAAATTGCCGTTGCGACAACCAAAGCATATTCTGCCCAGCTGGCTGCTGTTTATGTTCTTGCAGTGCAGGCTGCCCTGATCAGAGGATGCATCGATGAGGAAAAATACAAAGAACTGCTGAATGAAATGGAACAGCTGCCGGCAAAGATGGAACGCGTTCTCGAAGACAAAGAACGCATCCAGTGGTTTGCCGCAAAATACTCCAATGCCAGAGACATGTTCTTCATCGGCAGAGGCATCGACTATGCCATTTCCATGGAAGGCTCCCTGAAGATGAAAGAAATCTCCTATGTCCACTCCGAAGCCTATGCGGCCGGTGAACTGAAGCACGGAACGATTTCCCTTGTCGAAAACGGAACACTGGTCGTCGGCGTATGCACGCAGAACCATCTGTTTGAAAAGACCCGTTCCAATATGGTGGAAGTCAAATCCCGGGGTGCCTACCTGATGGGACTGACCAATTACGGAAACTATTCCATTGAGGATACCGCTGACTTTACCGTATATATTCCCCGTACAGATGCCCATTTCACGACTTCCCTGGCAGTCATTCCCCTGCAGCTGCTGGGCTATTACCTCAGCGTTGCCAGAGGTCTGAACGTCGACAAGCCGAGAAACCTTGCCAAATCCGTAACCGTAGAATAATTCTCTCAGGAAGGCAGTGCCTTCCTTTTTTGTGCTACCATGAATACATGCTGAAACAGAAAGAAATCACACCCGGCCTCCGGGATTACAGAGAAATACAAAGGCTGTACAATGCCAGCTTCCCCGATGATGAAAGAATCCCGTTCAGCCGCCTGCTCAAGGAAAAAAACGAAAACCGGCAGATGACAGCCTGGTATGAAGATGAACGGCTGATCGGTATGAGCTATGTCTTCATCCATCAAACCGCTGCGTATCTTGGCTATCTCACCGTAGAAGAATCTCTGCGCAGCAGAGGCTACGGGTCACAGATCCTCGCCGGACTGCTCGATATATACAAAACCCGGAAAATCATCATCGATATCGAAACCGTCGACCCGGATGCGTCCAATTACGAAGAGCGCAGAAAGCGCAGAGATTTCTACCTGCGTAACGGCTTTGTACGGACCGGCTGCGGATATTACTTTTACAACGTCAATTATGAACTGCTCAGTGCGCATGGCATCGTACAGGCAGAGGAATTCCGGGAGCTTATCCTGCAGCACTGGGGTCCCATCGCAGAACAGGCCATATTTAAAACGATTCCCCTGCAGCAGTGAGGAACCGTCTTTTTTTTACTTTTTGTTTTTAAGCAGCGGTGCAATCGGAGGAACCGTATTGACATCATACGGCGTCTCCTGATAGACGAAGTAGTTCAGCCAGTTGGAATACAGCATATTGGCACTCGAGCGCCATGTGCACACCGGCCTCTTTGTATCATCGTCACCGGGATAATAATTGAACGGCACATGAATCGGCAGACCTGCTTTTTTATCGCGCAGATATTCCTTTTCCAGCGTATCCGGATCATATTCCGAATGACCGGTAATAAACACCTGTCTGCCGCCGTCTGTCGAGATCGCATAAACACCTGCTTCTTCGCTTTCCGCCAGGATTTTCAGGCGTCCTGTTTTTACGATGTCTTCCCTCCGGATCGCCGTATGCCGGGAATGCGGAACCATGAATACATCATCAAAACCCCAGAACAGAATCGATCCCTTGTGTGTTACCTTATGCGGGAACACACCGAACATCTTTTCGGGCAGATCGTATTTGTCAACGCCGTAGTGGTAGTACAGAGCTGCCTGGGCTCCCCAGCAGATATGGAAGGTACTGTAGACATGGCTCTTGGTCCATTCCATGATTTCGCACAGTTCCTGCCAGTAGTCCACTTCTTCAAACGGCATTTCCTCGACCGGTGCGCCGGTGATGATCATACCGTCGAAATAGCGGTCCTTTACGTCTTTGAACGTCTGATAGAACGTTCCCATGTGTTCTGCCGATGTGTTCTTTGTCTTATGCGAAGAAACCATCAGGAGTTCCATGGATACCTGCAGCGGCGTATTGCCCAGAAGCCTTGCCAGCTGCGTCTCCGTCACCACCTTTGTCGGCATGAGATTCAGGATCAGAATATGCAGCGGACGGATCCTCTGGCTTTCCGCTCTGATCTCAGACATGACAAATATATTCTCTTTTTCCAGCGTTTCCCTTGCCGGAAGCGCCTCCGGAATTCTGATCGGCATAAAATGCCTCCTTTTCGCTACTCAGTTGCCTTCAGGGCCTGTTTCAGATCTTCGATGATATCATCGATATTCTCGATGCCTACGGACAGTCTGACAAGATCCGGGCTGACACCTGCCGCTGCCAGTTCCTCGTCATTCATCTGCCGGTGTGTTGTGGAAGCCGGATGCAGAACGCAGGTATGCGCATCCGCCACATGGGTCGCAATCATCGCAACCTTCAGATGGCTCATGAATGTTTCCGCTGCTTTTCTGCCGCCTTTGACACCGAAGGAAATAACACCGCAGGTGCCGTTGGGCATATACTTCTTTGCTCTTTCGTAATACCTGCTGGAAGGCAGACCCGGATAATTGATCCATGCGACATGCGGATCGGATTCCAGGAATTCCGCAGCTTTCTGTCCGTTTTCACAGTGTCTCTGCATTCTGACGGCCAGAGATTCAAGGCCCAGATTCAGCAGATATGCATTCATCGGCGAAGGGATCGAACCGAAGTCTCTCATCAGCTGGGCAGTTGCCTTGGTGATAAACGCACCTTCATTGCCGAAGCGTTCCGCATAGGTAACGCCGTGATAGGAATCATCCGGTGTCGTCAGACCGGGGAATTTATCCTTGTGTGCCATCCAGTCGAATCTGCCGGAATCGATAATGGCACCGCCGACCGTCGCATCATGGCCGTCCATATACTTGGTCGTGGAATGCGTAACAATATCCGCACCCCATTCGAACGGACGGCAGTTGACCGGTGTCGCAAACGTATTGTCAATGATCAGCGGTACACCATGGTCATGCGCTGCTTTCGCAAAGCGCTCGATATCGAATACGGTCAGTGCCGGATTGGCAATGGTCTCGCCGAAGACGCATTTTGTATTTTCTTTAAACGCAGCTTCCAGTTCTTCATCGCTGCAGTCCGGATCGACAAAAGTGAACTCAATGCCCATCCGCTTCATCGTGACGGAGAACAGGTTGAACGTTCCGCCGTAAATTGCCGTTGACGCAACAACATGATCGCCGCAGCCGGCCAGATTGAACACCGCATAGAAATTCGCTGCCTGTCCCGATGACGTCAGCATTCCGGCTGTGCCGCCTTCCAGTGCCGTAATCTTTGCGGCTACCATATCATTGGTCGGATTCTGCAGACGGGTATAGAAATAGCCGCTCGCCTCCAGGTCGAACAGTTTTCCCATATCTTCGCCGGTATCATATTTGAATGTCGTGCTCTGTATAATCGGAATCATGCGCGATTCGCCGTTTTTCGGTTCATATCCTGCCTGTATGCATTTTGTCTCAAGTTTCATATCTGCCTCCGCATTCTGTTAACAAGTATCATATCACAATCAATTTATACTTTTACTGTTTTAATGCTTTACATACATAAAGAAAACAGCCTTCCGGCTGTCTTCGGTATAATGCTCTGCTTACTGGGCCGGGGCTCCTTCTGTATAGGTTACCCATCCCTCTTCGGTATCGATCCATTCGTTTTCATCCAGACGGTACCATGTATCAGCTCCGTCCGTACGGACTGCATATACATAGTAATCCGCACCGGCAACCGCTTCGCCGACGGTTTCGGATGCTTCATTATCCGCTGTATGGATCGGAATGCCTGCTACATTGATATGTGCAGTTCCGATGACTGCGTTGGGATCGAAGGCTGCCGGAGCCGGCTCCGGTGCAGGTTCCGGTGCAGGTGCAGGTGTCTCCTGGGAACCTTCATCTGTCTTTTCACCGCTGTCAGGTGTCTCCGCATCCGTCTTATCATCGGTATTGTTATCCACAACTGCAGAAGGCTCTGTCTTGTTGTTATCTGCCTGGTTTGCGTTGCGCATGAACAGCCACCAGTAGACACCGCCGCAGGCAGCTGCCATCAGCAGAAGCGCCAGCAGAATCTTCAGGAATGCACCGCCATGACCGGACTCATCGTCCTCATCTTCATATTCATCATCATCGACGATCGTTACCGGGGCCGGTTCCTTTACAGGTGCAGGCGCAGGTGTTTCTTCCGGCTGTTCAAGACTGTTTCTTTCATAGACAGATGTATCCTGCAGAAGCTTCGGTTCCTGTTTTTGCAGTTCTTCCAGATTGATATCATCGGTAAACAGAATTCTGTCTTCCGTATCCTCATCGCTCTGGGCTGCCAGTTCCATCGTATCGCTTTCATCCAGATCGAATGAAGGCAGAACTGTTTCTTCAACCGGTGCAGATACCGGTTCCGGTGCCGGATTGACCCGGTTTGTCAATGCAGTAAACGTATGCAGATCGATATCGCCGCGGCGGATGGTCTGCTTTGCCATTGTCAGGAGCGTCTTTGCCTGGTCCTCGCTGATATCCAGATACGAACCGATTTCTGCCGGTGTCATATGTTCATAGAAATGCAGCGCTGCCGCAAGTCTTTCCGCCGGCTTCAGTTCATCCAGAACATGCAGAATGCGTACCCGGCATTCCTCTTCTGTATAGGCAATGATATTCTCCGGACTGCCGTATTCATCCGCAGATGTGTAAGGCAGATCTTCAATGCGGAAAACATCCAGCGGCAGAACTCTGCTCACTGCTTCATCACGGACAATTTTGGAAATCCACTGTTCGAAAGACTCCGCTTCTTCGGATTCTTTCAGTCTTCCCAAAGCATTGCGCAGTGCGCTTTCTTCGGAAGAACGGGCTGTGTCACGGTCACCGACAAAGAGTCTGGTGACAAAATACATATCTGAAGTAATACCGCGCATCAGTTTCTTCATGGCATCCCGGTCGCCGCCGGCTGCCAGATGAACGATTTCACGGATTCCGTTTTCTGTCATTGTTTCATTCATATTTCATTCACCACCTGTACCTATTATATACTGCCTGAGACTTAATTTTTAAGACTTTGAATCGGAGAGGGAATTCTGCCGCCCCTGCCGATCATGACAGCCGGACTGGCTTTTTCCACCGGCATGACCGGTCCTTCCCCCAGAAGTCCGCCGAAAACAAGATGATCTCCCGCTTCCATACCGATGGCAGGAATCAGACGGCAGGCCGTTGTCTTAGAATTGATCATGCCGATGGCGGCTTCATCCGCAATGATGCCGGACAGTGTCTCCGCTGTCGTATCTCCGGGCACGATGATCATATCGAGTCCGACTGAGCATACCGCTGTCATCGCCTCCAGTTTCTCGATTTTCAGCGTTCCCGCTTCCGCTGCCGCAATCATTCCGGCATCTTCCGATACCGGTATAAACGCACCGGACAGTCCGCCGACCGAAGACGAAGCCATGATGCCGCCTTTCTTCACCGCATCATTCAGCATCGCCAGGGCTGCTGTCGTTCCCGGACCGTCGCACTGTTCCAGACCGATTTCCTCAAGGATCTGGGCAACCGAATCGCCGACTGCCGGTGTCGGTGCCAGAGACAGATCGACAATACCGAACGGGAATCCCAGCCTGCGGCTTGCCTCTCTGCCGACCAGCTGACCCATCCGGGTGATTTTGAACGCAGTCTTCTTGATGATCTCCGCAATCTCATCCATCGAAG
This sequence comes from uncultured Erysipelotrichaceae bacterium, assembly GCA_902786245.1. Classification (GTDB taxonomy): domain Bacteria; phylum Bacillota_I; class Bacilli_A; order Erysipelotrichales; family Erysipelotrichaceae; genus Bulleidia. The sequence goes on from CADABS010000026.1 coordinate 11,453, forward strand.
CGTCCGGACCTGCCTTGCGGACCGCATTGCGTACGACACCGGGACCGGATACACCGACATTGATTACAACATCCGGCTCCGATATACCGTGAAAAGCACCCGCCATAAACGGATTGTCCTCAACCGCATTGCAGAAAACGACCAGCTTGGCCGCACCGAAGCAGTGATCATCCTTTGTCTTTTCCGCACAGGACCGGATCACCTGTCCCATCAGCCGCACCGCATCCATATTGATGCCCGCTTTCGTTGAACCGATATTCACCGAAGAACAGACGATATCCGTACATGCCAGGGCGTCCGGAATCGATTCGATCAAAGCTCTGTCACCGGGTGTCATGCCCTTCTGCACCAGCGCGGAAAACCCGCCGATAAAATTGACGCCTGCATCTTTTGCGGCCTTATCCAGTGTCTGTGCATACCGGACCGGATCGCCGCCGCTGACGCTGACCAGCAGAGAAACCGGTGTCACCGAGATCCTCTGGTTGATGATGGGAATACCGTATTCCCGGGAAATATCCTTTGCGGCAGGTACCAGATTCCTGGCACAGCGCATAATCTTGGCATAGATTTTCTCACAGGATTTCTCGATGTCGCTGTCTGCACAGTCCATCAGAGAAATACCCATGGTAATCGTCCGGATATCCAGGCTTTCCTCTTCGATCATCCGGATCGTTTCCAGAATATTATCAGATGTACGTGTCATGATCTCTCCTAAATCGAATGCATGGCATTGAAGATATCTTCATGCATGACATGGATCACCAGTGCCTGCTCTTCTCCCAGTGCCTCGAATTCATCTGCGATGGCATGCATATTCTCCAGATCCTCAGGAAGATCGACGATCATGATCATTGTGAAAAGATCCTGCAGAACTTTCTGGGTTACGTCTACGATGTTGATATTCCGCTGTGCGCACGCTGTTGCGACGCATGCAAGAATACCGGGTCTGTCTTTGCCTACTACGGATATAACTGCTCTCATGCATTCTCCTCCTTTATAAACTCATCATAGGACAGTCCGCAGTAGTACAGTTCCATCCGCAGAAAATCCCTGACATGGTTCATCATTTCAATCGTTGTGTCTGCGCAGTCGCTGGATGCATTTTCTGTTTCAAACATAAATGTGCACTTGCCCATGGTCGCCACATCGCCCTTCCAGTTATAGACATAATTGATCGTGTAATTGGAATACGTAAACGTACCATTGGCAAAGTCAAAAGCATATGCCTCATGATCATTGTAGATCAGTTCATATACATCTTCCGACTTCTGTTCATATCCGAGCCGGTTCACCAGTCTCTTGCGCAGCGTAGCGGCAGCTGTTGCCTCAGCACTGTCATCCGGCACATCGGCTGTCTCAATGGAACCGGTATCGATATCCGCAAAAGCAGGATAGGACGACTGTTCCTTCTTCTGTTCATCGCTGACCGCAACCGTCACGGAATCAAAGCCCAGATAGCTCAGGGAAGAGTGATATGCAACATTGATCCTGTGTCCGCTGTAGGAAGCCTCTGTTTCAAAGTCCGCTTCCTCCCGGATCAGCCTGCCCTCCGCATCAAAGGAATCGATGATCCTGCCGGAAAGAACATGCAGATCGCTCAGCTGATCCATACCGTAGAAATCATATCTGCTTAAAAACAGATCCTTCCGGCTGCTCTCATTCAATACAGCGGTATAGACCGTCTGCCCTTCTTCTTCACTCACATACAGCCCTTCCAGACTGTCTTCCGGAACCGCATAGGGTTCCAGAGGCACCAGCAGGGTTTTCTTCAGATCGGCAAACGGCATATCCTCATAATAGGAAACAATGCCGTTATAGGTATTGTACAGACGGCCGTCATAATAATATCCGTCCATGCTGGAAGCCATCCCGTTGCCGTTGATGTGCTCTTTCAGTCTGCCGGACACATTTCCGTCTGCATCCTGTGCATCCAGGGTTCCGTCCATTTCATAGATTGCACTGGATTCATCCTCATAGGAAAACGTATAGCGGCTGGATACCGCAGCTGTCCATGCGTCCGCTTTGATTCTGTCATTGATGGCAGCGGCATAGCTCTCATAATCACCTGTTTCCGCCGCCGGCTCCGGTTTCACCGGTGTATTTTCCTCCGTCCCTGTGCATCCTGCCAGCAGAATACACAGACCGAGCATCCATTTCATCTTCTTCTGCATAATACATGTATTATAGCAAACTCAGGGCACCAATATGACCGGAACTATGGCCTCTTCCCGGCATCCGCCGGCATGGTTTCCTTTCATTTCCGCATTCCGGCCGTAATCCAGCTGTACATCCGAAACTGCCACTGCCAGATAATCGCCGATAAAATCTTCAAATCTTGCATGCGGCTTTCCTTTTCCGAACAGACCGCTTTCCACCGCTTCCTGATGCGTCATCAGCACAAAACTGTCTCCCAGCAGTTTATGAAAGTTTTCCTCAAAGGATTCCCTGTATCCTTCCCGCACCCAGATTGAACAGGCTCTGGCCTCCAGCGAAGGACAATGCACAAATGTATGCGCAACAGACCGGTTCTTCAGCATATCGAAATGACGGACATCGATCTGGCTGTGATCCGCCAGAACAAGCAGACCGGTATCCTCCGGAAGGCGGTCTGACAGTTTTTCGATTTCCGACTGTATCTCTTCCAGCAGAACCCCTGTGCCGCTGTCAGAAGGCCCGAAGTCATGCATGTAATTATCCAGTTCATCCCAGTATCCATAGACAAACCGGCAGTTTTCATCATGTACCGCCGCATTGATCTTTTCGCACATACTGCGGAAATCTTTACAGGGATTGACCCTGGACCAGGAAGGCCAGAACGTCTCTGCCTGTATTCCCTTTGCGTTCAGTTCATCATAGATCATATGCACCGGCAGCACCTCATAGGTATAGTTCCCGTAGGTTCTGGAAGTATACTGTCCTTTGTTGTAGAACATGATGATCTGATCATGCTTTTCCGCAAAATACTGATTCCAGCCCAGCCATCCGGTCTCACACGGATACTTTCCGGTCAGAAACGCTGTTGTCGCAGCTGCTGTTGTCGGAGGAAAAACCGTACTGATTTCTTCTTTGATATTTGCCGTCAGGAAAGAATCCTGCGGCAGATGTTTCCGCATGACGCTGATTCCCATCCCGTCCACCAGGACCGCCGCAACACATCGGAACTGATTCTCATTCAGCCACTGATCAATGACAGGATCGCCTTTTCCGCTTCCATCCAGACCGTAATATCTGCGCAGTGATGTGCCCGCATCAACGATACCGCCGTATTCTTCAGCCTTCATACGCATACCCTCCACTGATACTCATCGTAGCATTCTGAAAACAAACCCGCATCAGCGAGTTTGCATATCGTAACAATTATGATTTCTGACCCATCTGCGGATCGTTTTTTCGCTCTTCCCGAATATCTGTGCAAGGAAACGGATGATTTCACTGTCTTTCAGTGAAGGATCATTCTCTTTCATCCTTTCAAAACTGCCTGCGATGAGTTTTTTCTCGGTTGTTCTTTCAACCTCAGCCATGGCTTCTTTCTTTTCTTCTTCTGCCTCCGCCCTCGCAATTGCGACCTGTTCTGCGGCATATTCTTTTTTAATTACATCAATTGCATAGCACATGTTATTATTCCTTCCTTCTTCTTTTTTGATTGAGATATCTGTCAGGACACTGATCACATCGACTGCCTCATCCGATATTGCCCGGAAATATCCATCCGCCAGTTTCTGCTTCATTTTTTCCGGATGATCTGCTGCCTGCAGAAAATCCAGGACATCCTTCAGGTCTTCAGTATCAATCAGGTCCATCTGTTTCTTCGCAAGATTTCTCATACAGACAAGATGCACGTGATAATCATTGCATTCACAAAGCTGATCCTGCATATGGTTATCATCCATCACGCCGCGCAGTGACAGCGGCCCGTCCCATTCGCCTTCACCCCAATACAGTACAAGTGTCTGCACCGGTATGAGCACGCATCCTTTTGTCACTTCCTGCGGATAGTTTCTGACCTTCCTGCCCTTCAGTTCTTTTCTTCTGCTGCGGAAATACGACCGCATCTGCTTTCCATAATCCGCAAAATCATACTGTGCGATTCTGACCGGTATCGCATAGTCAATGTAATTCTGATTTTCAATCCCGATCATCATGCGCACCGGCAGATGCTCTTTCACGGTACAGAGTTTTTCCACATCTCTCTGCATGGATGTTCTTCCGGTATCGGCAGAACCATCCTGTTCCTGCAGATCGGCGAATGAAATCATTTTTTTCCCAAAGATGAATGCATTGCACAAATCGGCGAATACATCATTGCGCTGAACGAAATCTTTCAATATGGTATCTTTTCTCCCCATTATTTCGGTTTCTCCTTTACAGAGTTTATTCGCGCCGATCCGGGGATATACCCATTATACGATAATTCGGATTTTGTGCGCAAAATAAAAAGGAATGCACTTCCTTTTTATTTCCATCCCTTCGGAATGATATAGTGTTCGAAAAGATATCTGCCGACACCGCCCTCCAGGCATTTATACTCCGTAATATCATCTGCGATGGCCTTTGTAAGAGGCTGCCCGTCTGCCAGACATACACCCCATCCCGATGCCTCCAGCATCGGGTTGTCATTTTCATTATCGCCGAAAGTGATTATATCCTTCAGATCGATCGCGTTCTGTGCCGCGAACCGCTTCAGTCCGGTGCCCTTCGTGATGCCCTTTTCCAGAACTTCGACGGTACCCGGGAACGTTCCGACAACCTGATAGATATCTGAGAACTTCTCCATGACTCTTTTGCGCACCAGCGGTTCAATCTCCGGTGTCGTCCGGAACAGCAGCTTATATGCCGGTTTTTCGCAGAATCCGTCGACATCGCCGGTTTTGTCTTCAAACATGAACCCGTGCCGACGCGAAGATTCCAGCAGTTCTCCCTGGATATTCATTGCGTTATGGTTTCCGCCGCCTTCTGCATTGAGGGAAATCTGATATTCATCGATCAGCGGCAGCATATATTCAATCAGTTCTTTGAGTTTTTCTCTGTCGATCAGATCGATACTCCAGATTTCTTCATGGAATCTGTCCCATACCTGGCCGCCGTTCATGCCGATCAGAAAATCAAACGGTTCCGGCATATTCCATGTCTCCGCCTGCTTCAGAAGTCTCTGATCCATTTCTCTTCCGGTCGCCAGACCGATCAGAACCCCATGTTCATGCAGGATGTGAAATGCATCCTTTGTCACCTGCGGGAGATCCGCCCCTTTGAATGTCAGCGTCATATCGATATCTGCCGCAAGTGCCTTTATATTTTCAATCATATATCCCCTTCTTTATCCGCCGATGGCATTTCCTGTGTAGAGCTGGTAGTATCTTCCCTTTTTCTCGATCAGCTCATCGTGATTTCCCCGCTCAATGATACGTCCGTTTTCCAGTACCATGATGCAGTCGCTGTTGCGTACGGTAGAAAGACGGTGGGCAATGACGAATGTCGTTCTGCCATGCATCAGTGCGTCCATGCCTTCCTGTACGATCTTTTCGGTACGCGAGTCGATCGAAGAAGTCGCTTCGTCCAGAATCATGACCGGCGGATCTGCAACTGCCGCTCTGGCAATTGCCAGAAGCTGACGCTGGCCCTGGGAAAGATTGGAGCCGTCGCCCTTCAGCATCGTCTGATAGCCATCCGGCAGACGCTTGATAAAACTGTCCGCCCGGGCAAGCTTTGCGGCCATGATGCATTCTTCATCCGTCGCCTCCAGCCGGCCGTAGCGGATATTCTCCATGACCGTACCGGTGAACAGATGCGTATCCTGCAGAACCATACCCAGCGATCTGCGCAGATCAGGTTTCTTGATCTTATTGATATTGATGTCATCGTATCTGATCTTGCCGTCCGCAATATCATAGAAACGGTTGATCAGATTTGTGATCGTCGTCTTGCCGGCACCGGTCGAACCGACAAAGGCAATCTTCTGACCGGGCTCTGCTTCCATATCGATATTGTGCAGAACTGTCTTCTTCCCGTCATAGGTAAAGTCGACATCCAGGAACGTCACCTTGCCCTGCAGCTTCTGATAGGTAACCGTGCCGTCTGCCTGATGCGGATGTCTCCAGGCCCAGATATCTGTCTTTTCCTCTGCTTCCGTCAAAGTACCGTCCGGTGCTTCATGGACATTGACCAGTTCGACATAGCCTTCATCCACTTCAGATTCTTCATCCAGCATCGCAAAGACACGTTCCGCACCGGCCATGGCCGAGATGATCGATGCGACCTGCTGTGAAATCTGCGTCACCGGCATCGAGAAACTCCGGTTCAGCTGCATAAATGAAACCAGTGTACCCAGAGTCAGAGGGAATACGCCGCTCAGGGCAATACCCGCACCGATCGCTGCACATAATACATAGGAGATATTTCCGATATTCGCCATGATCGGCATCATGATATTGGCAAACTTATTCGCATTGTTCGCCGCATCGCGCAGATCATCATTGATTTTCTCAAAGTCCGCAATCGCCTTATCTTCATGGCAGAACACCTTGACGACTTTCTGCCCGTTCAGCATTTCCTCGATGTATCCGTTGACCGCACCGAGATTCCTCTGCTGTCTGACAAAATACGTCCTCGACTTTCCGCCGATCTTTCCCGAGACAAAGATCATGACCGTGACCATGATACAGGACAGTACGGTCAGCGGCAGGGAAAGAACGATCATTGATACAAACGTCGTAATGATCGTTGCGCCGCTGTTGACAAAGTTCGGAATTGTCTGACCGATCACCTGCCGCAGCGTATCAATATCATTTGTATACACTGACATGATATCGCCGTGCTTATGCGTATCGAAATAGCGGATCGGCAGCGATTCCATATGCGTAAACAGTTCCGTTCGCAGATGCCGCATGGTTCCCTGTCCGATCGTCGCAGTCATCCGGTGATAGAAGAAGGATGACAGCACACCGACGGAAAGAACCGAAGCAAGCTTCACCAGACGTGCACCCAGGGCCGAGAAATCCGGATTGCTCTGACCAAGCAACGGGGCAATGTAATCATCGATCAGCGTCCGGGTAAACAGCGTACTCTGCAGCGTGCATACCGCAGTCACAATGATCAGCACAATGACCAGAAAGAACTGCCACTTATAGTATCTGAACATATAGCTCAGAATGCGTCCCATGAAGTTTTTATCAAAGCCTCTTCTCACAGGTTTTTTCTCACTCATGACAATGCCTCCTTTCCTACGCTGCCGACGGCTGGTCGAAGTCGCCGCCGCCCTTGATCTGTGTATTGTAGATTTCCTGATACAGCTCATTGGTCTTCAGCAGATTCTCCGGTGTATCGAATCCGTCGACATGGCCTCTGTACAGCATCAGTACCCTGTCCGCATGTTCAATACTGGAAATACGCTGGGAGATGATCAGCTTTGTCGTACCCGGGATCGTTTCGGCAAATGCCTTCTTGATCTTTGCGTCCGTTGCCGTATCGACCGCCGATGTCGAATCGTCCAGTACCAGTACCTTCGGATTCTTCAGCAGCGCCCGGGCGATGCACAGTCTCTGTTTCTGACCGCCCGATACGTTCGTTCCGCCCTGTTCAATATACGTGTTATAGCCATCCGGGAACTTCTCGATGAATTCATCGGCACAGGCCAGCCGGCATGCCTCCCGGCACTGCTCTTCTGTCGCATCCGGATTGCCCCAGCGCAGATTGTCAAGAATCGTACCCGAGAACAGTTCGTTCTTCTGCAGCACCACCGCAACGGCATTGCGGAGTACTTCCATATCGTAGTCCTTAACATCCTTTCCGCCGACCTTCACAGTTCCTTCGTTTGCGTCATACAGTCTGGAAATCAGAGATACCAGCGTTGATTTGCCGGAACCGGTCGGACCCATGATACCGATCGTTTCACCGGAATGAATATGCAGATCGATATCCTTCAGTACCTTTTCACCCGTTCCCTGCTTATAGGAGAACGATACATGCTCAAAATCGATATCGCCGTTCTCCACTGCCATGACCGGTTCTGCCGGATTCTGCAGATCCGGTGTTTCCGTCAGAACTTCATAGATACGCTTCATGGAGGCAGTCGACATGGAAATCATGACAAAGACCATGGAAAGCATCATCAGAGACATCAGAATGCTCATGACATAGGAGAACATCGATGTCAGATTTCCTTCCGTGATCGTACCTGCCACAACCAGTTTTGCGCCGAACCAGGACAGCGAAATGATACAGCCGTAGACCACCAGCATCATCGCCGGATTGTTCAGGGCAACCAGATGTTCTGCCTTGATGAACATATTCTGCAGATTGACAGCCGCCTCCGTGAATTTCCTGTTTTCATAATCTTCCCGGACAAATGCCTTGACGACACGGATCGCTGAAACATTTTCCTGGACACTTGCATTCAGCGCATCATACTTCCGGAATACATTGTTGAAAGTCACCGTCGCATTGGCAATGATGATCGTCAGCAGAAATGCAAGGATCACGATGGCAACGACAAAGATCATGGACAGTTCCGAACTGATCGTCATCGCCATGAACACGGACATCACCAGCATCAGAGGCGGACGCACCGCCATGCGGATGATCATCTGGAATGCATTCTGCAGATTCGTGATATCCGTTGTCATTCTCGTGACCAGACCGGCCGTTGAGAACTTATCGATATTCGAAAACGAATAATCCTGTATCTTTCTGTACATGTCCTTTCTGACATTGGCCGCAAACCCGGTGGAAGCTGCCGCCGCATGTCTTCCCGCCTGGGCCCCGAAGAACAGCGACGCAAACGCCATGGCAACCATCAGACCGCCGTAGACAAGCACTGCATCCATGTTTCCGGCAGTAATGCCCCGGTCGATAATCAGTGCCGTCACATACGGAATCAGCACTTCCATCAGTACTTCCGCTGCTGTATAAACCGGTGTCAGGATCGTATCCTTTTTATATTCACCGATTTCATTCATAAGTGTTTTCAGCATCCGTTTACCCCTTTCCTTCTGTCATATCGCTGCAGATATTCGCATAGATCCTCTGCAGATACCCATACAGCTCTTCCTTTTCTTTTTCACTGAAGCCGTCAACCAGCTGACTGTCGCCCGCCTCCATAAACGCATGATGCTTTGTCAGAAAATCGATGCCTTTATCACTGAGCCGCACCATTTTGACCCTTCTGTCACCGGGATCCGCGAACCCCTCGACAAACTGCTTTATCTCAAGACGGGAAACGATTCCTGCCATCGTCGCCTGGGCAACTTCAAACTTCCGTTCCATCGCCTTCATCGGAGCCGTCCTGTTTTCCTGCCGGAACAGGTAATGAAGCACCCGCATCTGGCTGAGTGTCAGATCATTTCTGGCAAGTTCGCTGTTCGCTCTCTGAAAAAGACGGTCATTGATTTTCTTGAAAAGCAGACCAAAACTCTCTTCCATTTTTCACCTCGTACCTGTCCATTATAAGCATTGACAGCCTGCTGTCAATAGTGTGCTATTGATTTGATGAAAGAAAAGCCTTCCGTTCGGAAGACTCTTACAGATCGATCTGTTTCATCCATTTCTTTGAGAGAATGCGCTTCGCACCGATCAGGGATTTGATGACCCAGTCGATACGCAGACTCAGCATGACAGTAAACGCATCCAGATGCAGAACCAGGCCCGTCAGATATCCCAGGGGAACCGATACCAGCCACAGGAAGCCGGCATCGATGAACATAACGAACTTCGTATCGCCGCCTCCCCGCAGAACACCCTTTGTGATCGTTGACTGCATCGCCTGGAACACGACCATCAGCGATACCGCATTCAGCATCCCTATACCGATTTCATATGTTTCTTCGGATATTTCATAGAAACCCAGGATCGCCGGTCCGACCAGACGCATGACGACTGCCGTGATCAGTCCCAGTACAACGGACAGTGCCAGCAGCGTCACTGCCTCATGATATGCCTGTTCCCGTTTTCCTTCCCCCAGACGGTTGCCGATCACCGTATGAGATGCCTGGCCCATGCCGGAGGTAAATACCGTACAGAACCGCATGACCATCGCAATGATCGCATTGGCCGCCACAAATGCAGTTCCCATATGTCCGATGATAATTGCGACCGCGCTGTTGCCGAAAGCAAGCAGCGAATCCGATGCCATGACCGGAAGACTGTATTCAAAATACTTCCGGACAACTTCTCCGCAGGGTCTGAATATATCTCTGAACCGGAAGCCGACCTTCTTTTCATACAGGAAGAAATATCCGCCGATCACAGCCGCTTCAACAACCCTGGCAATCACGGTTCCCAATGCGGCACCGGCGATTTCCATTCTCGGCATGCCCAGTTTTCCGAATATGAATATCCAGTTGAAGAAGATATTGACGAAGAAACTGACAATGGAAGTATACAGAGGAATTCTGACATCGCGGATCGACCGCAGGATCTGTGTCAGTGTCAGAGAAATGCCCATCAGGAAGAATGTCGGAATACTCCAGCGGAAATAAATGACACCTTTGGCAATGACATCCGCATCCGCCGTATAGATATGCATGATGGCAGGCGCAAAGAACAGGACCGCCAGTGTAAACAGCGCCGAGATCACGGTTTCAAACCTTAACATCGTAGCTGCTGTTTTCTTCAGGGAATCAACATTCCCGGAGCCCCAGTACTGCGCTGTCAGAACTGCTGCACCGCAGCCCATGCCCATGCACAGAATCTGGAAAATATTGATGAAATCATTGGCCAGAGAAGATGCGGAAAGCTGTATTTCACCGAATTTTCCAAGCATGACCGTATCCATCATATTGACACCGATCGTAATGACATTCTGGGCAATGATCGGAAATGCCATCACCGCAACTCTGCGGTAGAAATTCCTGTCTTTCACAAATACTTTTTCCATCATCTTCACGCACCTCAGACGGTTCTATTATATTCGAATCCGGCATAGGACAGCCATAAATACATATCGTTGCAGGGATCCGCTATGTATGTCAGAATGGCTTTGCATAAGGAGCACATCATGAAAGATCATGGATTGAAAATTGTCACCATCGGCGGCGGATCCAGCTATACCCCTGAACTGATGCAGGGATTTATCAGCCGCTGTGAAACCCTTCCCGTCAGAGAAATCTGGCTCGTCGATATTCCCGAAGGAGAAGAAAAACTGAACATTGTCGGAGCCATGGCACAGCGCATGTGGGATGCCTCCCCGTATGATGTCAAAGTCCATCTGACCCTGGACCGCAGAGAAGCCCTGAAAGACGCAGACTTCGTAACCACCCAGTTCCGCGTCGGTCTGCTCAACGCCCGGATCAAAGACGAGCGCATTCCCCTTTCCTATGGTCAGATCGGCCAGGAAACAAACGGTGCCGGCGGTATTTTCAAAGCGCTGCGAACCATTCCCGTCATTCTCGATATCGTCAAAGACATGCAGGAACTCTGTCCGGATGCCTGGCTGATCAATTTTACCAATCCCTCCGGTATGATTACGGAAGCGGTGATCCGTCATGCCGGATTTGAAAAATGCATCGGCTTATGCAACGGGCCGATCACCGTCATGAAGGAAGAACCCGGGATGCTGGGCGGAAAGCAGGAAGATTATCATTTCCGTTTCGCCGGTCTGAATCATTTCCACTACCACCGTGTCTTCCGGAAAGCAGACGGCAAGGAAGTTACCAAAGATATCCTGCAGCGCATGGCAGAAGATGACAGAGCCAATATGGTCAATGTACATAAGGAATCGTATATGGCAGATCAGCTGACCGCAATGAACTGCATTCCCTTCAGCTACCACCGCTATTATTATCTCTATGAAGAAATGCTTGCCCATCAGCTTGCGGAATATGAAAACCATACGACCCGGGCCGAAACCGTCCGGGCTGTCGAAGAAGAACTCTTTGAACTCTATAAGGATCCCGCTTTGCATGAAATGCCCGAACTGCTGAAGAAAAGAGGCGGTGCCTATTACAGCGACGCCGCCTGTACAGCCATCAATAATATTTACAACAGCACCGGAGAAATGATGGTCGTCAACACCCGCAACCGCGGTGCCATTGCCTCTCTTCCCTATGACTGCGTTGTTGAGGTCAGTTCCCTGCTGTTCTCTGACGGACCGGTTCCTCTGGTATTCGGCGATTTCGAACCCTCCGAAAGAGGCTGGCTGCAGATCATGAAGGCAATGGAGGAAACCGTCATTGAAGCGGCAATTGAAGGAAACTACGGGAAACTGCTGAAAGCATTCCAGATGAATCCTCTGATCCGCCATGGCCACACAGCACAGGCAATGATGGACGAAATGCTTGTCGCCAATGAAAAATATCTCCCGCAGTTCAGCGGAAAAATACAGGAACTGAAGGTAAAAGGCATCATCATTCATGACGAAAAAGTCCGTGCCATATGCGCAGCTGGACTGTAAAACGGTCATTCTTCCGTAAAATCCAGACGCATCTGTCCGTCCAGATAGCTGACCTGTTTTGCCTCGGTAATGATATCGTCTTTCTGCACTGTTCCGCACAGCAGCGGACTGGCAGGATCATGCATGCGCATGTTCCGGATCACCGATTCTCTGTCGTAATTGGCATAGCAGTAGCGGCAGAAATGCGCGCATGTATTGTACATGCCGATATCGCTGCCGAGCAGACAGGAACATCCCTCCCGGGCATTCATCTGCGACCTGGGCACATCCAGATGAATATGCAGTGCATCTTCGATTACTTCCTGTGTCATGCATCCCGACGCAATCGCACCGAATCTTTCCAGTGCTTTGTCTTCCAGACACAGATACACCTGCATGCCATGGGCAGCAGCTGTCTTTACAAAATACTCCGTCAGGATCTCCTGATCCGTTTTAGACACTTCCCGTACTTCCGGGAAGTTTTTAACGGTCTTCTGGTACAGGTCGATAAAACTGACAACAACTCTTTTCGTATATCCCTGCAATTCACTGCAGATCTTTTGGAACGCCCGCTGATGATATTCCATTGTATATCTTTCCGAAAGAAATACCGGATCATAGCGCCAGATCACCGCATCGGATCCGATGGTTTCCGACAGTTTCTGAAAGGAACGGATGACTTCATGTTTATCCGGAACACCCGGTTCAATGTCTTTCGCATACGGAGTCAGCGTGACATACCAGAGCTGCCGGAACCTCTTCAGTTCTTCCAGATGTTCCAGCATCGGTCCGGGATTCTTGGTACAGAAAGAAAGCACATCGACGACATCCGGCGTCAGTCTGTAGCGGTAGATCTGTTTCGGATAATAAGGATTTCTGACCAGCACAAAACCTTCACGAACCCTGTTCATGAACCATTCGGAATAGAATGCCGGAATATCCGTGCGGCTGCCCGTGTTCAGTATCATCTCTTCTCCATCAAAAAAGTGCAGTTATATTTAACCACACTTTTCATTGATATTCCTTTACATGTCTTTTTTCAGGCCGTCATACAGTGCCCGTACCGTCCGCTGATAATCCGTTTCCGGCACCGCAACAATGACGATCAGTTCACCGAAGCTCGCGTCAACCATACGGATGGAAATATCCGCATCGGCGATCACCTGCAGAATACGCGCTGCCGCACCGGTATTGGAAATACCCTCACCGACGACCGCAATCAGGGCAATGCCGTCTTCAATAAAGATTCTGTCCGGATGCAGTTCATCATCGATTTCCTTCAGGATCTCATCCCGGCAGTGATCCAGCTGCGGGGTGGAAACCAGTACCGACATCGTTTCCATGGACGTCGGCATATGTTCAAATGATACGCCGTGCTCCGCAATGATCCGCAGCACCGAAGCACCGAAGCCGATTTCCACGTTCATCATGACCTTTTCGATCTGCAGATTGGAGAATCCCGTCTTTCCGGCAATACCGGAAATACCGCGCTTCTTGACATGGTCCGGCATGCCCGAAACGATCCAGGTACCATGGGCAGACGGATCAGATGAATTGCAGATATGGATCGGAATACCTGCCGTACGGACCGGCAGAACCGTATCTTCATGCATGACAGAAGCACCCATATAGGAAAGTTCACGCAGTTCCCGGTAGCTGATCCATTCCATCGTCTTGGCTTCCGGAATGACTCTGGGATCCGCTGTCAGAAGACCGTTGACATCTGTCCAGTTCTCATAGACATCCGCTTTGACTGCTCTTGCGGCAATCGCACCCGTCACATCCGAGCCGCCCCGGCTGAACGTACAGATCTCATCTCTGCCGATGCCGCCGTAGAAGCCCGGAATGACCGCATGTTCCGCTCTGCGCATTGCCCGGCGCAGCACGGGATATGTCGCGGCTTCATCGAAGCGCCGCCTGGAATCAAAGAAAATGGTATTTGCCGCATCGATCATCGGCCAGCCGAGATATGCCGAAATCACCTTGGCATTGAGATATTCCCCTCTGCTTGCCAGATAATCCCGGGAAGGCTTTTCTTCGATCCTGGCAATGATCATTTCAAACTCCCGGTCCAGATCCAGTTCAATATCCAGATCTGCAGCGATCTGTTCAAACCGTTCCTGTACCAACCGCAGCGCCGGCATATAATCCCTGCCGTTTTCCGCCGCCTCATATACCTGATACAGAAGATCCGTGACTTTGATATCTTCACCGAACCGTTTGCCCGGTGCCGATACGACCATATACTTCCGTTCGGGATTGTCTCTGAGTATGTTTACGGCATTGCGGATCGCATCCGCATCTGCCAGGGAGGTGCCGCCGAATTTTGCAACGATCATAATTGTTTCCTCGGTTTCTGTAAGAGGCATTCAGTGCCTGCGACTGATTATAACGTAAAATCCGGAATATGCACCTGCTAAATGCATGTATTTTCATTGAAATGCAGGAAATCAGATGGTATCATACTCAACATAGATAGAGGTGCGGATGCGACGAAGTCAGACAGAGCCGGCAGGCGATCGATGTCTGGTTTCAGCAATTCCGCCGAACTGGGAAACAGGGCGCTGGTTCCCGGTGGGCTGACGGAGAATATCCTTCAGACTGTCTACTGATGTAGGAGTGCTATCTGTGGGTGATTTGTATATGCCGGCAGATAACATGCCGGCATTTTTCGTCACAGGAGGAAACAGCGATGTTGAAAATCGGCGGCGTATCCCTCGGGGATCTTCAGAAACAGTACGGAACACCCCTGTATGTATACGATGAAACAAAACTGCGCAGCAGACTGCAGGAATTCACGGAAAACTTCCGCAGCGATTTATTTGATACATGCGTCATCTATGCATCCAAGGCATTCAACTGCAAAGCGATGATCCGGCTCGTATCGGAATACGGATGCGGCCTGGATGTCGTCTCCGGCGGAGAGATGTATACCGCCCTGAAAGCAGGCTTCAATCCGGCAAAGATCTATTTTCACGGAAATAACAAAACACCGGAAGAAATATCCATGGCCATTGCCAACGGCATCGGCACGATCATTCTCGACAATGAAATGGAAGCGGATGAACTCATCCGCCAGATGGAAAAAACGGATTCTTCCGTCAATGTCTATCTGCGCATCAATCCCGGCATCGAAGCACATACGCATCAGTATATCGTCACTGCCCATGTCGACAGTAAATTCGGTTTCTCCCTGCTCGATGAAAAAACGATCGCGGATACTGTGCAGAGACTCACCGCCACAGAAAAAATCAATGTCTGCGGCCTGCATGCCCATATCGGATCGCAGATCTTCGATAAACAGGCATATGCCGAACTGATCCGTAAAATGTTCCGCACCGCCGTGCATTTCAACAATGATTACGGCATGCATATCACCGACATCAACCTGGGCGGCGGCTTTGCGGCATATTACACCGATGAAGACCATCCGGTTCCCGTACAGGAAGTATGTGAAACGATCCTGCAGACATGCGCGGAAGAAAACACAGAAAACATGATCCGCAGAGTACTGATCGAGCCGGGACGCAGTATCGTCGCGGAAGCAGGCTATACGCTGTATACCGTCGGCTATCTCAAGAAGACGCCCAACCGCCATTACGCATTTGTCGATGGAGGCATGTCCGATAATATCCGCCCTGCCCTGTATCAGGCAAAATACAGCGCTGTCATCGCCGGAAAAGAAGATCTTGCCCCGAAAGAAACCTATACCATTGCCGGCAAATGCTGCGAATCCGGAGACATTCTGATCGATTCCATCGATCTGCCGGAAATCGAAACCGGCGATATTCTGGCAATGAAAACAACCGGTGCCTACGGCTATTCCATGGCATCCCGGTACAACAAGCTCCCGTTCGCAGGTGTTGTATTCGCAAAAGACGGCACCAGCCGGGAAGTCATCGCAAGAGAAACATACGATCACATGATCGCACTGGAAAAATAGCAGGAGGAAGGAAAGCCATGCTGAAAGGATCTATCGTTGCACTCATCACCCCCTTCCATGAAGACGGAAGTGTCAATTTCGAAAAACTCGGAGAGCTCCTGGAATGGCACATCGCCAATTCCACCGACGGCATTCTGGTGCTCGGCACGACCGGTGAAAGCACGACAATGAGCCATGAAGAAGATGACGCCGTTGTCGAATTCACCCTGAAGACCGTCAATCACCGTGTACCTGTCATTGCCGGATCCGGTTCCAATGACACAAAAACCATGCTCGAAAAATCAAAGAAATACGCTGCCATGGGTGTCGATGCCCTGCTGGTCATCACCCCGTATTACAACAAGGCAAACGAAGAAGGCATGATCCGCCATTTCACGACCGTCGCGGACAATGTGGACAAGCCCCTCATTCTCTATAACGTACCAGGCAGAACCGGATGCTCCATCAGCGTCAGCGCAGTTGAAAAGCTCTCGAAGCATCCCAATATCATCGGTATCAAAGAAGCTTCCGGCAATATCAGCTATGCCGTCAGCGTATCCCGCTATGTCAATGAGAACTTTGCCATGTACTCCGGCAATGACGACATGATCGTTCCGATCCTTGCCCTGGGCGGCTCCGGCGTTATCTCCGTCTTTGCCAATACAAACCCGAAAGAAGCACATGACCTTGTTCAGAACTGGTTTGACGGAAACCAGAAAGAAGCCCTGGCAATCCAGCAGAAATATCTGGATTACATTCATGCGCTGTTCTGCGAAGTCAACCCGATCCCGGTCAAAGAAGCACTGAACCAGATGGGAAAAGAGGTCGGCGGATACAGACTGCCTCTGTATGAAATGGCAGAAAACAACAAAAAACATCTGATCGAAGAAATGAAGAAAGCAGGCATTCTATGAAAATCATCATCGGTGGAAAAGGAAAAATGGGCGTTCTGCTGGCAAAGTCCTTTGAAGAAGCCGGCCATCAGGTCTTAGGTATGTTCGATGCATACAATCTCGATGAACTGACAGACGGTGCCGACATGATCGTCGATTTCTCCCACCGCGACAACCTCGGATGGATCATCGATTATGTAAACAGAAACAACTGTGCACTCGTCTACGGTACGACCGGACTCAGCGATGAACAGAAGGAACAGCTCAATCTTCTGTCTCAGAATCATCCGGTATTCTTCAGTGCCAATTTCTCCTATGGCGTTGCGGTACTGCAGGAACTGATCAGAACCGCCGCTCCCTTACTGAAAGATACCTTTGATATCGAAGTGACTGAAACACATCACAACCAGAAACAGGACGCACCCAGCGGCACTGCCAAAGCGATCATCGATATTCTCAACCCCGACGGAGAATTCAAAGAAGTATTCGGCAGAAGCGGCATGACCGGTGCCAGACAGAAGGAAATCGGCATCCATTCGCTCCGGGGCGGCACAGAAGCAGGTGAGCATACGGTTCACTTCTTCGGAAACAGCGAGCATATTTCCATTACGCATCATGCGGACAACAGACAGATCTTTGTCAATGGCGCTGTGCGGGCAGCGGAATATCTTTCGTCAAAACCTGCCGGCATGTATACCATGCAGGATCTTCTGTTCAGATAGAAAAGAGGGATAGAACATGAAAACAAGAATCGGCATCCTGGGCTACGGCAACCTCGGCCGCGGAATTGAATTCGCAGTACGGGAAACATCCGACATGGAACTCACCGCGGTATTTACCAGACGCGATCCTTCCACCGTAACGATTCAGACAGAAAACGTTCCCGTTCTGCCGGTCAGTGAACTCCTGAACTGGACAGACAGGATCGATGTCCTGATGCTGTGCGGCGGCAGCGCTACGGACCTGCCTGTACAGACTCCGGAATACGCAAAGTATTTCAATGTCATCGACAGCTTTGATACACATGCCAATATTCCCCAGCACTTCGCGGCAGTCGACGCTAGCGCAAAGGAAAACAATAAGACAGCCATGATTTCCGTCGGCTGGGATCCGGGACTGTTCTCCCTGATGAGAGCCTATACATCCGCCATCCTGCCCAACGGCAACGACTATACATTCTGGGGCAAAGGTGTATCCCAGGGGCATTCCGACGCAATCAGAAGAATTGAAGGCGTTGCCAATGCAAAGCAGTACACTGTACCGGTCGACAGCGCTCTGACCGCCGTCAGAAACGGAGAGAATCCCGAACTCACCACAAGACAGAAACACACCCGTGAATGCTTCGTCGTTCTCAAGGAAGGCGCAGATCCGGCAAAAGTCGAAAAAGAAATCATCGAGATGCCCAATTACTTCGCGGATTATGACACAACCGTCAACTTCATTTCCGCAGAGGAATTTGCCGCAAATCACAGCGGCCTGAACCACGGCGGCTTCGTATTCCGCTCCGGTTCCACCGGTGCAGACCATGAACACAACCATGTCATTGAATTCTCGCTGAAGCTCGACTCCAACCCTGAATTCACCACCAGTGTCATGATTGCCTATGCAAGAGCCGTAAAGCGTCTTGCGGACAGAGGCGATTTCGGCTGTAAGACAGTCTTCGATATTCCGCCTGTGCTTCTGAGCGAACTGACACCGGAAGAAATGCGCAGCCACCTGCTGTAATCCGAACGCCTGCAAAGGCGTTTTTCTTATCTCTGCTTTCATCCCGCAAAGCTGAAACCGGTATTGTTTTCTGCAGAAATCTCGCATATAATATAAAGGCTTCAGCGCCGACTTAGCTCAGCTGGTAGAGCAATTCATTCGTAATGAATAGGTCGTAGGTTCAAGTCCTATAGTCGGCATCGTCAAAAGCCCTTGAAACAGGGCTTTTTTCATATCCTATACATGCATGGAATCTTTAAGCCTTGGCAAATTGTCACACTTTTGTCACACCTAGGCTTATTTTTTTCTGATTTTGTCACACTCAAAGCGGTTTGTCCGCCTTTACCGCTATATATTTTTTCTAACCCCATTCCCCGGTCTGCCGGGCTGTCCGCACCATTCCGAACAGGGGGGCTAACTCAGCAAGCCCAAGGGCAAACCATCGCTTTCCAATATCTCTGTGATAAATGTTTCTAACAGATCGAATGTCTCTTGCTCCGTCAACCCGGCACGAATAAACAACTCCATAATCCTTTCTAACGTGTCCATGTTCTAATCTCCCTTCATACTTACATACGCAAACCATACTTCTGGAGTGACAGCTGCTTTATCTGTACTGTATCTGACAGAACAGATAACATGATAAGACAATATATACAAAACCAATAAGCGGCTAACCCCTCCTAAGTCTTTCAGACTCTAGAAGAGGGTCTGCGCCGCATTTTGAATCAATATGAAGGAGTACGGATTATTGACCTGGCACAATGGCTGGCAGACAGCAAGCTGTAAATGCTGCTGAAAGGATTATTTGCGGAACAGAGTTTTAGCCTTCATTCCGACAGCCGATAAAAAAGCACTGATAGTTTTCAGCGCTTCTTTCTGTATTCACTCTCAATCAGATATCTGGCCTGTTCCAGATCTTCTTTTTTCACAAATACCTCATAGCTGTTATCAGAAGAATCATAGCCGACATTCCACATCTTCTGCCGCAGCGATGTCTGCGGTGTCCTGGTTTTAGTGGAACAGTGAATTTCATGTGCCTTCAAAATATCCAGCGCATTCATGAAATAATCGTAATCCGGTGTTTCCAGCAGTAAAACGCGATTGAACATAAGCAATGTTTCCTCCTTCCATAATCATTTATCCGCCATAGAAGATTTCCTTTCACAGATCCCGGTGATCTGTCACACGGCATCAATTGAATTTTGTGATGTAAAACTCGGAATACTTCTGCAGTTCCTTTTCCAGTGTATCATAACCCATTTCTTCCGCCAGCGTCGGTGTATCGGAAAACAGGTCTGTACCGAGTCCGATCCGGTCTCCTTCGATATCAAATCCCATGAAGGACAGCGCTGTAGGCATCAGATCCATCGGTGTAAACAGACGTTTTTCGGTATTGCTCAGATCATATGATTCCATGTCTTTCGCAATAAAACAGTTATATACGGTACGGTCATAATAATCAGTATCGCTGACAAGAAGCACATCCATCCGGGGATGATCGCCGGTAACCATAATGACCGTATCCTCATAGAAATCCTGTTTCTGGATCCATTCAATGAACTCTGCCACCTGATAATCCGCACAGACAATGACATTCTCCAGCTGGGTCGGATAGATCCATTCGCAGTGGTCGCAGAAATATCCTGCCACATGATGCGTATCGACCGTCAGAAGCGTAAAGTTGAACGGTTCGTCCTTTGCGGCAAGCTTCGTGATTTCATCTTTGGCGATTTCATAGAGAATGGAATCCTCGAATCCCCACCAGACAAAATAGTCTTCATCGATATATCCGTCTTTGATGGCCTGAAAATAGTCATAGACCTTATAATTGCCATGCTGTTCAAAATAATCCTTCCGGCCGGCAAAGTCTCCGTCCGAGCCGCACAGGAATTCCTGATTGTATCCGTATTTCTCCAGCACATCGCCGATCGCCGTAATGCCGGACGCAAACGAATTGTATTCATCCATGGAATTCTGCTCGACCGGGAACGAAAAAGGAACCCCTGTCGTTGTCGCAAACAGCGCACCCATCGTCCAGGTCGTACCGGTGATCGGATGCGATCCGCTCATCGTTCCGTTTTCCCCGCTGAATGAAATATACTTATCTGCCAGATAGGTCAGATTCGGAATGTAGTTATTGGAAGGCTGCCAGCCTCCTTCTGCTTTCGAGGCATAGGTCGATTCCATGCTCTCCATATAAATATTGATAATATTCTTTGTCTTCTCGTCCCTGGAAACCACATCCAGCGGTTCGACATACTTTTCATCATAGATCTTTGTCTGCTGGCTGCGGACGAGCAGATATTCTGAAATATGCAGCTTGGACTCCGCATACACAACACCCGGCCACATACCGCCGATACATACAACGAGTACGACGATCCGGAATACACGTCTTGCGGCCGCAAAACTGCCATGATGCTTTTTATCCGTACATACCAGCAGCTGCATCAGATAGGACAGCACTTCCGCACCGATCATCAATGCCATGCCAGTCATCACCGGGCCTTCCGCATATTCCCTGACATAGTCGACCGCCGACTGCAGGAAATTCGTATCGGCTCCTTTGATCGGCATCGTGATGGTATAGATCACTTCCTGAATGGATACACCGAATGTCGAATCAAACCAGTCCGTCAGCGGCTGGATGCCGAAATCCGCCACCAGCAGTCCTGCGATTATCGTATAGAACACTGCAAGCAGGGCAATGGTCACAGCAGCCTTCACCAGAAACCATGCTGTTTTCCCTGCACCGCCCGCAATCTTCGCAGCTGTGATATTCGTATTTCCCTCTTCTTTATTTCTTCTAAAAAGCATTTTTCACCTTAACGGAACTATATTACACAAACATGCAGTCCATTTCCAGTCATACCGAACGGAATCTGCTGCGGATCATCTGCACCAGGCTTTTCACTTCCTGTACATTTTCATCCGGCTTTTCTCCATAGCGTACCGGCAGCCATAATTCTCTCAGCTTCCTTCCGCTTTCATCTTTCAGCAGCTTATCCGTTTCAAAGGCAATCTGATCCGAAGCCGCAGAACCGTCGCAGGGAATGTTCTTCTTTGCGCATGCCTTCAGATATTTCCGGTAGCTTTCCCGTACGGATGACGCAGTACGCGTCCTTTTCTTTCTCTGCACCGGTCCGGCAGAACTCCGTATCACTCTCAGATCGGCAGACGGCGCATGTTCTCCGGCTTTTCTCATCATCCGGATGATCCAGAGAACCGCCAGCACCAGCAGTACAGCTGCCGCAATCTGCCAGAACAGTTCACCCGAAGCAGCCATGCCGTCTTCCCCGTCAATAAAAGACATTTCTTCCCCGGCATCGCCGATTTCCATATCCGGAACTGCCGGCTCAATATGAATATTGAAGAAGCCTGCCAGCCATTGTACAAATACAGAACCCGCATACAGCACATAATAGATCAATCTGCCGAATCCATGCAGCGCCGGCTGAATCAGATACCCGTAGATACTTCTGACAATGAACAGATATACATTCTGCATCTGCGGCAGAAACAGCACGATCACAAGCAGACCCGATGCAATACATACGCCTGCATTCAGCAGAACATATCTCCGGTCCAGCAGACTGACATTTTCATCCCGCAGTATTCTCAGCATGAATACATGCGCAATCAGAAACAGAACAAACCATGGCAGCGAGTGATCGAAATAATAGCTGCCGATGCCGAGCGTAAAGAATATGCTGAGCAGCAGATACAGCAGACTGCCTGCCTTCAGATGTGCCATGGCCGTATCATAATTGAATTCCCAGAAGCCGAAAACACACCGGAATATCAGTATTCCCGCCGGCAGAACCAGAGAAACATGGAATGTCTCTGCCGGAACGATCATCAATACAAGCAGCATCAGCGGAAAATATTTCAGGATCCCCTTCTGATGGCGCATGCGCACACACAGCCATCCGCTCAGAAGCAGTACAGCCAGGAATCGAAGCACGGAAATCCAGCTTTCTTCGATCAGACCGAGACCGAACGTCGAAAGATACAGGAAAGCTTCTGAAAGCAATGAAATCATAATCATCACTGTATTCATGCCTGATTGCCTCCCTGTGCCGATATGACAAACACCTTCATCCCGGTCATCCGTTCATACTGGGCAAGTACCGGACGCAGTTTTTCCGGATGGGCACTGATCAGAATATAAGAGCGCATCTCACCCCGTACCGCTGCCGAAGGCTTCAGCAGTTCCGATGCCCCGAAAGAACATGCATATCCGGCTCTGCCCAGGGTCTCTTTCACCGCTTCAAGATGTCTGTATCCGGTACCGTCCGGTATATAGGATGCCTTCATTGCCGGCAGGATCACTGCGTCTGTCGCAAATGAAAACACGATATGCTTTTCTTCCATCAGCTCCGCCGTACTGCGGGCAAGGGCATAGCAGTATTCTGCTTCATCTGCCGACGCATCTTCGATATCGACAAGAATCGCCGCCTTCTGATCAGAAGTATAGTCATACTGCCGTACCATCAGCTTGTTTCTTTTCAATGACTGTGCCCAGGCAATATCCTTCTGCGGCTCTCTTCCGGTATATTCCCGGAAACCGCTGATCTGAATCGGATCGGGCATGATGAATCTCTGCACGGATACCGATCCCAGATACGACCCGAAAGCCGGCTCAAACCGTTCAAGGTCTGCCCTTTCAGGATAGACAATGATTTCCAGCGGTTCATCAAACTGCTTTGTCTGTCTTTTGATGCCGAGCAGATCGCCGCAGGTAATACGGGCACTGCCGAGTACATATCTTCCCCTCTTCCCGATCTTCACCGGTGCCTTCAGTTCACCCTTCTGCCCCGGCATCAGATAGACCGTCTGTTCCTTGGCTGATTCCGTACCCTTATAGGACAGCGTCTGCTGCGTCTGTACCGTTTCAAACTGTATTTCCCGGGGAAAGTATTCCCGCAGTTTCAGATACAGCACCGGCAGTCTTCTGCGGTTGATCAGTTCCGAAGTGATTTCAACCGTCTCATTGCATTCACAGCACCGCTTCTCTGCTTTCAGAGCATACGAAATACCGTCGAAGCAATGTTCGATACTGTATTTCTCCAGCAGAAAAATCACTGCCGCAATGATCAGAACCGTCAATAATCTCACAGTTCCTCCAGCGGTATTCTGACTTTTTCAAGAATCTGGCGCACCCGTTTTTCGCCTGCTTCCGCAGACATCGAAGAACCGCCGATCCTGTGGGCAAGCACCGGTACGGCAAGATCCCGGATATCTTCCGGAATGACATAATCCCTTCCGTTCAGAGCCGCATGCGCCTGGGCAGCACTGTACAGAGCAATACCGCCGCGGGTGGATATTCCTGCTGAACTTCTGTCATTGCGGCTTTCCTCAATGATATCCATCAGATATTCTCCGACATCTTCCGATACCCGGACTTCTGCCACCTGCTTCTTCAGTTCCTGTGTTTCTTCATCTGTCACCACCGCTTTCAGTTGGGAGACAATTGCGGCAGCCGGTTTACGGGCAATGACTTCCAGTTCCTGTTCTCTTGCCATATAGCCCATCTGCAGACGCATGAAGAAACGGTCGATCTGCGCTTCCGGCAGAGCAAACGTACCGAAGCTTTCCAGCGGATTCTCCGTTGCCATGACCATGAACGGTTCCCGCATCGGATATGTCACACCGTCGATCGTGATCTGCCGCTCTTCCATCGCCTCCAGCATACTTGCCTGGGTTCTCGGTGTAGCCCGGTTGATTTCATCCGCCAGAATGATCTGCGTAAACAGCGGACCCGGACGGAATTCAAATTCCGTCGTTTTCATATTGTAGAAATTGATACCGGTCAGATCCGAAGGAAGCAGGTCCGGTGTAAACTGGATCCGCCTGAAATCGCCCCCGACCGAACGGGCAAAAGAACGCAGTAACATCGTCTTTCCCGTACCCGGCACATCTTCCAGCAGAATATGCCCGGAGCACAGAAAGCACTCCAGTACATGCAGAATAATATCGTCTTTGCCGAGAATCACCTTCCGGCAGTTATCCAGAATTCTTGTTTTATAAGATTCAAATAATGCTGTATCAACCATCGCCATATCCTCTCACATGCATTCCATTATCGCATAAAAAGCACCCGGGCTTAATGCCGGATGCTTTCTGAAAACCATACTTTTACCCGTGACTGTTCTTTCTCCTTCTGCTTCTTTTCCATACGGAGCTGCTTCCGGTACATTTCTTCCCGCTTCAGCACCCGCTCGATCCTGTCCAGTTCCGGCGCACTGCCGCTTTCCGTCAGGGGAACATGAATGGACCGGGCGATTTCAGGATCCTGTACGTTTTCTTTCAATACCCGGGCAAACGGAATGCCATAGGAGAGCGAATCCGGATCCATATGCCATGAACCGTCCCTGTGCCTGTAGAAATGCGTTGTGTATACGGTATGTCTGGACGGCACTGCCCAGCGGATTGAAACCAGACGTTCTTCTCTTTTTTCGGAAAGAATGGTGAAACCCTTATAGAAATCTCTGACGTTCATATGCGTCCTCCCTTTCTTTTCCGGTTTCTCTGATGCGCCCCGTGATTCATCCGTTCAGTCCCGCTTCGCTCCGGCGTGTCAGACCAACATTTTTTTACCTGGTTGTCTATGGCGGGCAGTACCTTCCAGGGATGCTATTCAGTTTTCAGCGCAAAACAAAAACCGGCTTACAGACAGATACAGAAGTGGTATCTGTATCTCCCTGATGTCCGGTCAATCTTTTTCTGTCTGCGCCTGTGCGCAATGTAAACTTAGCAAATCCTTTATAATTTGTCAAATATCATTCTGCCGGAGGCGCTTCTGCAGGTGCTTCCTCTGCCGGCGCTTCTGCCGGTGCCGGTTCTTCTTTCGGTATCAGCGTATTGGAATGAATTACCTTTTCCGCCAATGCGCTGTCCGCATAATCAAACATGAAGATACCGTAAGGATTGCCCTCCGTCAGAGTATACGCCGTAAACTTCTCATTGATTTCCTTTGCATTCCAGCGGATCCAGTGCAGGAAGCCCGACTCGCAGTGCAGAGAATTCAGAACAAACATATGATCGGCTGCCATCGGTTCATCCAGCAGAGAACGCGCTGCCATCCATTTATCACCGCGGTCATACTGACTGTGATTCTGTACCATGATGCCGTCCTGCGTATTCAGATAGAACGTCTCTGCGGCATTTGCCAGTACTGTACTGCTGTGCTGCTCCGGATAACAGAAATTCAGCCCGCTGAAATTCTCCCCGAGTTCCAGCGCATCCTCATATCTTCTGCACAGAACGATCTTTCCCCGGACCGCATCCAGATTCGGAATACGGTTGGCGGTATAGAACAGATTGTGATTCTTCTCAATCAGATTGGAAACCAGCTGCTGCACCACTGCAGGATCGTCATCTTCCTTTTCCTTTGTCAGAATAAACACGACCGTTTCAGCCGGATGATTCTCCATGAACTCTCTTGCCGTAATGACCGCATCTGACAGAGATACCGCTGTATCCAGGAAATATGCACTCTGCCGGCATTCCGCACCGCCTGTGCATAGAACCAGTTTCTGATACTGACCGCTGCCTTCAATACGGACATGCAGATCAAACACTCTGTATCCCAGTTTCATCTGTTCTTCCAGACCTGTCAGCTGGGTCTGCTTTGTTACAGACGGAAATACATACCGTGCGGCACTGTCCGCTGTTCCCGGCAGATTCAGTGTACTGAGCTGTCTGTTTCCTTCCACCTGTGCCATCCAGTTTTCCTCAGGGTAGCTGCCTGCTTCTTCCCCGTCTGGATAGATAATGCCGAAGAAGTACAGCGGTACCAGAACAATGACTGCCAGCAGCAATAATGTAAACAGCAGCTTGAACGGACGGAAGCGCCGTCTTCTTCTCCCCTTTTTATTTGCCATAATTCAATTTCCTCCCCTCGCAGGAAATGACGTGATTAACTACAGAATATCACTTTTCCGTATATTTTCACACAAACAGCTTCAGCATGCATGTTTGAGAATGATTAAAACCCGGGCGCTCTAAAATCGCATGAGGTTGAGGAGTGGCTTCAAAAACACATGAGGTCGATTTTTATCGGCCTTTTTTTCTTCATGAGGATAGTCTCTAAAGTA
>CADABS010000027.1 GCA_902786245.1 uncultured Erysipelotrichaceae bacterium
GGACACCCTTGAACTTGGCTAAGCCTTAGGGGTTACCACCCTTGGCTGGAGGTACCTTTCAACCTCCAAGATATGTGCCATGCCCGGCACACGTAAAAAGACTTCAGTGTTGTATGTATACTGAAGTCTTTTTCATTCGGCTACCTCTGCGGGATGAAGATGCCGTAGATCGAATCACCGGCTCTGAGCCAGTTTTTCAGATCTTCCATCCAGATCAGATCATCTGCTTCGACCGTACCCTTCTGCAGCAATCCGACCAGTTCTTCATCGGTATACGGTCCGTGCTTCATGCGGTCCGCTTTTACATAATACCAGACACGGTCTTCCATTATTCCCCGCCTTCATCTTTCTCCGGCTCCGGAACAACTGCCGGAACAGGTTCTTCTTCAATCAGCGCAACACTGACGTCCATCGTATAATCGCTGGTAATGCTGACTTCCAGTTCCGGATTTTCAAGTACATATCCTTCCGGAATCTCTTCCGCCGGAATGATATCAGCCAGTCTGTGCACACCCGAGGCAACCGCATTGAATGCGCTGCCGACCTGGGTGTTGGTCATATCCTTAAAGTTGAAGGTGACGCCGTATTTCTGTACCTCATAGATCAGCGAGACCGCTGCCGGTTCGCTCTGCGTATACGTCGTGCCATTGGAATATGCCGTAATCGTTACGGTATGTTCCGAACCGTCTCCCCATTCATAGCCGGTCAGATCCATCGTATAGTTGATCGCCTGGGTCTGATCCTCCATCATGCCGTCGACATTGATGATGTAATAATCCGCATTGTCCACACCGTCCCAGCTGACGTACCAGCCAAACGGAACAGACTGGGCATGAATATTGGAAGGAGAACTCAGCTGGATCGTCTTCGCATTGTATGTATAGCTGATCGAAGCCGGTTCACTGGCCTTGTATTTTTCCTCATCATTGGCATATGCGGTAATGGTTACGGTATACGTCTGTCCGTTGACCAGCTGTGAAGCAGGAATGCTTGCACTGGTATTGGCCGCATCCGGCAGAGAAGCTTCCAGAGCCGGTTCAAACGCAACCTTGTAATAATCCGCATGCTTGACTTCCGTCCACTTGATCTGAATATTGCCGGTGGTCTCGGTAAACTTGATATTCGTTACGGCAGACAGCTGCTCGCTCTTGTCCTCCGGTTCTTCCGGTTCCGGTTCAATGACCGTATTGTCTTCATAGCGGTCGGAAGTATTCGTTCCGTATCCGTACATTTTTCCGTTCTTGTCATAGGCAATCAGCGTATCGCCCTTGCCTGCGATCGACCGGATATCCTTCCAGGAACCGACTGCTTTTTCCATCTGCGGATCATCTGTCTCGATCCATACTTTTCCGTCTCCGTCCAGACCTGCCGCAAATCCGGTACCCGCCACGGCAGAAGTGATATTCCGCCACTGCGAAGTATCCATTGCCGGATTGTTTCCGATACCAATACTGCGGACACTGCCGTCCAGACCGACCATAAGAATCTGTGTTTCTCCGATCGATACTGAAGAAAGTCCTGCGGTTCCTTCCAGACTCTCTGCTTCATCGCCGCTGATCAGCAGCTGTCCCTCTGCCGTCAGACCTGCCGTAATCGCATTGCCGGCATAGACTGCCTTAACATTGCTCCAGCCGGTAACTGCGCAGCCTGCCTGTGAACCGGTGCATTCCACCGTTCCCTCTTCTGTCAGTCCGACGCTGTGTGTGCGGCCGGCCGCAATCATCTTGATCTTTTCCCATGAAGCGACCGTCTCATTGCCATCGGATGAAACGACTGTACCGTCTCTGTTCAGACCGAGCGCATGTCCGTCATATGCACTGACCTGCACCGGCTTTCCGAAAGAATCTGCCGCCCCGAACGTACCATGCGTTACAAGTCTGCCATCCTTATTTATATACAGCGAATATGTATCGCCCAATGCAAGCCGGTTTACATCCGTAACATTATTGATATCGCCGCTGCCGCTGCATCCCTTCATAAACAGAATCAGAGCCAGAAGCACCGCTACCGCAATCCCGGTAAATCCGAGAATCCGGGCAACCGCGGCTTTTCTTTCCGGGTCTTCCTGCCGGGGTGTCTTCTCCGGCTGCGGTTCATCATCGATGATCTGTGTCACCAGTGTCTGCTGGAACGGCGATGTATTTGTTTCTGCAGGTTCCTGTACCGTCTGGATCGGACGGGTCTGCGTTCTTCTGTCCAGAGGCAGAACATCTTCTGTCATTTCCGCCGTCAGTTCCTGGGTTCTGTCTGCCATCGGCTGTGCAAATGGAATCTGAATCGATCCCGTATGCGGCTCAAGCTGCGGAATCACAAAGGTCTTGCTGTTGTCTGCCAGAACATCCAGCTCAATGTGATAGAGATCCGCAATCTGCTTCAGCTGTCTGATTTTGGGAATGCTGTTTCCGTTTTCCCAGTTCAGATACTCTGTCAGCGGAATTGCCAGACGGGAAGAAATATCGCCCTGCGAAAGCCCGAAATGCTTCCGCAGCAGCGTGAGTTTCTCAGGAAGTTTATTCATCATTTTCTTTCCCCCTCCTGCAGGTTATTTCATTCTACCGCATTTCATGGAAATGCAACAGATATGCTACTCAGTATAAATATCGCGCAGACGGATCCGTTCTTCCGCCGTAATACCGAACTGCGTCATCAGATAGGTTTCAAAGTCTCCGCAGCGTTCCCGGATCGCCTGAAGCGATACTTCCGCATTCTCCCGGGCAACACCCTCAAAGGCAATCAGCGGTTCCAGGTCTTTTTCATCTCCGATGACTTCCTTCATCCGCATCATGAAGCGTTCGATGACCGGTGCCCGGTATTCATTTGTCAGCATATAGTCATCCAGCGCGTCTTCTTCGGATACTCCCAGCATCATCAGGATCAGTACTGCCGCAATGCCGGTTCTGTCCTTTCCGGCACTGCAGTGAAACAGGATCGGTGTTTCTTCTCTGCGGATCACCGCAAACATCTCCTGATATGCCCCGGAAAACGGCAGATTGTAATACATGCCTGTCAGTAAGGCCCTGCCATCCGCAGTGCTTATCTGCTTCTGGATCTTTTCAATGCCGGCCGGAGAGAAATCCAGCGGATTTCCGTTTCTGTCCGTCATTGCATTGACCAGATGTACCTGTGCTCCCTCTATATACGGATCCGGATTGCGGCTTGATTCATAATTGCTGCGGAAATCAAAGATATGCCGTATGTGCAGTGCACGGATTTCCTGCAGTTCTTCTTCATTCAGATCTGCCAGTGCACCGCACCGGTAGAACTGTCCTTTTTTTACATGTCTGCCGTCATCGCAGACAATTCCTCCGAGTTCCCGGAAATTCAGTTCTTTTCTCAGATTCATCATTTCCTTCCGTTTCACAGCCAGGCCGCAATTCTCTCTGCGGCTTTTCTCTCCCACATATCGCGGTGCTGGATCAGCAGCACACCGAGTTCTTCCGCCTTGCGTACCAGCTCATCATGATCCGCATCGTTGTCATTGCACAGTACCGGCAGAGCTCTGTCGCCGCCGAACCGGACGGCATTTGCCTTGACTTCGTAGATTGCCTGCTGATCGTATTTTCCGGCTTTGCAGGAAATGCTGATCAGTCTGCCGTTCTTCGTTGCCAGAACATCCAGTTCGCTGTTGGGATCATTTCTCTCAAAGGAACCGCCGTTCCAGTCAATATTCACCCGCAGATCCAGGTCATCAAACATTCCGGAATCCAGAAGCTGATAATAGGTATCATATTCGAATGCCACACCGCCGTCCGTGAGCAGGATCCTGTAATCGGGAGATGCGAATGTGAACGTTATATACTTATCGAATTTCAGAAACTCCGAAAATACGCTCTGAATTCCCGTAAAGATCGATCTGTATTCATTGAATACCGGCATATCGACAGTCCATGTATCCGTATCCGGATATTTTCTGTTGTAGGAACCCATCGTCTTACAGAAATTCGACCATTTGCGGTTATTCTCCCGCTTGACGCGGATAATATCTTCGACTGCCTTTCTGCCGGCTTCGTCAAAGACTGCCTCGGGAAGATTTCTCACTTCGCCGCCGTAAAGACGGATCAGTTCTTTCACGGTCAGATGCGGCCATCTGATTTCCCGGGTAATTTTATCTTCGCCCTGCAGGATCAGGACCTTTCCGTCAATCAGATCCGAGAAATACATCGGACAGTCATATGTATCCGCATAGCGGATGATCATTGCCAGCAGCAGTTCCGAACCGCCTTCGATATCGAAGGCCAGGTCCTCCGGATCCAGCATATCCAGGATTTCTTCGATACCGTATATATCTGTTGAGATATACTGTACTTCCCCTGCATATTTCTCCACGATCGGATTGTGAATCAGATGTTCCTGACGTTCTTCATAGAGGAAGATCGTTTTCTCCGGTCTTTCCGCGTATCCTGTCAGCAGATTCAGAATCTGCTGTGAATCATAGATTTCCACCAGTGTTTTCATCGCCGTCACCTGTTTCATTACTGCTGCATATTGTTCACATCGCGGATCGAATCCCGCATTGCCTGCTCAATTGCGATTCTGACCATTGTCGAAGGTGCCCCGAAGCAGATCGTATACCCGGCTCTGGTTTCATACACACGGCAGGAACCGATATTTCTGAGACGGCTGAGATCCATGCGGTTGGGATCATAGACGCTGACCGTCAGAGAAGAAATGGATGACTGCACCATCTTGACGTTTTCGATGCCGCCGATCGCTTTGATCGTCGTATTGACATACAGTTCCTTTTCACCGGTTCTGAACAGATCTACGGAAAGATACTTGAAGTAGATTCTTGTCGCAAAGAAATAGATCACCATGGATACGGCACCGACTGCGGCCGCAATCAACAGCGACCGGGTCAGATTCGGATAGCGCAGATAGCTGATGAATTCTCCCAAGGTACCCGGCAGCGCAGACATGGTCAGCGTATCCGTTGAGTAGTATCCAAGATATACATGCAGGGCCTGGAACAGACCGTACAGGACGCCTGTATACAGCAGATGGAACATATACAGAAGCGGACAGAGCAGAACCAGCATCAGTTCCAGCGGCAGCATCGTGCCGGACAGCCAGGATGCCAGTGTTCCCAGCAGAAACAGCAGCCAGGTTCTTCTGCGCTCCATGGCATCGGTATTCAGGAAGAACATGGACCAGATCATGGCAGGCACCGCAAAGATGTTCAGTACATAATACGGTGTAAAGAATCTTCCGGCCATACCGGTCAGGGCATTGGCAGAAAGCTGGGCAGTCCAGATATTCACATCGCCGGCTACGGAAATACCTGCCACATTGACCCAGCTGCCGCCGTTTGTACTGTACCAGAACGGCTGGCGGATCAGTGTGCCGAGATGCAGCGTACCGAGAAGACGGTCCATGATGCCGTATAATGCCAGGTTGATCGGGTTCGTCGTATCCACGGAAATGAACCGGACTACCCGCTGAATGAATTTCAGCAGGAACGGCCAGCCGAAGGCAACTGCCGTACCGGCAAGGGTACAGCAGAAAATCGTCCGGATCGTACAGGCGGATTCTTTGGAAAGAAAGGAAAAGAATCCGTATTCATTTCTGCGCCTGGTCCGGTTGAACGACCAGATGGAGATCGCCGCCGTAATCAATGCGCCGAAAATACCCGTCTGCAGCGGATAGTGCGAAGTATTCGCCAGATAGCTGACCGTTGACCTTGAGATGGAAAGGCCGAGGATACTGCTGTAGCTCGTCGAAGGCAGCGATGTATCCGTAAAAAACATGGTCGCAGTCAGATATGCAACATAGCCTGCAGCGGAAGAAATGATCGAATTTGCACTGCCTCCGCGTCTGGCGGAAAGACGGATCAGGAACAGCAGCGGAAAGTTCACGATCAGGAACTGTCCGATCCGGTTCAGCATTTCCGCACCCGCCCGGGCATAGGTATTCGTGATGATATCGCTCAGCCCGAACAGCGGATTCGTTACCAGGTTTCCGAGTCCGCACAGAATGACCCCCGCAAACAGTACTTCCAGGGGATATTTCAGTATTTCATAAAATGATCGCCAGTTTCGCATATACTACCTCAGAAAAGACTCTTCAGACGCTCAAAATAAGATACATCGCGTCCTCTGAGCATATGTACTTCTGCGCTCTTGCATACGAATAATCTGACGCTGTTTACATCATCCAGCCTGTAGACATCCGCATCGCAGCCAAGCAGCGCACCTTTGAAGGATTCCGACCGGAATTCCAGAACCGTATCCTTCTTCAGGATCAGCGGTGCATCCAGAGAACGGTATTTGCTGTGATGGATACCGCTGATTTCCGTGAGTTCGATAAAGTCCATTCCCTCCTGAATAACCGCACCGCCGAGCGAGCGGTTATAGGCAGTGCTTCCGAACTGCGTACAGACACACATGCCGGTACCCCGGAATGTTTCAAAGAACACATCGTTGACATATACATCCATGACCTGGGTCCGGGCCGCATTCTCGATCCGTATTTCATTGACCGCGTTGTGCATATCCGGACCGTATTCCGCCTGCAGCAGCGGGAAGGATGCCTCATGAAGACGGTTTTCGAAAAAATCCGCCATGAATTCATCATAGTCCGCATCCTTGTAATCCGTATAGAAACCCAGCGTTCCCGTATGAATGCCGTAGAAATGCACCTTGTCGATGCCTCTGCCGATCGTCCGCATCATATGGTGCACCGCATAGATAAACGTACCGTCGCCGCCGATGACAAATGCCACATCCGGATGCAGTTCATCCCGGATATAGCCGCGGGCATCAAGATCTCTGATTGCTCTTTCGCATAACTCATCCGAAGCAGCGTCCGGACGGGAAATCATTGCATATCTTCTGAACTCTTTCATTCTTTTTCCTCCTGATGCGCCTCTTCATCTTTCAGAATTGCGTCCATCCATTTTTCCAGGGAATACTGTACCTGCCGCCGGGTGATCTGATAATCTTTCGCCACCTGTGTCTGCGTACGGTTCTCGATCAGCAGTTCATATACCATCAGCCGGGCATTGGTTCCGCATTTTTCTTCCAGTTTATCCAGCATTTTTTCGGTATAGGCTACATCTTCCTTCAGAAAGCGGTATCTTGTTTTCAGCAGGGGATCTTCTGTATTCGGATTCATTTTCGCAAGCATTGCTTTTTCCCGCAGATAGGTACGGCAGGAATCTTTGAATGCTTCATATTTGTTTTTTTCGTTCATTTTGTACCACCTCCCTCCATTATACCCTTTCAACAAAAAAAGAGTCCTGCGAATACAGAACTCTTTGTGCAATTACGAGATTTTCGTGCCCGGTGTCAGTCCGTTGACTTCCACAACTGCAATCTGGTTTTCATTCTTGCCGGCCAGCAGCATACCCTTTGACTCAACGCCGCGGATCACTGTCGGCTTCAGGTTGGTGATGACAACGACGTTCTTGCCCATGACCTGACCCGGTGTATAGCTCTGGGCCAGACCCGAGACAATCTGCCGGACATCGCCATTGCCCAGATCGACCTTCAGAACCAGCAGCTTGTCTGCGTTCGGATGTCTTTCACAGGACAGAACCCGGCCGACCCGCAGTTCGACTTTTTCGAAGTCAGCCATTTCGATTTCGGCTTTCTTCTCTTCTTTCTTCTTCTGGGCTGCTTTCTGTTCTTTCTGTATTTCTTCGATCTGCTTCTTTACTTCCTTTTCGTCCAGACGGGCAAAGAGAATTTCCGGTTTTTCAATGACCCGGATATCTGTTTCCAGCTGTCCGAAGGAATCCAGTGTTTCAAACGATGTCTGTTCCGTGTTCAGGGACGCCAGGATCTTTTCCGCTGTCTCCGGCAGGAACGGCTTCAGCAATACACCGTTGATACGGACGCATTCCAGCAGGTTGTACAGAACCGTTGCGAGTCTGCCGATCTTTTCCGGATCTTTCGCCAGTGCCCAGGGCATGGTCTCATCGATGTACTTGTTGCAGCGGGAGAACTGGTCCAGAATGAGCTGGATCGCATCTGCGACACGCAGCTCATCCATTGCCGCATTGACTTTTGCGACTGTATCGATTGCTGCATTCTTCAGTTCTTCATCCAGCGGTTCATCGTCTTTCGGGTTTGCGACGATGCCGTTGAAGTACTTGTTCTGCATGGACAGCGTACGGTTGACGAGGTTGCCCATGTTATTGGCCAGATCGCTGTTGATCCGGTCGATCATGAGTTCATAGGTAACATGTCCGTCCTGTCCGTACGGCATTTCATGCAGCATGATGAATCTGACCGCATCTGTTCCGAACAGTTTCACAAGATCATCCGCATAGATGACATTGCCCTTGGACTTGGACATCTTGGAATCCCCTGTCAGCAGCCACGGGTGGCCGAATACCTTCTTCGGCAGCGGCTCGCCGAGTGCCATTAACATGATTGGCCAGTAGATCGTATGGAAACGGACGATGTCCTTGCCGATCAGATGCAGATCTGCCGGCCAGTACTTCGTATACAGCGGATCATGGTTTCCGTCCGCATCATAGCCGAGACCTGTAATATAGTTGGACAGCGCATCGATCCAGACATAGACAACATGATCCGGATCAAAGTCTACCGGAATACCCCATTTGAAGCTTGTGCGGGATACGGAAAGATCCTGCAGACCCGGCTTCAGGAAGTTATTGATCATTTCATTCTTCCGGCTTTCCGGCTGGATGAATTCCGGATGATCTTCGATATACTTGATCAGCTGCGGTGCATACTTGGACATCCGGAAGAAATATGTCTCTTCCTGGGTCGGCTTGACTTCACCGCCGCAGACCGGGCATTTGCCGTCTTCTGTCAGCTGGCTCTTTGTATAGAATGCTTCGCACTCCTGACAGTACATGCCTTCATAGGCGCCTTTGTAGATATCGCCCTGGTCATACAGCTTTTTAAAGATCTTCTGGATCTGTCTTTCATGATAAGGATCCGTTGTACGGATAAACTTGTCATAGCTGACATTCATGACATCGAACTGCGATTTTACAACTGCAGAAATCTCATCGACAAACTGCTTCGGCGTAATTCCTGCCTGCTGCGCTCTTTCTTCGACTTTCTGGCCGTGCTCATCCGTTCCGGTCTGGAAGCGGACATCATAGCCCGTTTCTCTCTTGTGACGGGCAATCGCATCTGCCATGACAATTTCATAGACGTTGCCGATGTGCGGCTTGCCGGAAGTATAGGCAATCGCAGTCGTAATATAATATGGTTTCTTTTCGCTCATGTGCACACCCCTTTCTGGTAAAAAAAGACATCCCTGATGAAAGGACGTCTTGCACGCGTTACCACCTTTGTCTTGTCCAAACGGACCTCTCTTATGCTGTAACGGGCGTTCCCGGGCTGCACTGAATATCGCACAGCCGGCTCCGGAGCCATGTTCACCCGGTCCGGAAACAGACTTTCATCACCCGTCTGCTTTCTGCATTCCAGATATCGGATTACTCTTTCCTTCACTGCCTTTAACGTTCATATTATATTCTAGACCTTTTCAATTTGAAAGCATTTTCGGACTGTTTCCTGTGACAGACAGCGCAGCAGTTCCATCCGGAGCCATACGGCACTCCCCGGGCATACCCCATTTTTTCTTGTAATTGACAGGTGTTAATAGTATTATAACTGTGTATACGAAGATTCAAAATCTCCGCGAATACATAGAAAAGGAGTTTCAATCGCAAAATGGCAACAGGCAAGGTAAAATGGTTCAGTGCTGAGAAGGGTTACGGCTTTATCACAACAGATGAAGGAAAAGATGTATTCGTACATTATTCCGCTATCCAGGGTGAAGGCTACAAGTCACTCGATGACGGTCAGGAAGTCTCATTTGACATCACTGAGAGCGACCGCGGTCCGCAGGCCTCCAACGTCGTCAAGTTATAATAGAATTTTGGCGCTGAAAAGAACGGTTACCGTTCTTTTTTTATCCAGAAGAAAACCTGCATGCCTGCAGGTTCTTTTTCAGTCATTCATCAATTTGATTGCGAATTCCAGAGCGGCCTTGCCATTCATTGTGCCGTATACACGCATGTCAATGCCTTCACACGGCTTGCCCGGGAACTTGCCCTGCAGCGTTTTCTGCGCATAGCGTACCTGGGGACCCAGCAGAATGCAGTCCGCATCCGGTCCGTATATATCAATCTGCCCTAAACCGTATGCATCAATACTGTAATCCTTTCCAAGAGCTGCGGCCGCTTCTCTCATCTTATTGACGAGGAGGCTGGTGCTCATGCCGCCGGCACAGAATAATACGATTCTTTTATCTGCCATAATTATCTTTTCCTCCTGATTCTATATATTTAGTGTAATACATATTCCTGTCTTTTTATAAACAAATAAAAAGACAGTTCACTGTGAACTGTCTTACTTATAGGAATCGTACTGAAATGCGTTATATACGTTGGATACCGGAGAATGATTCTCGATTGCGTCGATTGTCTGGGCAATCATATCCGCAACAGAGAGAACCGTAATCTTTGTCGTACGGGCCTTCTTGTCATCATCCAGCGGAATCGTATCCGTGATGACCATTTCCTTGATCGGAGAATTCTCGATCTTTTCCAGAGCATCTCTGGAGAAAATACCATGCGTAATGCCGGTATAGATATCCGTTGCGCCATGGTCTCTGAGAATCTGGCAGCCTGCTACGAGCGAACCGGCTGTATCGCAGATATCATCGATAACGATGCAGATCTTGCCGTCGACATCGCCGATGACGTTCTTGGCTTCTACCATGTTCGGCTTCGGTCTGCGCTTGTCGATAATCGCAATCGGCGCATCCAGAATGTCCGCAAGTTTTCTTGCCCGGACAACTCCGCCGTGGTCAGGTGAAACAACGACAACACTGTCCTGCGGGAAATCCTTCTTCTTGAAATACTGACCGATCATCGGAACTGCTGTCAGGTCATCGATCGGAATATCGAAGTAGCCCTGGATCTGTGCAGCGTGCAGATCGAATGTCAGAATTCTGTCAGCGCCTGCTTTTACCAGCAGATTTGCGACGAGTTTGGACGTAATCGGCTGACGCGGCTTGGCTTTGCGGTCCTGACGCGCATATCCGTAATACGGCATGATAATGTTAATGGATCCGGCACTTGCACGTCTGCATGCATCGATGCATACAAGAACTTCCATCAGATGTTCCGTTACAGGCGTACAGGTCGACTGAATAATGAATACATCGCGGCCGCGGACAGATTCCTGCGGTTCTACCATGATTTCGCCATCCGCAAAATGCTCAACCTTGATTTTGCCAAGCGGCAGATCCAGATCTCTGCATACGGCTTCTGCCAGTTCAATGCTTGATGTCAGAGCGAATACGACAGTCTCTTTAACCATTTTTTCCTCTTTCCTATGGGATTTCCCAAGTTTATGCGCTACTAGTTAATCAGTTTTTGTTCATTTCGTCAACTATACATCCATTATATGCTGTCCTTGATTTTCAGCCGGCAAGAATTCTGGTTTTCCGGACAAAGTATTTTTCCTGCCGGAGTTCATCCATTGCCCGGTTCAGAAGACCGCTGTCCCGGGTGATGGCAAATACCGTAGACCCGCTGCCTGACATAAGAACGCCGTCAAATCCGTACGACTGCAGTTTCTCTTTGACGGTTTTGATTTCCGAGACAAGCTGCACGGCCGCATCCTCCAGGCTGTTTCCCAGAGAAGCGATGATTTTCTCATAGTCATTTTCAATCAGCGCTGTCCGCATCGCAGTACAGTCGGGATGAACCGGTTCCGTGCTGTCAACGATTTCAAATGCATCCTTGGTGGATACACCCCGGCGCGGCTTCACCAGCAGGATGTCAAAGTCCGGTCTGCAGGCAAACGGCTGGATCTTCTCGCCGATACCCCCGACATATGCCGGACGGTTGAGCAGACAGAACGGTACATCCGCACCGACTTCCTTTGCCGCATCGATCATTTCCTCCCGGCTGACTGCCAGTTTTTCCATCCGGGTGATGATCCGCATCGCCGCTGCAGCGTCTGCACTGCCTCCGGCAAGACCTGCCCGGGTCGGTATATGTTTCTGCAGTTTGCATGCATATTCCGTACGGATGCCGAATCTTTCCTGCATCACGCGGATCGCCTTGATGATCGTATTTTTTTCATTGACCGGCAGATAGGCCCGGTTCAGTTCCAGACTCGTTTCCGGAGCCGGATTCATTTCCAGCACATCATAGAAATCAATCGGCACCATGATCATTTTCAGTTCATGATAGCCGTCTTCTCTCTTTCCTGCCACATCCAGGCAAAGATTGATTTTCGCATATGCCCGTTCTTTCATCGTTCACCTGCCTCATAGATCTTTCTCAGATCGCTGACACTCAGCTGCTGTGCACGCAGTTTTTCGGAGATGCCTGTTTCTTCAAGAATACGCGCAGCTTTTTCCGCATCCTGCCAGTATTCCTTTAGATTATTATAAATCGTTTTCCGCCGCTGTTTGAAACAGGCTCTGACAAGTTCGAAGAACGCCGGAACATCTGCGGGAACGTCATCTTCCCGGCGGACAAACTGAATGATGACACTGTCCACATTGGGCGAAGGATTGAAAGACCTGCCCGGTACGGTAAACAGCTTCCGGACCTGATACAGATACGCAGCTTCCGCAGAAAGCGCGCTGTATTCCGGATCATTCGGACCTGCCGCAAACCGGTCGCCGACTTCTTTCTGCACCATTACGGTAATACAGCCGATATCCTGGTTCTCGAAAATCCGGAACAGAACCTGCGACGTTATATAATAAGGAAGATTTGCACAGACGGACACCTTCCCGTATTTCTCTTTCAGCTCCCTGACCTTTTCGTCCAGATCCGATTCCAGGAAATCCTGGTGGATGATCTCGATATTGTCATAGTCTGACAGTACATCCTGCAGGACCGGAATCAGACGGTCATCGATTTCATACGCAGTGACATGGCGGCTGTACCTTGCCAGCATCTCCGTCAGGCTGCCGATGCCGGGACCGATCTCGATCACCGCACCTTCGCAATGCGATTCCTTTGCGCATCTTTCCACGATCACCGGATCCACGAGAAAATTCTGCCCATATCCTTTTTTTGCGCGCAGACCGTATGTCTCCAGTATTTCCTTTGTCCGGGATGGCGTTGATATCGCTCTTGTCATTCTTCCAGTATCCTTTTCAGTTCTTCTTTGGTGATCTCAATGCGGTTCAGTCTCTGCCGCATCGTCTTTGCGTTTCCGTATCCGATATGCAGGACAATGCCGAGCTTCCTGCGTTTCTCTTCGCTGTCCGGTCTGCCCAGCAGCCCGAGTTCGCTCATATCGGCAGCCGTCAGACTTCCCCGTGCGGTTTCCTGCCATGTCACAAGATGGGCCAGGGCTTCCTGCAGGTCTTCTTTTCCGGCATGCTCAATACCGACTTTTTTCTCTGTCTTTGCGGCATCTTTATCAATAAATGCGTTTCTGCATCCGGGCACTGCTGCATTGACCGCGCTGCGGATTCTGTTTCCCGGGGAATCCGGGTCCGTAAACACGATCACCCCGGCGGTGTCTCTTGCCTGCCGGATCCTGTCCAGAACTTCTTTTCCCAGATGGGTTCCGTTCGTCTCGATCGTTTCACAGTCAAAATACATCTTCAGCTTCTGTGTATCATGCTTTCCTTCGACGACGATCACTTCCCGGATCTTCTGTCTATCCATGCAGGAACCTCGTCCAGTTTTCTTCGATCCGGGCAGCCATATCTTCCAGGCTCAGCCCGCGGATATCTGCCATCTTCTGTACGATCAGCGGAATATTGGCCGGCTCATTCCGGGTTCCCCGCTTCGGCACCGGTGCCATATACGGACAGTCTGTTTCCGAAAGAAGGAAGCGGATATCGATATCTTCGCAGACTTCGACGGAATGTCTGGCATTCTTGAATGTCACCGCACCGCCAAGGGCAATATAGAAGCCCCGCTTTGTAAACTCCCTTGCCATTTCCTTCGTACCGGCAAAGCAGTGCATCAGACCTCTGCCCCCCTGCTCTTTCATGATATCAAACGTATCCTGCATTGCATCGCGGCTGTGTACAAGATAGGGTTTTTTCAATGTATTTGCCAGCTGAATCTGGCGGATGAACCATTCTCTCTGCAGTTTTCTGACTTCCGGGTCTTTTTCCCAGTAGTAATCCAGACCGATTTCTCCGATGCAGGCAACCCCCGGATCTGCCGCAATTTTCTGAAATGCCTGCCAGTCCTGTTCCGTTCTGTCTTTTATGTCTTCCGGAAAAATGCCGGCTGCCACCTGATAGCGCTTCGGATCTTTCCGGGCAAAGGCCAGAGCCTTTTCCGTTTCCGGAACCGAGAGCGTAATGATCATGATTCTGTCCACATGTGCTTCTTCCGCTCTCTGCAGAACCGCGTCAAAATCCTCTTCGAATTCCGGTGCGAATATATGTGCATGTGTATCCGTAAAATGCAGTTCACTCATAGTTTATTTCCCCAGGCAGAAACGGGAGAATATTTCATCCAGCAGGTCTTCTCTTCCCGCTTCCCCCGTAATCTCCTTCAATGCCGTCCAGCTTTTCTGCAGATCGATCGTTACCAGATCCAGTTCCATGCCGTTTTCCAGTGCACTGACCGCATCCTGCATAGCCCGTTCTGCCGTCATTGCCAGTCCGATCTGCCGTTCATTGTTCAGCGTATCTGTTTCCGCAGCAGATAATTCATCTCTGTATTTTTCCCGGATTGCATCGGTCAGGGCTTCTATATCGCCCTGCAGCGCAGAGATACTGAGAACCCCTTCCAGCGGATGCAGATCGTTTTTGTTATAGACGATGATCCGGTTTTTGTCTTCTGTCATCTGCAGCAGTTTTTCATCTTCTTCATCCGGCTCTCTGCCCGCATCCAGCACAACGATGACCAGCTGTGCTTTTCTCAATGCGTCCAGGGATCTTTCAATACCGATCTTTTCTACGGTATCTTCACTGTCATGGATCCCGGCGGTATCAATCAGATTCAGGGTTATGCCGTCCAGCCGGACGGTGCCTTCCACCAGATCCCGGGTCGTACCGGCAATATCCGTAACGATTGCCTTGTCTTCTTCCAGCAGGGCATTCAGAAGCGAGCTCTTGCCTACATTCGGCTTGCCGAGAATGACGGTATTGATTCCTTCCCGGATCACGGCCGCATCTTTCGCTTTCTGAATGATCTTTCCGATCTGCACCAGCCAGTTTCTTGCGGCCGGAAGGATTTCCTCCTCTGTCAGCTGCTGTACATCGTCGTATTCCGGATAATCGATATTGACTTCAATATTCGCAATGATCTGGGTCAGTTCCTCTGTCAGCGGCTCAATCAGTTTCTTGACAGAGCCTTTCATGGAATGGATTGCGGAACGGGCGTTCTGCGAATCCCGGGCCTGGATCAGATCATTGACTGCCTCTGCCTGGGAGAGATCCATTTTTCCGTTCAGGAATGCTCTCTGGGTAAACTCCCCGGGCATTGCCAGGCGGGCACCGGCTCCGAGAACCAGCGAAAGCACTCTGCGGGTGATATATACACCGCCATGGCAGCTGATTTCCGCAGTATCTTCACCGGTATAGGAATGCGGCTTCCGGAAAACACTGACAAGCACCTCATCCACCGGTTCATCGTTTTCTCTGACGGTACCGTAATGGACCGTATATCCCCTGGCATCATGCAGGTCTTTGTGCATCAGTGCGGAAATGATATCCATCGTATCCTCCCCGCTGATGCGGATGACAGAGATGGCACCCATGGCATTGGCGGTGGATATCGCAGCGATCGTATCAGTAAACATCTCTGCCTCCCTTCTGTTCATATCCGCCTACAAGTGTATCACACACTCAGACTTCATATGTTAAGATGTGTGCGTATGGAAATCAAAGAGACAATACAGAAAGCACTGCATAATCTTGGCTATGAACCGCTTCTGCCGGTGCAG
This sequence comes from uncultured Erysipelotrichaceae bacterium, assembly GCA_902786245.1. GTDB lineage: Bacteria > Bacillota_I > Bacilli_A > Erysipelotrichales > Erysipelotrichaceae > Bulleidia. Next base: position 15,873 of record CADABS010000027.1, read on the forward strand.
AAAACCGTTATACCGATGATCATGGAAGGGAAAAATCTGTATATTCAGGCAAAGACGGGATCGGGGAAAACCGCTGCTTTTCTGATACCGCTGCTGAACCGGATCAATCCGGATACCCCGTATGTTTCTGCTCTGGTCATTTCCCCGACCCGGGAACTGGCGGTACAGACCGGACTGGAAGCCACAAAGATCGCTTCTTATACAAGAATCCATACGGTAACCGCGATCGGCGGCATGGATATCGATAAGCAGAAAAACGCACTGCGGCATCATCCCCATATGATCATCGGAACACCCGGACGGCTGAAAGATCTCATTGAGCAGAATCAGATTGATCTTTCCTGCCTGCAGGCAGCAGTTCTGGATGAAGCGGACATGCTGTATTCAACCGGGCAGCTGAATGAAACAGCCTGGCTGCTGGAACAGATGCCTGCGGATACACAGCGGATCTGCCTGTCTGCCACGATGGGTGCCTCGGTGGAATCCTTTCTCAGTGAAGACACGGAACGCGTCATCATTGACGAAGCCGCTGTCAGCGAGCGGACGGAAACGTATTATATTAAAACGGAAAATAAGAAAGATACCCTGCTGCATCTGCTGAAGCATCTGCCGGTGCAGAGAGCGGCCGTATTCGTCAATCACCGCAGCGAAGCAATAGAACTCAGCGATCTGCTGAATCAAAACAGTATCCTTGCGTCTGCTTTCTCCGGATATTTTTCCGAAGACAGACGTCTGGCAATTCTGCAGAGTTTCCGGAAAGGGGAAATCCGGGTCATGGTTTCGACGGACGCCGCTGCCAGAGGACTGGATATTCCGGCGGTATCCCATGTCATTCACTATGATCTGCCGATTGATCAGGAAACATGGATCCACCGTTCCGGCCGCAGCGGACACCGCCAGGAACCGGGAATTGCCATTGCCCTGCTCAATGAAGAAGAAGGAAATATGGAAACAGGCATGTATATCCGCCTGCATGCACAGCCCCTGACGGTTTCTGAACACAGTACCTATGATCTGTCCGTACCGCTGAAAGAAACAGAAGAAAAAAGAACATCTGCCGTAAAGATCATCCTCCGGGCCGGACGCGATGAAAAGATCCGTGTCAAAGACGTCGTCGGAGCCCTGTGCAGTGTTCTTCCGTTTGAAGAAATCGGCCCTGTTGAGATCCAGGACCGGTATACATCCATTGTCATTATGCATGATGAAGCAGATCTGATGGAGAAACTCAGCGGTCTGCCTGTAAAAGGAAAAAAACGGACATTTGAATATGCCCGTCATCATTAATGCACGCCTGCACCTAATTCCTGCAGTGTCCCGTTCCCTTTCGGTTCGATATTCAAGACACAGGCAGGATTTTTTCTTTTGATGAATGCCGCAAAGCGCTCTGCTTCATCCCGGTCGATCGTCATGACTTTGAAGGTGCCCTGTTTTCCGGTCAGTTCCAGAATCATTTTCCGTCCTTTTTCACTGGCTTCGAGTTTCTGAATTCCTTCGGTTTTCTGCTCTTCGCAATGGAATCCGCAGCCGGCAATCATGCGGTCTTCGAGAATGAACGATCTGTCCAGAGCTCCGCCCCGGTCATATTCCTGTATGTTCTGAACATGATGCAGAGACCTGGCAATTGCCAGTTTATTTTTGTAATAGAAGAACATGACCGCTGCCAGTACCGCCGCAATCCCCAGCATCAGGGGCTTCAGGTTTCTGTCTGGATTTCTGTTATCCAGAAAAGCAACTGCAAATTCCGCAAAGGCAAGTATCGTCATCGGTGCACTGAAGTACATCGCCAGCAATCCGCTGTAAAATCTTTTTACCATGTTCATTTCCCCGCTGATGATTATACTACCACTGCGTTTTTCATAAGAAAAGCATATCCATGCGATATGCCTTCCGTCCTTATTCTGCTTTGACGACTCTTCCTTCTTTTCTTTCCGCTGCTTTCAGCTCGATGCCGTCGGCCGGATAGCCCAGGATGCAGTGGCCGATTCCTTCCCAGTCCCCTTCAATGCCGAGGTCTTTCAGAATCTGCTTTCCTTCTTCGCTTTCAAATTCCTGTTTTGCCCGGTGGATCCAGCAGCTGCCGATGCCCAGTATGCTCGCTGCCAGCATCAGATTGCCCATGACCAGACTGCCGTCATAGAGATATGTCGGAACTTCTCTGTTTCCAAGAACGACCAGTACAGCCGGTGCGCCATAGAACGGATCGGTGCCTTCCCGGTTCATGACTGCTGCGTTCATGGCGGAAAGACGGTCCCGCAGTTTTCTGTCGGTTACGGCCAGGATCATTGCGCCTTGTCTGCCATTGCCGCTGGCCGCATACAATCCTGCTTCGATGATTTCATCGAGTACTTCTGCCGGAACCGGATCCTGTTTATACTGGCGGCAGCTTCTGCGGTCCAGCATTGCCTGAATTACATTATTCATTATCATTGCCTCTCTTTTCTGTTTTCATCATATACGTAAGCTTTCCGGAAGTCTTCCGTTCTGCCCGACAGAAAAAGCCGTCCCTGCACAGGACAGCTCTTTGAATTTCAGAGTCCTTCATCCAGACAGCCGAGAATCTCAAGAATACGATTCAGATCCTCTGTATCCGAATAAGCAATGGAAATGCTTTTCTTGCCGACATTGACTTCCGTTGCCAGTTTGCTCTGCATATGCGATTCAAGGTCTCTGATCCAGGGATCCTTTTCCGCTGTACGGTGCTGCTTCTTCGGCTTGGCTTCCGTACCGTTGAGTTCATGCACGTAGGATTCCACCTCGCGGACAGACATCTTTGATTTCATGACATGCATCGCCGCATCATAGATCTGGTCTTCATCTTTCAGACTCAGCAGCGGCCGGACATGGCTCATCGTCAGTTTTTTATCGACAACCAGTTTCTGTACTTCCTCCGGAAGCTTCAGAAGACGCATGATATTGGCACAGTATTCTCTGGACTTGCCGACCCGTTCTGCCAGTTTTTCCTGGGTATAGCCGAGCTTCCGGACCAGCGAATCATATGCGGCTGCTTCTTCGATCGGATTCAGATCTTCTCTCTGTACGTTTTCGAGGATGGAGATTTCCATCATCTCTTCATCCGTAAAATCGACCTGAATTGCAGGAACCGTATCAAGGCCGGCAATCTTTGCGGCTCTCAGACGTCTTTCACCGGTGATCAGATCATAGCCCTTGACGCTCTTGCGCACGAGCAGCGGTGTGAATATGCCATGTGTACGGATGGAATCAGCCAGTTCATTCAGAGCTGCTTCATCGAATTCTTTTCTCGGCTGATACGGATTGGGCCGGATTTCATCAATATTGATGATGACTTCACGGCGCCCCGGGATTTCAGAATTGTTATTCTGAATATCATCCAGGAACTGTTCGACATTTGTACCGAAGATCGCATCCAGTCCCCGTCCGCCAAGGCCGGGTCTGTTCTTTCTGTCTGCCATCAGTGCTTACCCCTTTCGTTCTGCGTAATGACCTCCTTCACGAGCTGCGCATATGCCTTTGCGCCTTCGCTCCGGGTATCATATTCGAAGATGCTCTCTTCCCGGGAAGGTGCCTCGGAAAGACGGACATTTCTCGGTATATAGCATTTATAGACTTTTTCTTTGAAGTATTTTCTGACTTCCTGCTGGACTTCCACAGACAGTTTGGTACGTACATCGAACATCGTAAGCAGTACACCTTCGATCGACAGTTTCGGATTCCAAAGTCTCTGGACAAGGCGGATCGTACTCAGCAGCTGGGTAAGTCCTTCCAGTGCAAAGTATTCGCACTGGACCGGAATCATGACTGTGTCTGTCGCCGTCAGGGCATTCGTATTCAGCAGACCGAGTGCCGGCGGACAGTCAATGATGATGTAATCATATTTGTCTCTGACCATATCCAGTTTTGTTTTCAGGAGTTTTTCCCGGCCGAGTTCATAGTTCGCCATATCCACATCCGCACCGGAGAGATTGATCGTGGAAGGCAGTACATCCAGCGGCGGCATCTGCAGATGGACAACGCAGTCTTCGACGGTATCCTCTCCGAGCAGGACATCGTATACCGTCTTTGTGTATCCTACTCTGTTTGTTCCGATGCCATGCGTCGCATTTCCCTGCGGATCAAAATCCACCAGGAGCACTTTTCTGCCGACATAGGCAAGACCGGCTGCGAGATTCATTGCGGTTGTTGTTTTTCCGACGCCGCCTTTCTGATTGGCAATCGCTATGATTTTTCCCATAATACAATCCTCAGTTCTTCGGTATCCGCACGATCATCTTTACAGAGTCTTCCGTTTCTTCCGTATCGACTCTGACATGGATGCCCATGCGCTCAATCATCTGTACGCACTGATTGACAGAATTCACAGCAATCTGCACATTTCTCGTAAAACCTTTTGTTTTCTGCCTGCGCTTTCTTTTCTTTTCACCTGTGATCTTCTCAATATATGCTTCACTGTCCCGGACGTTCATCCCTTCCGAAACGATTTTTCTGAATACTTTCTTCTGCTGTTTTTCCGGTACGGAAAGCAGAGCCCGGGCATGCCGCTCCGAAATGACGCCGCTGATGACACCCTGCTGCACTTCATCCGGCAGATTCAGAAGCCGGATCTTGTTTGCGACGGAAGACTGCGACTTTCCGATTTTCGCCGCGACCTGTTCCTGGGTCAGACCTGCCTGACGCATAATCTGTACATAGCTCTTGGCTTCTTCCACCGCACTGAGATTTTCTCTCTGTACATTTTCGACCAGGGCCATCTGTGCCGCTTCTTCTTCCGAAGGAGACATAACATAGCACATGATCTTCTCAAAGCCTGCTTTGACACAGGCTCTGTATCTGCGCTCACCGGCAATGATTTCATAATGTCCGTCTTTCTCCCTGACGGTAATCGGCTGGATCAGACCATTTTCTATAATGGAAGCTGTCAGTTCTTCCATCGCTTCTTCATCGAAATGAACACGGGGCTGATACTGGGAAGGAACGATTTTCTCCGTCGGAACCTCTATGACCCTGCCCGTACTCTGACGATCAAACAGTTCGAATATGTTTTTTGATTTAACCATCGTCTCTCTCCTTATAAAGGCTTCTTCTTGATCTGTCCGTAATTCCGCGGATATTTCCCGGGTGATAATTTCGTTTTCCGGTAGAAAAGATTGACCCTGGCATCTGCGCCGGGCAATGCAATATCCTGTATGTTTTCAAGAACAGCACCAAGTTCTTTACAGGCATGTTCCGCCTCTTCCGCTTCCTGTCTGCCCTTAGAACCTTTCATTGCAATAAACAGACCGTCTTTTCTGACCAGCGGCAGACAGAGTTCGCTCAGAACCCGGAGGTTGGCGACTGCCCTGGCTGTCACAAAATCAAAGCTTTCCCTGTGCTCCGCAGCGTATTCTTCAGCCCGGCAGTTTTCAACACAGACCTGCTTCAGTTCCAGTGTCCGGATCACTTCTTCCAGAAAGCGGCACCGTTTGCCGGTCGGCTCAATCAGTGTCATATGTACATCCGGCACCATGATCTTCCAGACAAGGCCGGGAAATCCCGCACCGGTACCGATATCCGCCGCTTTACCGTTCAGACGGACTTCCCGGAGCGGAAGCAGTGAGTCATAAAAATGCTTTTCCCAGATTTCCTGCGGCTCCGTGATCGCAGTCAGGTTCATATTCCGGTTCCACTCGATTAAAAGACCGGCATATACATCCAGTTTCTGCCTCTGCAGATCATCTGCGTCAGGAAAGATTTCCTGTATTTGTTTCCAGACTTCCAGTTTTTCCATATCTTTCAGAATACGGTCATTTTATCATTGTTTCACGCCCGCGAAAACATGATTATGTGGAAAAATGAGTTTTCCACATTTTTGCAAAAATCATGCTGTGGATAAAATAATTATCCACAATCAGTTCTGTTCGATGAGATATTCGTTATAGGGCAGCGTCTCGATCCAGGCACAGAATGCTTTCCATTCCGGAAGACGGTTTCCTTTTCTTGCCCTGTAGATCATCCGCAGCTGCCGGTAATTCGTTGTCATCCGTGCAGTCAGCCGGAACCCGGCCGGGTTGGAATAGATGATTTCAAGATATTTATTCGACGCCACATCATTCAGTGTCGTTACGTCTTTTCCTTCTTCCTGGAGCTGACGGATTTCTTCCTGGAGCGTGTTATACTCTCTGACCTTCTCCTTCATGATCCCGACAATGCGCGGATCGGTGTACTGAATATAGGCATGATCCAGATCAAACTTTGTGATTCTGTTCATGGCTGACTGTGTACTGACAAAATCCAGGAAATGAAAACGTTCCGCTTCCACCCATGCCTTATTGGAAAATGTCAGATCAAGCTGCACAATGATTCCGTTCAGAAAACTGTCATGTCCGTTTCCCGGCTTTTCCACCGCTTCAGCAACCGGATATGCAGATCCCTGCACGGTTTCTTCCAGTCCGTAAATGTTTACATTAGAAATAACTTCTTCCCAGTTCATCTCATGACCTTCCTCTCTTCTGCCGGATAAAGGCCGCAAGCACCGCAATATCCGCAGGATTGACTCCGGAAATTCTGGATGCCTGTCCGACTGTTGCCGGCTTATACTGATTCAGTTTCTGTCTTCCTTCCAGGGACAGATTCTCTACTTCATCATAGGGAAACTCCGTTCCGAGTTTCACTTCTTCCATTGCCTTGAGTTTTCCGGCTTCTCTTTTGGCTTTCTGGATATATCCTTCATATTTCAGATCGATATCGCATTGTTCTGCCAGGGCCGGATCGATATCCTCGCCGCTCAGCCGCATAAGGTCTGCTGTTCTGATATCCGGACGGCGGATCAGTTCATCGCCGCGCACGCCTTTATGCATTCCGGTTTCATATCCTGCCTTCTGCAGATAATCGCTGACGGCAGGATCATCCAGCAGGAATACTTTTTCCTGTATCCGGGTCTTCAGTTCCTGCAGATCCCGGGCATTCCGGAGATACTCTTCATAGCGCGCATCCGAAATCAGACCGACATCATGGCCTGTGCCGATCAGCCGTTCTTCCGCATTGTCATGGCGCAGCAGAAGGCGGTATTCTGCCCGGCTTGTCAGAAGCCGGTATGGTTCAAGGGTTCCCTTAGTGGTCAGATCATCGACGAGAACACCGATATACGCTTCATCCCGGCCGAAGACGACCGGTTCCTTTCCATCGAGTTTCCGGACCGCATTGATTCCGGCCATGATTCCCTGACCAGCTGCTTCTTCATACCCGGAAGTTCCGTTGACCTGACCGGCTGTAAACAGATTCTCAATGATCTTGGACTCAAAAGACGGTTTCATCTGGATCGGATCGATTGCATCGTATTCGATTGCATATGCGTATTTTTTGATAATACAGTGCTCGAATCCCGGCAGTGTATGGGTCATTTCCTCCTGTACATCCCTTGGCAGAGAAGTGGAGAAACCCTGGACGTAGGTCGTATCCATGGAACGGGATTCCGGCTCAAGAAACAGCAGATGCCGGGGCTTGTCCTTGAAGCGGACCAGTTTATCCTCGATGGACGGACAGTAGCGCGGTCCGACTCCTTTGACAACACCGGAATACATACTCGAACGGTGCAGATTCCGGTGAATGATTTCGTGTGTCTGTTCGGTTGTATAGGTCATATAGCAGTCAACCTGCTGATCAAACGGAAGAATCGACTTTGTTGTTTTTGAAAAGCAGATAAACGCATCGGTTCCCGGTTCTCTCTGTGTCTTTGAAAAGTCGATCGAAGAAGTCAGTACCCGGGGCGGTGTCCCGGTTTTCAGCCGGAATGTCTTCAGACCCAGACGGCGCAGAGACTCTGAGAGATCGCCCGTCGTCTCTTCCAGATCCGGTCCGCCCGGACGTACTTCATCCGAAATCATATTGACGCCGGCCATATATGTACCGGTTGTCAGGATCACCGCATCCGCATGGATCACGGTTCCGTCTTTCAGCGTTACGCCGGTGACTCTGCTGTTTTCCGCATTGACTGCCGTTGTCATTGCCTCAAGCACAGTCAGATTTTCCTGATGGAGACAGACATCCTGCATCATTTTCGAATACAGGATCTTATCCGACTGTACACGCAGAGCCCGGACACCCGGGCCTTTGGCGCTGTTCAGCATTTTAAACTGCAGAGCTGTCGCGTCTGCAGTGATTGGCATCTGTCCGCCCAATGCGTCAATTTCCCGGACAACGATTCCTTTGGCAGGACCGCCGACCGATGGATTGCAGGGCATTTTTCCGATATTGGCAACGCTGAGGGTCAGCAGCAGCGTCTTCTTTTTCAGCCGGGCTGCCGCAAGAGCCGCTTCAATGCCGGCATGTCCGCCGCCGATGACGATAATATCAAATTTCTCCGGCATTCAGCACCTCCGTTACCGACAGCAGCGATTCCGGAACACCTGTTCCGAGAATTTCGAATTTTACATTCTGCGGCATGCCTGCTTTGCGGATGAGCACTCTGTACATCAGCATCCTCCCGCAGATTTCTCTGATGCGGGCATCCCGGTTATTTGCCTGGGACGCAAAAGGCAGCGCAATCGTCACTGTATTGTCTTTGATCATGAGACTGTCTGTCCGGCTGCCTCTGATCATTTCCCATTCTTCTTTTTCCACCTGCAGTGCAGCAAGCTTATGCATCATGCCGCGCTCCTTTTCGCTGCCGGCTTCCCTGCCGATCTGCTTATGGATGACCGCAATCTGATGCCGGACTGCATCCTTGGCAAAGATGATTTCCGGTGCGGTTTCCGTTCCGATTGTCCAGAGATCAATGCCGTGCGACTGGGCTTTTTTCAGAATATTGACCGTAATCGCCGGATCGCTGCGGTCAAGATAGCAGTAAGATTCAAGATTGTTCGGTATATCCAGTCCGATTTCATCCGGATAAATCGGCGAGAGAAAGAAGACGACGTCTGTCAGATACAGACAGCTCATCTGTTTCGGCACCGGACCTTTCGCCGCCTTCTCGATTGCTTCCTTCAGAAGCTGACGGGAATCATATCCGGTCGCCTGACCGTACTGATCCCACATCTGATACAGAGACAGTCTTTTCAGTGAATTGAAATGTGCATATCCGATCAGACCCTTTTTCCGTCCCCTGTGCGGGCGCGCGAAAAAGAACAGAAGATCGCCTTTTCTGAAATCAGAAAATTTCTTCCGGCTGGAAAGCCGCCAGAACAGAATCGAACGGTTTCTGCACAGGCGGTGGTATTCCAGCATTTTTTCATCTGTCACATATGCAATTGAACTCATAAATCAGAACAGACCGTATGTTTTCCCTTCTTCATCAATACCCATATTGACTGCTGCAGGAACTCTCGGAAGTCCCGGCATCGTCAGAATACTGCCGGTATATGCAACGACAAATCCGGCACCGGCAGAAATGCTCAGATCCTGTACATGGATCACAAAGTCAGCAGGTCTGCCCTTGAGTTTTTCGTTATCGCTTAAAGACAGAGGTGTCTTGGCCATGCATACAGGGAGCTTGTCCCAGCCGTTTTTGATAAATGTCGCAATCTTTTCTTTTGCCAGATCGCTGTATTCAACTCCGCTGGCTCCATAGATCGTCTTCGAGATCGTTTCGATCTTTTCTTCGATCGTCTGCTCGGTATCATATACCGGCTTATATGCATTCGGCGCATCGCACAGACGGACAACTTCCGCTGCCAGTTCCTGCATGCCGTCGCCGCCTTTTGCCCATCCGTCTGCTTCCGCAACAGGATGTCCGTTTTCTTTGCACCAGTTCAGCAGCGCTTCTACTTCTTTCGGCGTATCCTTGGAGAACTTGTTGATGGCGACAACATACGGAACACCGAATGCCTTCAGCGATTCAATATGCTTTGCAAGGTTGCCTGTACCTTCCAGCAGTGCCTCTACATTTTCCTGATCCAGATCAGCCTGCTCAACACCGCCGTGCATCTTCAGCGCTCTGACTGTCGCAACGATCACGACTGCCGACGGCTTCAGTCCGGCAACGCGGCACTTGATATCCAGGAACTTCTCCGCACCCAGATCCGCACCGAATCCTGCTTCAGTAACAACATAATCCGCCAGCTTCAGCGCCAGTTTTGTAGCGATGACAGAGTTGCAGCCGTGAGCGATATTTGCGAACGGTCCGCCATGGATCAGTACCGGTGTATGTTCCAGTGTCTGAACCAGATTCGGCTTGATCGCATCTTTCATAACAACAGTTGCCGCACCGGCAGCGCCGATATCCTTGACGGTTACCGGCTGATCGTCATATGTATAGGCAACGATGCAGCGGCCGATTCTTTCTTCAAAGTCATGAATATCGCTGGAAAGGCAGAGAATCGCCATAACTTCCGTCGCAACGGTAATGACAAAGTGATCTTTTCTTTCTACGCCGTTGCTCTTTTTGTTCTGTGCAATCGTAATATCGCGGAGCGTTCTGTCATTCATATCCAGGCAGCGCTTCCAGACGACCTTTTCAGGATCGATCTGCAGAGGGTTGCCCTGATAAATCGAATTGTCCAGAACTGCCGCAATCAGATTGTTTGCAGTTGTGATTGCATGCATGTCACCGGTGAAATGCAGATTGATGGATTCCATCGGAATGACCTGCGCATATCCGCCGCCTGTCGCTCCGCCCTTCAGTCCGAATACCGGACCCAGGGAAGGTTCACGCAGTGCTGCCATGACTTTCAGTCCTGCCTTTGACAGACCGTCTGCCAGACCGATCGTTGTTGTCGATTTGCCTTCACCGGCTTTTGTCGGATTGATTGCAGTTACAAGAATCAGCTTTCCGTCCGGCTGATCTTTTGTCTTATTGATCAGATCAAAGGAAATCTTTGCCTTTTCTTTTCCGTAAGGCTCAATATATTCCTCATCGATTCCTGCTTTTGCGGCGATTTTACGGATGTCTTCAAGTTCAGCTGCCTGGGCAATCAAAAGATCATTGTTCATAATGGTTTTCCTCCTCCATATCACATCTGCCTGCGGTCTGTTAATGCATGCGCAAGCGTCATTTCATCAGCGTAATCCAGCAGTCCGCCGGCCGGCAGACCATGGGCAATTCTTGTGACCAGTACATCCGGGCAGGTTTCTTTCAGAAGCCTGTCAATGTACATCGCTGTTGTTTCACCATCCATCGTCGCATTCGTCGCAATGATGATTTCCTGTGCATCTGCTGCTCTTTCCACGAGCCGATCCAGATTCAGATCCTCCGGCATGATTCCCTTCGACGGTGACAGAAGACCGTTCAGTACATGATATACACCACGGTACTGTCCTGTCTTTTCCATTGCGATTACATCGCGTGCTGACTGTACAACGAAGATCATCTTATGGTTTCTGTCAGGGTCCGCACAGATCGGACATGTTTCTTCATCCGACAGATTTCCGCATATATGGCATGTCGTCAGCCTTGTTTTCACTTCTTCAATCGCTCTGGAGAATTCCAGGGCAGCTGACGGATCCATTTCCGTTACTGCCAGCGCATACCGTTCTGCTGTCTTTTCGCCAACACCGGGAATCCTGCGGAAGCATTCAATCAGTTTCTGCAGACTCTGCGGATACATTACTCGATCCCCGGCAGACTCAGACCGGATGTTGCATTGCCAAGACGCTCTTCCCGGTCATTCGATGCATTTTCAACTGCACTGTTCATTGCAAGAAGAATCATGTCCTGCAGCATCTCTCTGTTTTCCGGATCCATCAGGTCTTCCGCAATTGATACTTCTTCGACTTCGCAGCGGCCGTTGATTTTGATTGTTACACCATCTTCACCGCCGGAATTTCCTGTATAGATCGTCTGGTCAAGTTCTTCTTCCATCGAAGCCAGTTCTTTCTGCATTCTTTCTGCCTGTTCCATCAGTTTCTGGATATCCATATCTACTCTCCTATAATCTCGACATTTTCCCTGCCGAACAGCCTGATGACCTTGTCTTCCGGCGTTTCCGGCTGTTCTGTATCTTTTTCATACCGTACGACCGGCTTCGCTTCCGGCAGACGGTCTTCTTTCATCATTGTGCGGAACAGTTCAGATGCTTTTCTGAAGTCATCTTCCGTTATGGCAAACAGCATCTTGTCCACACCCAGATGTTTCTTCACAAAGAAATACAATTCTCTGTTTTCTTTTCTGTCATTGATACGGTTGACTACAGCGGTGCTTCTGCACAGCAGCAATATACAGTCTTTGCCGCTGGCTGCGATCTTTGTATCCTTCAGCAGAGACGTATATTTTCTTGTATCGAGTCCGAGAATGCCTTTCAGCTGTTCAAATGCGGCCTCATCATTTTTCTTTTCCTGTTTGGAGCACTGTACCAGCAGGGCAATGATTTCTTCTGCAGTCATTGCCTGTACAGGTTCCGCTGCAGGCAGCGGTTCTTCCTTTTCTTCTGCTGCAGGTTCAATCACTTTTTCCGGCTGTTTTTCCGGAACCGCAGCCGGCTGGACAATTGCCTGTACCGGTCTGTCTTCCATCAGAGACAGAACAGATACTTCAAATGCACTGGCTGCCGAAGATGCAAAACGGTATCTTTCCTTCGTTTCCAGAAGTTTTTCCGCTATATGCATGCATGTTCTGGACGTATCTGCCTGACTGAGTGTTTCCGCCTGTTCCTGACTGATGATTTTCAGAAGAGAAGCGTTGTGCGTCTGCTCATAAATGAACGTTTCTTTCAGAATATCGATCATTCCGTCCGTAAACCGGATAAAATCAATGCCTCTTTGTTCATAGACACGTATCCTTGTCAGAATTTCGGCAAAATTACGTTCCAGGATATCGGTGATCAGTCCGATTTTCTCATCTGTTGTCGCAAGTCCGTAGATACGGTCGATATCTTCTTCGGTAATACGGTCTCCGGTATATGCCGCACACTGGTCAAGAATGGAAAGTGCATCTCTCATTCCGCCGTCGGAGAGAACCGCAATCATATCCGCCGCTGCTTTATCCAGCTGAATATTTTCTTTTGCGGCAACAAACTGCAGATGGTCGCGGATCTGATCCTTTTTCACACGTGAAAAATCAAATCTCTGGCATCTGGATATAATGGTCGGCAGCAGTTTCTGCGGATCTGTCGTTGCCAGAACGAAGATAACATTCTCCGGCGGTTCTTCCAGCGTTTTCAGCAATGCGGAAGAAGCAGCACTGGACAGCTGATGAACCTCGTCAATGATATAGATTTTCTGTTTTCCCATCATCGGTGCCAGACGGGCACGGTCAATCAGATCACGGATATCTTCGACATGCGTTTCGTTCGCCGCATTGATTTCAATGATATCCGGATGCGTTCCTTCCGCTGCTGCGATACAGTTTTCGCATTTTCCGCAGGGAGCTTCGCTCTTATTCTCGCAGTTGACAGCTTTCGCAAGAATTCTGGCCATTGTTGTTTTTCCGGTACCTCTCGGTCCGCAGAAAAGATATGCGTGACCGACTTTGTTTTCACGCACCGCATTTTTTATAGAACGGACAATATATTCCTGTCCGACCACTTCTTCGAATGTTGATGACCTGTATTTCTGGTATAAAGCTGCTTTTGCCATAGCTGGTCTCCTAGTCTAATAATTATAACAAAAACCTGCATATCATACAGGTTTATTGTACAGATTCGGCTTTTCTTTGCTTTGCATTTTTCCTTTTCTGACGGAAAAATTCTGTCAGAATCGAACTGCATTCTTCCCGCAGGATTCCTGCAGTTACGGTTTTCGGATAAGTGCGCAGATGCGGTATTTCCTTCACCTGAATCAGGGTATCTACTGCGCCTCCTTTCGGATCTGCAGTTCCATAGTACAGATTCCTTATTCTTGCCTGTCCGATCAGTCCGGTGCACATCATACACGGTTCCAGGGTTACATACAGATCACAGTCATCCAGACACCAGTTATTCAGTTTTTTACTGGCTTTCTGAATGGCAATGACTTCGGCATGGGCATATGACTGCATTTTCTTTTCTTTCAGATTATGGCCTCTGGCAATAATCTTTCCATCTCTGACAATTACGCAGCCAACCGGTACTTCATCAATCAGTTCTGCTTTGTGTGCTTCTTTCAGCGCAGCACGCATATATTTCTCATGTATGTCCATCATAATAAAAAGCGGCACACGCAGACAGAGGGTTGTATGGCTGCTACCTTCCGGTCCTGACCAGGTTCTATCCATGAATGCTGTGCCATGAGTATTATATATTCTTTTTACTGACTTCTCAACAGTCTCTTTTGTTTCACGTGAAACAATAAAAAGACTGCTTTCGCAGCAGTCTCAATCAGAAATTCTTCTTTGTTGCGGGAGGAACGATCTTATCCTGACCGCCCATGTAAGGACGCAGAGGTTCAGGAATGTTCAGGCTTCCATCCGCATTCAGATTGTTTTCAATGAATGCAATCAGCATTCTCGGCGGGGCAACGACCGTATTATTCAGTGTATGTGCGAAATAATTGCCGTTTTCGCCCTTTACACGGATACCCAGACGTCTTGCCTGTGCATCGCCGAGATTCGAGCAGCTTCCGACTTCGAAATATTTCTTCTGACGCGGTGACCATGCCTCGACATCACAGCTCTTTACCTTCAGATCTGCAAGGTCGCCAGAGCAGCATTCCAGTGTGCGGACAGGAATATCCAGCGAACGGAAGAAGTCAACGGAATTCTGCCAGAGCTGGTCATACCAGTACGGAGAGTCCTCCGGTTCGCATACAACGACCATTTCCTGCTTTTCAAACTGATGGACACGGTACAGACCGCGTTCTTCAATACCATGTGCGCCGACTTCCTTACGGAAACACGGGCTGTAGCTTGTCAGTGTATACGGCAGGTCTTCTTTTCTCAGAATCTGGTCAATGAATCTGCCGACCATCGAATGTTCCGAAGTTCCGATCAGATACAGATCTTCGCCTTCGATTTTATACATCATGTTCTGCATTTCCGCAAAACTCATAACACCATTGACAACACTGCCATGGATCATGAACGGCGGAATGAAGTATGTAAAGCCTCTGTTGATCATGAAATCTCTTGCATAAGAGAGAATCGATGAATGAAGACGGGCAATATCGCCTTTCAGATAATAGAAGCCGTTGCCGGATGTACGTCCTGCACTGTCAATATCGATACCGTCCAATGCTTCGAGAATATCGGTATGATACGGAATATCATAATCAGGAACAACCGGATCGCCGTATTTCTGAATTTCAACATTTTCACTGTCATCTTTGCCGATGGGTACAGAAGGATCGATGATATTCGGAATGATCATCATACGGTTGCGGATTTCCGCATTCAGTTCTTCTTCCCTCTTTTCAAGGTTTTCGAGTTCTTCGCCGATTTCCTTGACTCTTGTTTTGGCAGCTCCTGCTTCAGCTTTTTTTCCTTCTCTCATGAATGAACCGATTTCTTTGGAAATACGGTTGCGGTCTGCACGGAGCGCATCGCCTTTTGTCTTCGCTGCACGGTATTCTTTATCCATTTCAGCGACTTCATCGACCAGTACGAGTTTTTCATCCTGGAATTTCTTTTTAATATTTTCTTTTACGATTTCAGGATTTTCACGGATCAGTTTAATATCAATCATAGTTCCTCCTAATAAAATAAAAACATCCTCCGTAAAGGGACGATGTATAATCGCGGTGCCACCCTTTTTGTCAAATTGTTTCACGTGAAACAATCAGGCCACTTCATTGTCGGATAACGGCCGATACCGGAAAGGATTGGTTTCACTCCCGGGATGGATTCAATACCATATACAGACAGCTCGCATCATCCGCTGTCTTTCTGCAGATGCATATAATACTTACTATTCCCGATCAACGCTGTAAATGTATTTAATCATTGGAAAAAATGTTTGTCAAGTAACAGAAATTAAGTATAATAATAGTTGACTCATTCTACAATATATTTGGGGGAAATAAGCATGCTTAAGCAGACACAGTATCAGCACAAACTTGAGTATAACAATACGTATAATCGTAACAACTACAGATCTTTTTCTGTCCGTTTCAATAATTCTTCTGAGGCAGATATTATCAAATGGCTGGAGAGTCAGGAAAGTATCAAGAATTATCTCAGTAGTCTGATCCAGGCAGATATGAAGAAAAAGGAAAAAGCCGCAAAACGTTCTGCCGCAAAAGCAGCAAAATAAGAAATTCTGTAAAACATTCATGCATATGCATGGATGCTTTATTTGGTGTATGGATTACAAATCCATTCAATACGTTAACATACAGTTGTGAAACAGATATTGTATCAATCATTCATTACAAAAAAGGCCATGGCTTTGGAGTCATGGTCTTCTTTCCTTATTCTTCTGTTTCTTCGTTTTCGTCTGTATCTTCTTCCGGAGAAAGGATTGCGACAGTAGATACTTTCTGATCATCTTTGACATTGATCAGATGAACACCGGCAGCTGCTCTGCTGTAAACACTGACCTGTTCCAGTGAAATACGGATAATAATACCGGAATTTGTCATGATCATACAGTCTTCATCGCCGTTGACAGCGCAGGTACATACAAGTTTACCGGTACGCTCGGTGACATTCATTGTCTTGACGCCCTTTGTACCACGGTTTGTCATACGATATTCATTGATATCAACCTTCTTGCCGTAGCCGTTCTCAGAAACCGTAAGAATATATCTGCCTTCTTCGTTGGTAATCATACCTACGACTGTACCGCCGTCGGTATTGAATCCCTTTACGCCTCTGGCGATTCTGCTCATCGGACGGACTGTATTTTCACGGAATCTGACAGCTTTTCCGTTGGATCCGGCAATGATGATTTCCGCTTCGCCGCTGGTTCCTTTGACGAATGCAAGTTCATCGTCATCGTTCAGCTTGATTGCAATCTTGCCGTTCCGGTTGATGCTTTCAAATTCACTGATCTGCGTACGTTTGATAATACCGTTTCTTGTCGTAAAGAACAGATAATTTGCTGTATCATCTGCCGAATACGGAACAAGTGCACAGATTTTCTCATTTCTGTCGATCTGCAGCAGATTGACAACCGGAATACCCTTGCTTGTTCTGCCGTATTCAGGAATATTGAATCCCTTGATTCTGAATACACGGCCCGTATCTGTAAATACAAGCAGGAAATCATGCGTAGACATGGTAATGAACTGATCGATACCGTCATTATCATTCAGTTCCATGCCCTTGATACCTTTGCCGCCTCTGTTCTGTACACGATAGTTATCCGTTGTCATGCGCTTGATATATCCGCGGGAAGACAGCGAGATAACGATATTTTCTACCGGAATCAGGTCTTCATCTTCCATATCTGCAGGCGCATCGATGATTTCACTGCGGCGGGGATCTGCATATTTATCTTTGATTTCCGTCAGCTCATCTTTGATGATCTGAATGACTCTTCCGTGATTTGCGAGAATATCCTGCAGATCATCGATCTTTACCAGGAGATCCTGATATTCATTTTCGATTTTTTCCCGTTCCAGACCTGTCAGTCTTCTGAACTGCATATCCAGAATTGCCTTTGCCTGGATTTCATCGAGATTGAATCCGTTCATCAGTCTCGGCATCGCTTCATTGGCGTCTTTTGAATCACGGATCGTATGAATGATAGCATCCAGGTTATCGACCGCAATACGCAGACCTTCCAGAATATGTGCTCTGTCCTGTGCCTTCTTCAGATCAAACTTTGTCCGGCGGACAATTACTTCATCCTGATGTGCAATATATCCCTGCAGGAGTTCCTTCATGGAAGCCTGACGGGGTGTCTTGCCGAACAGAACGACGTTGTTTACACCGAAATTGGACTGCAGCGGAGAAAGTTTGTAAAGCTGGTTCAGAAGAACTTCCGGCTGGACATCCTTCCGCAGCTCCAGAACAATGCGCATGCCGTCCATATTGGATTCATCACGCAGATCCGTAATGCCTTCGATCATCTTCTCTTTGGCAAGGTTTCCGATCCGTTCCACCAGAGAAGCCTTGTTGACCATATACGGAATTTCCGTGATGATGATTCTCGATTTGCCGTTGGGCATATCTTCAATATGCGACTTTGCACGCATGATAATACTGCCGCGGCCGGTTTCAAATGCCTGTCTGATACCGCTTCTGCCGAGAATATATCCGCCGGTCGGGAAGTCCGGACCTTTGATATACTGCATCAGTTCCGTTGTCGTAATCTCAGGATTGTCCATGACCGCAAATACCGCATCAATCGTTTCACCGAGATTATGCGGGGCAACATTGGTTGCCATGCCTACGGCAATACCGTACGAACCGTTGACGATCAGATTCGGGAAACGGGACGGAAGAACATCCGGCTCCACTTCCTCACCGTCGTAGTTCGGACTCATATTGACGGTATCTTTGTCCAGGTCTCTCAGCATTTCCACTGCAATCTTGGACATACGTGCTTCTGTATAACGCATCGCTGCAGCACCATCGCCGTCCATGGATCCGAAATTGCCGTGTCCGTCAACGAGAACCTTGCGCATGTTCCAGGGCTGTGCCATATAAACCAGTGCACCGTAGATAGATGAGTCGCCGTGCGGGTGATATTTACCCATGGTATCGCCGACGATACGCGCACATTTACGGTATGCCTTATCCGGTCCGTTATTCATTTCATTCATCGCATAGAGAATACGTCTCTGTACAGGCTTCAGACCGTCCCGTACATCTGGCAGCGCTCTTGCGACAATTACAGACATGGAATAGTCAATAAAATCGCGGCTCAGTTCTTTTGTCAGATTTGTTTCCGTTATATTTCCGGGGTCAAAATTTGACTCATCAAATTCCATAAAATCATCTCTGGCCATGAGTTCACCCCTCCTTAAATATCAAGTTCAGCAAATTTTGCATTTTCTACAATAAAATTCTTACGCGGCTCTACTTCTTCACCCATCATGATGCTGAAATACTGATCTGCCAGTTCCGCATCATTCAGATTGACCCGGATCAGAGTTCTGTTCTTGGGATTCATTGTCGTCTCCCAGAGCTGTTCCGGATTCATTTCACCCAGACCTTTATATCTCTGGATGGCAAGCCTGTCACCCATTTCAGCTCTCAGTCTGTCCATCTGCGGTTCTGTATATGCATAGCGTACCGTATTTCCCTTCTGTACTTTATACAGAGGCGGCTGGGCAATATATACATATCCCTGCTCGATGATTGGTCTGAGATATCTGTAGAAGAATGTCAGAAGCAGAATACGGATATGCGCACCGTCGACGTCCGCATCGGTCATGATTACGATCTTGTTGTATCTGAGCTTGGATGTATCTGTTTCTTCCAGAACACCGCAGCCGAATGCCGTAATCATCGAACGGATCTCTGCATTTTCAAATGCTCTGGTCTGTCTAGCCTTCTCAACGTTCAGAATCTTTCCGCGCAGAGGAAGAATTGCCTGATAATGGGAATCTCTTCCCTGTTTTGCGGAACCGCCGGCGGAGTCACCCTCGACGATATAGATTTCACAGATACTTGCGTCTTTGGAAGAACAGTCTGCCAGCTTTCCGGGCAGAGAGCCGATTTCCAGAGGATTCTTTCTTCTGGTTGCCTCTCTTGCCTTCTTCGCCGCAATACGCGCCTGCGATGCAAGAGTCGCCTTCTCGATGATCATCTTTGCCTGATCGGGATTTTCCATCAGGAAACGTTCCAGCTGGGTGCCGAAAATCGTAGACACGACTTTTCTGACTTCCGTATTTCCGAGCTTTGTCTTTGTCTGTCCTTCATACTGCGGATCCGGATGCTTGACGGAAATAACAGCTGTAATGCCTTCTTTGCAGTCATCGGTTGTCAGATTATCATCTTTGCCCTTCAGGAAGTTGTTTTCCTTGGCATATTTATTGATGACTCTGTTCAGGGCAAGACGGAAGCCTTCTTCATGCGTTCCGCCTTCTGCCGTATTGATGTTATTGCAGAAAGTATAGATATTCGGATTGTATCCGTCGTTATACTGACATGCGACTTCCACCTGGATGCCGTTTTCATGTCCTTCGGAATAGATAATATCCGGATGAACAGCAGTTCTGTTTTTATTCAGATACTGCACATATTCGCGCAGACCGCCTTCAAACAGGAATACATGATGCTTTTTTGATTCATCTTCCTGTCTCTCATCGGTAAATTCAAGACGGATTCCCTTATTCAGAAATGCCAGCTGACGGAGTCTGTCACGCAGCGTTTCAAAGCTGTAAACCGTTGTTTCCGTGAAAATCGTCGGATCTGCTTTGAATCTTACTTTCGTACCGTGTTTATCTTTGTCACATTCCGCAATGACTTTCAGCGGTTCGGTCGGATGTCCGCCGTTTTCAAAGCGGATGAAATATTCCTTGCCGTCATGGTAAACAGATACTTCCATCCATTCGGAAAGCGCATTGACAACCGAAGCACCGACACCATGCAGACCGCCGGATACCTTGTATGCGCCGCCGCCGAATTTACCGCCGGCATGAAGCACGGTAAAAATCGTTTCAATCGTCGATTTGCCGGTTTTTTCATTCATACCTGTCGGCATGCCGCGGCCGTCATCGATTACCGTAACGACATTGTCCGTATCCACATTGACGGAAACCGTTGTCGCATAGCCGGCCATCGCTTCATCAATACCGTTATCTACAATCTCCCATACAAGATGATGCAGACCTTTTTCGGAAGTGGACGCAATATACATGCCGGGACGTTTTCTGACAGCTTCCAGTCCATCCAGAACCTGGATATCCGAGTCATCATAGGAATGCGTGACTTTTGTATCAAGTTCTTCGCCGATTACTGCCTGATCATCTGTATCTTTGATCATTTCACTCATATACTGCCTCCTTGCTTTTCTGCTGTGATCCTGCCCTGTTCGACATAGAAACCTGTCCAGGCAAGATTCTTCATATGCGCAGGTATTTCCGCTGCTGTAATAATGCACTGGCACCTGCCCCGGATCATTTCAAGAAGTCTCCTCTGTCTTTCTGCATCAAGTTCAGACAGAACATCGTCCAGCAGCAGTACCGGCTGCTTTCCCGTTTCCGCCTGAATATACTTCATCAGCGCCATTTTGAATGCAAGCATGGTCATTCTTTTCTGCCCCTGTGAGGCCTGCTGAATGAGACTGACATCATTCATTTCAAACAGGAGATCTTCCCGATGTATTCCGTTATTTGTAATTCTGTAGTCAATGTCGCGCTGGCGGCTGTCTTTCATCATCTGCAGAAGATGCTCTCTGTCTGCTTCCATACAGCATTTTTTATAGCGCACATTGACCGTGACTGTTTCATCCATGGACAGCTCTCTGTAAATCTGAGGCATATGCAGATTGACCGTTTCAATGAATTTCTGTCTTTTTGCGATCACTGCCTCCATCAGATCTGCCATCTGCTCATCCAGAATATCCAGATACCGCATATCGATATTCATGTTTTTCAGCAGATCGTTTCTTTCCTTCATCAGATTTCTGTATTTATTCAATGAAGTAAGATATCCCGGTGAAACTTTTGTGATTTCCTGATCCATAATCTTTCTGCGGGTCTGGGGATGATCGCTGAATATATACAGATCATCCGGAGAAAAAAGGATCACATTGACCGCGCCGATAAAATCACTGCTTTTTTTCACAGGAATCTGATCGATCCGAAGTGTTTTTCCATTCGGATGAATGATTGCCCGCAGATCCTTTTTAATGCCTTCATCATCAATCCGGCATCTGATATCCGCAAACGGCATATCATTTCGAATCAGTTTTTTTTCATCAGCGATTCTGTGTGACCTTGTCAGAGAAAGATATACCAGACTTTCCAGGAGATTTGTTTTGCCCTGGGCATTATGTCCGGTGATTACATTCAGATCAGGACTGAACGCAACCGATGTATTCTCATAATTCCGGAAATTGCGGAGCTGGAGTGTTTCAACCTTCATCAGCGGACAGTGTACTTCCTTCCTCTGAAAGCAACAACATCCCCCGGATACAGTTTTCTGCCTCTTCTGTTTTCCTTTTCACCGTTCACGGTTATACTGTTTTCAAGGATCATGATTTTGGCTTCACCGCCGGTGGACGCAATTCCGGCAAACTTCAGGAACTGCTGCAGAGTGATATATTCAGTTGTGATTTTATCCATTGTGACAGCTCCTTTTTCATGATGGAATACATCTGTATAATTATACCACAAAAAGTGTCAGAAGTCCTTTATTAATGGGCTTTTTCAGCAATTTCACCGATAAAAAAAGAGGCTTCATCAAGAAGTGTGGGCAGATTTAAGAAGCCTGTAAGGTAAATCCACCGGTATATCTGAACATCTCAGAAAGATCATATCGATC
>CADABS010000028.1 GCA_902786245.1 uncultured Erysipelotrichaceae bacterium
CGCATCTCCGGAGGGTTCTTTATAGCCCCCGGTTTTCATATATTCCTGCGCCCATGTGTCACTGTTGATGTTGTTGCCCTCAACCTGGCCGCCCGCCGTCGCGGAGCCGATCAGAAATGTTTCTTTCATGCATTGTATCCTTTCATCTGTGTACAATTCCGTTTCATATACTGCCATACGATACGGTCCGGTACTGCCGCAATCGCATGATCCGTCTGTTCAGGCAATTGAAACGGGTGTTCTGAGACATGATGATTCCGGAAAGATCATAGATCCTGTCCGCGCCTTAGAAACACAGTAGAAATCTGCTGCCCCGGCAATGGACATGCGCCTGGCTTTTGTTTTTCACCGGTGTCAGCGCAATGTCAAAGTAAGAATCGTATACCTATGCGGTATTGATACATGCATCAGCTTCCGGAAACTGACTTCATGGAAATTCTGCCTTTCATCGTATGCTCTCTTGAAATCAGTCTAGCACAATTCTCAGACCCTGTCTGATTCAGATGGATTCCAGATAATCCCGGATACGCATCAGCCCGGCACCGACCGCAGCTGCCCGCTGTGCGAAAAAACCGGTAATCAGACGGAAGTCTGTCTTTTCCAGAAGCGTTGTCTGCGGCAGCGACATCCATGTCTACCATGGTGAACATCCCTATACATCCTATCCGGTCACCCAGGGCTACGAAGTCTCCGGAAAGATCGTCAGAACCGGAGAATATGTAAAAGATCTCAGAGAAGACCAGAAGGTCACCATTGAACCGCAGGTCTTCTGCGGCAGATGCTATCCGTGTCTCCGCGGAAAGTACAATCTCTGCGAAAATCTGAAAGTCATGGGTTTTCAGGCAACCGGCACCGCCAGCGAATACTTCGCTGTGGATGCCTCCAAGGTCACACTGCTTCCGGAAACCATGAGCTATGATGAAGGTGCGATGATTGAACCGCTCGCGGTCACCGTTCATGCGGCAAAGCGTTTCCCGGATTTCAAAGGTGCGAAGTGTGCTGTCCTGGGCTGCGGACCAATCGGCATTCTGCTGATCCAGTCTCTGAAAGCACTCGGCGCAGAAGAGGTCATGGCCACGGATATCAGCGACATGCGGCCCGCCCTTGCGGCAAAGCCCGGTGCGGATTATACCGTCAACACCCGCAGTCATGATTTTGCTGAGGCACTGCTGGCCAATTTCGGTCCGGACAAAGCAGATGTCATCTATGACTGTGCAGGCAATGATATCACCATGAACCAGGCCATTCAGAATGCCCGCAAAGGCAGCACCATCATTCTGGTTGCGGTATTTGCCAAAATGGCAAATGTTGACCTTGCCAAGCTCAATGATTCCGAGCTTGATCTGAATACATCCATGATGTACAGACACGAGGATTATACGGAAGCCATCTGTCTGGTCAATGAAGGAAAGATCCGGCTGAAGCCGCTGATGTCTTCGCACTTCAGCTTTGCGGATTACCAGAAAGCCTATGAATATATCGATGCCAACCATGAATCCACAATGAAAGTCCTGATTGATGTGGATCCTTCGGATGACTGAGCAGTCCTGACTGTTCCGTACATAGCGCAGAAAAGGATCTCTGTGTATACACCGGGATCCTTTTTCACATATATGTGATTCATGCGTATACTGCATCTCAGAAATATCTTCTTTTCTCTGTGCCCACACTGGTAGGTTCACTGTGGCCCGAATAGATGACCGTGTCTTCGGGAAGAGTGAAGATCTTATGAATGATGCTGTGAACAAGAGTATCGTAGTCTCCGCCCGGGAAGCGGGTGTTGCCGATACTGGCTTTGAAAATCGTATCTCCGGAGAAAAGAACACCCTCATGTTCCGCATAGAATACGATTGAATCCGTTGTATGTCCGGGGGTATGGATCACCCGCAGCGAGAACTGCGGATTGGTGCTCAGTGCGATCTCATCCCCTTCGCCGACATGCTGCACATTCCTGACAATGACCGGGTCATTGAACTGGGCAGAAAGATTGGCATAGGGGCTGAGCAGATAGTCATCCGCTGTCTGAAAAGCCAGAACGGGAATCTGCAGTGCTTCGCGGATTTCATTGACCGCTCCGATATGATCGAAATGTCCGTGAGTCAGCAGGATTTTCTCAATCACCCATCCGTTTTCTCTGATCATCGCAAGAAGCCTGTCTGCTTCTGCACCCGGATCGATGAGAAAACCGTGTTTTGTATTATCATCTATATAGAAAAAGCAATTTTCCGAAATATATCCGTATACCGTTACCTGTTCAATCATATCCCACTCCCGCAGTTGTTTCATGACAGCCTGCTCATTCCATGCCCTGACAATACCGTTCCGGCATGATCCGTGTCAACCGGAATCTTCCGCATGCATTATGTATGTCCGGCTTCAGCCTTCGTACAGCGCTGCGAATTCATCCAGGAACTGCCGGATGACAATGTGCTGGGGATAGATCCGTTCGCATCTGCCGCACTTGAGACATTCCGATGCCCTGGCATGATTCATGGAATAGCGCTGATAATACATATTGGTCTTTTTGCCGGTGACGGCATACAGATTCAGCAGTCCGAAATAATTCGGTATATTCACCTGGATCGGACATTCTTCCATACAGTGTCTGCAGGAGGTGCAGAGAACTCTGATCGTACGGTTGAGGATATCCGTGATCTTTGCAGCAAGTTCCTGTTCCCCTTCTGTCAGCGGACTGAATTCCTGCATATAGCCTGTATTGTCCTCCAGCTGGCTTATGTCGCTCATGCCGCTCAATACGATTTCCACTTCCGGCAGAGACGCCGCAAAGCGTACGGCAAGAGATGCCTGGGAAGGACGCGTTTCTTCGTCCTGATCATACGCATTGAACGCACCGGCAGCTGGGCAAGCGTTCCGCCTTTGACCGGTTCCATGACCATGACTTTCTTGCCGTGTCTGACTGCTGTCTCATAGCACCTGCCGGATTGTGTCACGGCACTGTCCCAGTCGAGATAATTGATCTGCAGCTGCACGAAATCCGCCTCGGGATGATCGTTCAGGATCCGGTCCAGTGTTTCCGCATCGTCATGATAGGAAAAACCTGTTTTACGGATCTTCCCTTCTTTTTTCATCTGTTCGATAAATGCGAAACCGCCGGATTTCTGTGTGCTCTCATAGCGGTCTCTTCCCATATTGTGAAGAAGATAATAGTCAAAGTATTCCACACCGCACCGTTCCAGCTGTTCCGCGAATATACGGGGATAGTCCTCTGCAGATGCCACCCGTGTGATCGGCATCTTGTCGGCAATCAGAAAACTCTGGCGGGGATATCGTCTGACAAGTGCTTCCCGGAGCGCGCTTTCCGAACATTCTTCATGATACGGATAGGCCGTATCAAAATAGATAAAACCCCGCTCCAGAAATGTATCTGTCATTGCTTTGAACTGTTCCGGATCGATTCTTTTGGGATCCTCCGCATGCAGAAGAGGCAGACGCATGGTACCGAATCCCAGTTTTTTCATTGTCTCTCTCCTTGATACCATTGTATGCCATACCGCCCGGATCCTGCGTAATCATGCACGGAAGGCAGTATAATATCTTTAATGAAACGGAGGCAGACCATGGGATTATTCGATCTGTTCAGAAAAGAGAAGAAAACGGAAAAGACGGTATCCGTCAAAGAAGAAGTACCGGAAGCCATCGGCTGGCAGGCAATCGAAAAAGAGTTCCTGCGGGTATATCCCGGCCAGGAGAACCCGAAGCATTACGGAACGATCATCAAATGGGCACTCGGCGGGAAGGATCCCCTGGATGGAATCAGTATCTATGACGGCGGAACCTACTGGCATTTTGTGACATTCGGCCAGACAGAAATCTATGAAAAAGAAAGCAGCGATCCTGAACTCAGCGGCTTCGGATATGAACTGACCCTCAAACTGAAAAAAGAAGACTTTGCGGATGAGGAAGCAGAACTCAAAAACATCTGCGGCATCCTGCAGATGATCGCCCGGCTGACCTTCACCAAGGGCGAGATCTTCCAGCCGTTTGAATATCTGTATACCGGCCAGAAAGAAGGAATCGACGCCGAGCAGAAATCGAATCTCACCGGGTTCATCACCATCGAAGATCCGACGGTGGAAACGATCGATACGCCTATCGGCAAAGTTGCGTTTGTGGAACTGATCGGTATGACAGACGCTGAACTGAAGACGCTGTCCACCCATGGCAGCGTCAGGGAAATCTATGAAAAACTCGGCTCGGATCTGACGGATTATCACCGGGCTTCCATCGTTTAAAAAAATGAGATCAGCGATCTCATTTTTCTGTTCAGAAGCGCAGGGACAGACAGCTGAGACCGCCGTCCAGTTTTCTGTATTCCGACGTATCCACGGTAATGGTCTGATAGCCCATTGCCTTGACGGCTGCCAGGACAGCCGGATATCCTTCCGGCACAATGACCGTATTGTTCACCCAGATGCAGTTGGCCGCATATGCTTCTTCTTCCGGGATGACATATTTCCGGTAGGATTCAAATTCCGGCTTGTTTACGAATTCCCCGGAGACGAGCATGTTGTTGTTTTCCAGATAATTGACTCCGGTCTTGAGATGCAGTACTTCTTCCAGCCGGACTTCTGCACAGGTATATCCGTATTTCTTCAGGATTTCCGCAAACTGACGGATTCCTTCTTCATTGGTTCTTTCGGATCTGCCGACAAAGAAATGGTTTCCGCACATCATGACATCTCCGCCTTCCAGCGTACCCGGGAACCGGATATGTTCGATTCTGTCTTCGGGATAGAACTTCCGGACGGCTTCTTCAATTGCGGCGGTTTCCCCGTTTCTCGACGGTGCGCCGGGATTCGTGATCACTGCGCATTTTTCCGTCAGAACTGCCGGATCTTCGACAAAGCAGGAATCCGGATAGTTTTCATCGGCCGGCAGGACAGTCACATCCACACCGCACTGCGAAAGTGCTTTGATATACGCATCGTGCTGGACCAGGGCAAGTTCATAATCCGGACGTCCCGGATACAGTCCGGAAGTAATTCCTTCAATCATTGCCCGGCATGGTTTTTTCACGATGACATGGCTGAATATTTTCATTGTCTCTCCTCCTTGGATGGTTCATCTTCCTCAGTCAGAGACTGCCGTTTCTGCAGAAAGACTTCCGTCTCCCAGGCTGCCGATTTCCATCGGCGATACCAGTCCCCGGGGATGCCTGAGCGCATCCGGCCAGGCCATACGGAATCCCATTTTATAAAATATCGCTGTTTCTGCCATGATCGTTCTCCTTCTGTATTGTGCCTGCCATCCTGATGGCATAATCGACCGCATTGACCAGGCTGAGTTCATTGCTTTCACCGGTACCGGCATGGGGGAAATCCGTGCCGTGATCGACGGATGTACGGATGATCGGAAGACCTAGGGTGATGTTTACGCCTTCGACTGCCTTCCATGTCTGTTTTTCACGGTCATATACAAATCCGATCGTCTTGACGGGAATATGTCCCTGATCGTGATACATGCATACAGCGATGTCATACCACCCTCCCAGCATCTGGGAGAATGCAGTGTCCGGGGACAGCGGACCGATGGCATTGATTCCCTTTTTCTGCGCTTCCTGCATGGCCGGTATGATTTCCTCGATCTCTTCTCTTCCGAACAGACCGTTTTCTCCTGCATGCGGATTCAGTCCGCATACGCCGATCCTGGGAGCCTGAATACCGAGATCCTGACAGGCTTTGTATGCCAGTTCAATCACTTCGAGTACTCTGTCCTTCTTTACCCTGTCGCATGCTTCTCTGAGCGATACATGGGTCGATACATGGACAACGCGGAAGTCATGATGGGCAAGCATCATCGTATACTTCTCTGTATGTGTATATGCCGCATAGATTTCGGTATGTCCGTCGAAGTGCATTCCTTCTTCTGCCAGTGCCAGATTCATTGCCTCTTTGTTCAGGGCATTGGTTACAGTCGCATCGATTTTCTTTTCCATCGCCAGTTCAATGACGGTACGGACAAATGCAAAGGCTGCTCTGCCTCCTTCTTTCGAGACTTCACCGATCCTGAAATTCTTTACATCATGAATCAGATCCATATGGTATACATCGACGGTTCCGTACCGGAACAGCGCATCCTTTACGTCTGAAACCGGATGGATGATGATTTCCGGATGATTGACGAATGTCTTTGCCTGTTCCAGTATTCCCGCATCCCCGATGACAAGCGGACAGCAGCGCTCATACAGAGACGGATCGCTGAGTGCTTTGATTGTGATCTCCGGACCGCTTCCGGCCGGATCGCCCATGGTGATGCCGATCACCGGTCTCTTTTTCATCTTCTGCTTTCCTCCAGTTCTTTCTGCAGCTGCACCAGCAGTGCTTCATCGCCGAATCCTCCGGATTTCGTAATCAGATATCCTTTTCCGCCCGGATACGTATATTTTGCGAGCACCGTGCCCGGCGCCATTTCCTTCACCGGTGTCAGGGTTTCAATACCCAGGGCTTTTACACACCCGAGAAGCGTATCTCCGCCGATGATCATCAGTGTTCTATTCGCTTTCAGCCCAGCCAGACATGCAGCTATCTTTCCCATGGCTGCGGCGATTTTTTCCCCTGCGTCTTTTACCGATACATGATCACCGATTGTATCGATGATAGCGATTGGCGCTGTTTCATCCAGGAAAGAGCGCACAAACTGCTCAATGTCTTTTTCCTGCCACTGTCCGGTCAGGATCTTCTGTACCGGAAGATGCATTCTGCAGGCATCGTTTTCCTGTGCAGCCTGCAATTGCTTTAGAGTCACTTCGTTGAGGGAACCGGACAGAACGATCAGTTCATGAGGCAGTTCTTCATAAAATTTACTGTCTTTTTTCTCTGTGCTGCCCGGATATTTTTCCAGCAGTCCGGCACATCCTGCCGCAATCAGCGGACGGTGGCAGTCATTGAATATCTCTGCGGCAATTCTTTCCATGTCCGTATCGCTGATACAGTCATATACGGCAATGCCTTCTTTGTCTGTATTGTCTGCCTGCAGGGATACTGCGGCGGATGACTGCAGATGAATCAGACGGTCGACCCTGCTCTCCTTCACCGGATTCAGGACATCCTTTGCAAAGATACTCTCTGCCAGCGGTCTGCCGCTGACATAGTGGATGCCTTCTTTAGTGATCCGGTTCATTTTCGGCCAGGCCGGCACAAACGGCAGTTTCTTTTCTCCGGAAGCTTCCAGCAGAGCAGTCAGTTCAGCCCCGACATTCCCGCGCAGACCGGAATCTGTTTTTTTATATATACAGTCAAATCCGGCACACAGTGCATCTTTGACAAGATCCGATACGGTCTGATATGCATCGGTGCTGTCTGTGTGTCTTGTATCGGTATTGATGACCAGTACATCGCAGCGGATGTCTGCGGGAATTCCCGTATTCTCTGTCTGTACGGTTACGTCATACCCTTTGGCAGTCATCTGGACACCGGTATCCAGCGATCCGGTCAGATCATCCGCCAGGATCAGGATCTTTCCGTTTCTTTCATTCATATGAAATCTTCCAGGAATCCTTCTTCATCGAACCGGAGTTCATACGGTTCACTCAGTATTTCGATTTCCGGTACGGACTTCAGCGATTCTGCCAGGGGTTCGGAAACCTCAAATTCATTCAGCGATAATGTATCGCGGATCCTTACGATCCTGGCTTTGGCATAATCAACGCGCGGACAGGTACGGACCGCAGTGCGCAGCGCATCATAATCATTCTTCCGGTAGAACGGGATTTTCCCGCCGTCGATCATCAGGTTCGTCGTGACATTCACCCAGGTGCTCTGCCAGTCCACGGAATTCAGACACCGGGCAGTTGTTATATCCGCCAATCCCAGACCGCAGGCATTGTGATGGCTCTGTTCACTGAGTCCGCGGATAAACAGTCTTTGGGCATGGAAGTCATCCTTGAAATACGGCATGAATCCTCTGCCTGTCACATTGGGATCTGCCCCTTCTCCGGAGATATCCTTGCCGATGCGGTCAATGACCAGCACATCGATATGATCGAACATAAACCGCGGAAAGCGCCGTCTTGCAGTTTCCAGCAGTTCCCGATCTCCGGCGATGATTTCTTCCTTCGGGAAGACCCGGAGTTCTGAGATCCGGTCATAGGCATTCTGTACGGCACCGACTGCGAATATCACATTCATCTTTTCAAGAAACACCGCGGCGGCAGCCGGAATGTTTTCCGCAAAGGTATCGAATCCCCGCATATGCAGGGCCGAGCATCCTTTATGCTTGGCCAGTCCGATCGCCATCATTTTCAGCAGACCGCTTTCATGTTCACCTTTGAAATCCGTATGCGGCTTGACTTTGTTGTATACCACGATGCCGTCGGCTTCATAAGCCAGGCGGTCGCAGTATACCGGTGTCTTTACTTCATCATCCAGATTTCCGATCTGCACAACATCCATGGATGCACAGACCGGTACACCGATTTCTTCTTCCGTGATTCCGTATCCTGCCAGGATCTCGAGATTTCCTTCGGCGCTTCCGCCGCCATGGCTGCCCATCGCCGGAACGATGAAAGGCTCCGCACCCCATTCCTTCAGCTGGGTACAGATGGTTCTGACAATGAGCGCATTGTCGGGAATGCCCCGGCTGCCGACCGTCACAGCGATCCGCTTTCCCGCTGTTTCTGCAGCATAATCATGCTTTGCGAATTCCTGTTTCAGATGCGATGGAATGTCTTCGATTCTGTCTCTGGCATAATTCTGGCGTATTCTTACCATCTTCGGCAGAACGACATCGTCCAGTCCCTGGATCGGGACCGGTATGTCCGGGAAATGGATCGTATGCATGCGCAGACCTCCTGACACAAAAACATATTGTCTGTATAGCGGTATGTGATGCAGAAACCGCACAAGCGGCACTGATCACCTGTATATGTATTTCTGCTTCATTATAGCGTATGCGTGAAGCATTACGGAATATTAACGCATGCCTGTGCCGGGATCCTTTTTCAAAGTACATGCATTCACATCAATGACTGCAGTCCCGCATCAGACTGTATAATATTTTTACGTAAACGCAGACAGCAGACCGGCCGGACTGCTTTGATGATATACATGAACGGTATGGGCAGACTGCTGAAATGATGATTCAGATACGGATATATGGAGGAAAAATCATGGCATTGTTTCAAGTTGATTTCAAATCGGAAACACTGAAAAGATCGGTGGAATTGAATGCCATTCTGCCGGTGGAGAAGTTCAGCGGTCCCTATCCGACGCTTTATCTTCTCCATGGCCTGACGGACAACCGCAACGGCTGGCTTCACAACACGCGGATCCGGATGTGGGCAGAGAATATGGGACTGGCTGTCGTCATGCCTTCCGGTGACAATTCGTTCTATATGGATATTCTGGTAAAGGACGGATGTCTGGGTGACTACGGTGAATATATCGGCAATGAGCTGGTCAGGATCACACGGGAGATGTTCCCTCTGTCAAAGAAAAGAGAAGATACATTCATCGGCGGTCTTTCGATGGGCGGATTCGGTACCTGCCGAAACGGTCTGAAATACAGCGATGTATTCTCCAAAGCTGTCATTCTGTCCGGAGCCCTGCATTTCTATGAATATCCGCGGGATTGGGTGGAAACAAAAGGCAACACGGTCGGCGAAGTACGGAATTTCGGCAATCTCGATGAGACGGAAAACAGCGACCGGAATCCACGCTTCCTGATCAAGCAGATTCAGGAAGATCCATCCCGTTCTTTCCCTGCCTTTTACATTGCATGCGGCCTGCAGGATGTTCTTCTTGAGGCAAACCGCTCGATTGCGGACGCACTGAGGAAAGCCGGCGCCGATGTGGTCTATGAAGAAGGCGACGGATTCCATGACTGGATCTTCTGGGACACCTATATCCAGCATGCCCTGCAATGGCTGGATATACACATGGATGATCAGCGCAGATAAACACTGCATTCCTGCAAGGGAGAGGCAGTGCTAAAATAGAAACAGGAAAGAAAGAGGTAATGATAATGAGCTTCCCGAAGAATTTCTACTGGGGCGGTGCAGTCGCAGCCAACCAGCTCGAAGGAGCCTGGCTGGAAGACGGCAAACAGCCCAACGTTACGGACATCATGGTCGGTATCGGATCGAGAGATCCCGGTCTGAAATGGAATGAAGAAACAGGCAAATGGGAAATGTGCCTGAATCCGGAAAAGAAGTACCTGAGCCATGAAGGAATCGACTTCTATCACAGATACAAGGAAGACCTGGCACTGATGGCCGGCATGGGCTTCAACTGTTTCCGGACATCCATTGCCTGGGGCAGAATCTATCCCAACGGCGATGAAGAGACACCGAATGAAAAAGGTCTGCAGTTCTATGACGATCTCTTTGATGAAATGATCAAAGACGGCATGGCACCCTGCATTACCCTCTCCCACTATGAGACACCGCTGCATCTTCTGACAGAATACGGCGGATGGTCCAATCCGAAGCTGATTGAATTCTGGAAGAACTATGTCAGAACGGTGTTCACGCGCTACAAAGGAAAAGTCAAATTCTGGCTGACGTTCAATGAAGTCAACGGCATGCTGAGAAATCCGTTTGTTGCTGGAGGTCTTCTGAATATCACCGATCCGAAGGACAAGAATGATCCGATCGGCTCGATTACGCAGAAAGAAATCTGGCAGGGCTATTACAACATTCTTGTCGCCAACGCTGAAACCGTAAAACTCTGTCATGAAATCGATCCGGATTCACAGATCGGCAACATGATGACCGCTTCCGGTACGGCAACCTACCCGGATGACTGCAATCCTGACAATGTGCTCGGTGCCCTCCACACCCAGCGCATGGCAGTGTTCTATATGTGCGACCCGATGGCACTCGGTGAAATTCCGGGCTATGTAAAGAGAATCTGGAATGAAAACCCGGATCTCGAGCCGGCGATGGATGAAGAAGGACTGAAGCTGATTAAAGAGAATACGGTCGACTTCATCTCCTACAGCTATTACCGCTCCGCTGTCTATGCGGCAGATGCACAGATGACCAGCAACACCGGAGGCATTGCCGGAAAGAAGAATCCGTATCTTAAGGAAAGCAGTCCCGAACCCTGGAGCTGGGCAGTTGATCCGAAGGGTCTGCGCTACACAATGAACATTCTCAACGACAGATATCACCTTCCGCAGTTCATCGTTGAAAACGGCATCGGCCTGGATGAGAACCTGGATGAAAACGGAAAGATCGATGATCCGTTCCGTGTAAGATATCTGGAAATGCACCTGAAACAGGTTCATGAAGCGATTCTTGACGGTGTTCCCTGCATGGGCTATCTCTGGTGGGGTCCGATCGATGTCGTATCCGCAGGCACCGGTGAAATGAAGAAGCGCTATGGATTTGTCTATGTCGACAGATTCAATGACGGCCACGGAACGCTGGAACGCGTCAAGAAGAATTCCTACGACCGCTATAAGGAAATCATCGAATCCAACGGCGAAGTACTTCTCAAATAAACAGCTGCACGGATAAGCGGCCTCTTTCAGATGAAACAGGCCGCTTTTTCTGATATGCGGACAGTGAAGTATCTGCGGCTGTTTCTGTACGGTATACTGTATCTGTGAAGAAGCGGAGGCCTGCCGATGACAAAAGCCAAGATCAGAATTGCGGATGACATTGAAAACGAGCGGCTCATAAAGGCCGCAAAGGTCACGTATTCTTTTGAAAACACCATGTACGGCACAATCGGTCCGGAGCGGACGGTCTGGGACGAAGAAGCGGATGAAGCCATGAAGGCAGCGGAAGCGAAACAAAACAGGGACCGCAGGTGAAAGAACGGAATACAATGACGGCTGAAGGTTAAAAGAACTATGAGAATGCTGTTTGAAATGGACAAAAAGGATCATGCGCACTGTACGCATACTTTCACGCGGAATTCCGCCAGAAGCATTATAATCAAAGACGGCATGGTTGCCATGGTCCGCAGCCGGCAATACGATTACTACAAGTTTCCCGGCGGAGGAATCGAAAACGGAGAGAGTCCGGCGGAGGCGATGATACGGGAGACCCGGGAAGAAACAGGTCTGGTTGTTATACCGGAGTCTGTTCAGGAATACGGATATGTACACAGAATCCAGAAAAGCGATCTGGACCCGGCAGAATGTTTTATTCAGGATAATTATTATTATCTGTGTGAAACAGAGGATCAGCTGTCTTCCCAGCAGCTGGATGATTATGAAGCGCAGGAATCCTTCATGCTGGAGTATGTAAAACCTGAGACCGCTATACGCAGAAACCGCAATGTGAAAAACAGTCCCTATAACCCGCTGATGTTCGAAAGAGAAGCAAAAGTGCTTGAACATCTGATTGCGGAGGGACTGCTGAAAGGCTGAAAAAAATCTGCATATGCAGACGTTTTTTGAATTGGAGAAGCTGTTATCTGGGCTGTTTTTTCCAGACGGATGTGCCAAGCACACCGACGACAGCGTGCGGTACATACGGTTCTTCAAGATACCTGATTTCCTCTTCGCTGAGTTCAAGATCCACCGCGCCGACAGCGCCGTCAATATGGGAGACTTTTGTAGCGCCGACGACCGGTGACGTGACTTTTGTCAGCAGCCATGCCAGAGAGATTTCCGTCATGGAAACACCCTTCTGCTGCGAAAGCTCATATACGCGGTCAATGATGGCCTCATCCTGTCCGGCTGTGGCATCGTATTTTGTTTTTGCATAGGCATCCAGTTCCAGACGCTTTGAAGTTTCACCCGGTTTTCTGGAAAGTCTTCCGGAAGCCAGAGCGCTGTACGGTGTCATGGCGATATTGTCTTCCAGGCAGAGATTTCTCAGTTCTCTTTCGTCTTCCCTTGCGAGCAGGTTGTAATGGCTCTGGATCGAGACAAACGGAGTCAGTCTTTCTTTTTCCGCCAGGGCATTGGCCTTGGCAAGCTGCCAAGCCCAGCAGTTGGAAATGCCGATGGCTCTGATTTTTCCTGCCTTCTTTGCGGCATCCAGTGCCTGCAGGGATTCCAGGACCGGTGTATTGTAGTCCCAGCTGTGCATGATATAGAGGTCGATATGATCGGTGCCCAGTCTTGTCAGGGAATCATCGATGCACTTATTGATCCACTCCGTACCCGAATACTTATTCAGCATTTCGCCGAAGCGCGGGGTGTATTTTGTCGCGATCACCATTCTGTCCCGGACATCTTTCAGAGCTCTGCCGACAAATTCCTCACTGGTGCCGCCCTGATATGCCATGGCTGTGTCAAAGAATGTAATGCCCTGATCCACTGCATAGTCAATGATCTTCTTTGTGTCTTCATAGGGAAGCGTCCATTTGTGAAAGCCTGCTTCCGCATTGCCGAAGCCCATGCATCCCAGGCAGATCCTCGATACTTCAATACCGCTGTTTCCAAGTTCTGTGTATTTCATCTTTTACCCTTCCTTCTTCTGTTATCATAAAAGCCAGAGCATACTCTAAGTCAATGCGGATATGATATTTTTTTATCCTTCACAGTCAATCGTCAGTTCATGTGCCAGTATGTCATGCAGTCTCAGTGTCTCCTCTTCCGATTCGTAATTGAAGACAATGACCTGACTGCCTGTGATGACAATGAGTCCGAAGTCAAGGGTACCGTCTGCGCAGCAGAAGTATTCTCCGAACTCTTCGTTTTTCCAGATGCCGCTTTTTTCTTTTCGGGTATTCAGGCCGGATACTTCCGTACCGAAGTCCATGATTCTGTCAAAGCGGAGTCCATGCAGGTCATCATATGCGATCACGATCTCACATCCCGATTTTGAAGAAATCACAAGACGGTTATCATATTCCTGAACCGTGATGGTATGCGGCGGCTCAGTCAGTTTTCCAAGAACATACAGGACAGTCATCATCACTGCAATGATAAGCAGAAAACGGAACCGTTTCATCATTTCCCTCCCCGATTGTTTTCACATATCTATTATAGTGCAGCGTATGTTTCTTCCGCTCATTCTTCATCAGATTTCTGATACACATCCCCATGACAATGCTGTTTTTCAGACTACAGACACTTCATACGTGCTGAACAGCATGACACACCGTGTAATGACTGACGTCAGTCTGAAAAGACCGATGTTTTTATGCAGATCCGGATTCCATGCAGTGCTTCCGTTTCCTCCTGGTGCCTGACTGACGGTATAATATGCATATAACGCAGCCCGGAAGACAGATGCAGGACAGCCAGTACATGTGTCTGTATTCCGCATACAATAATGCATGCATCTGTTTCCTGCACCATCGATAACTTCTGTGAATCATTCCATACAGCCGCACATGATGTATCTGATCTGAGCAGGAACGGGTGATCCGGGCCCTGAAGGCAATGCAGGAAGGAAAGGATCCGGATTCCCTTCTGCATACGGAAGAAATCATCAATTACTTCGCCGTGCACAACTTCCTGATGAATTATGACAGCTATACGGGAATGATGCTGCACAATTACTATCTGTATGACAACGGAAAGATCGAAATGCTGCCATGGGACTATAACCTCTCCTACGCATCTTTCCCGATGGATGGTATATACGGAGATGAAAACGATACGACGCTGGCCGTAAACCAGGGCATCGATACACCGCTGGTATGTACGGGCGCTGCCGCAAGACCGATGTGGAACTGGATCATTTCGGA
Source organism: uncultured Erysipelotrichaceae bacterium (assembly GCA_902786245.1). Taxonomy (GTDB): domain Bacteria; phylum Bacillota_I; class Bacilli_A; order Erysipelotrichales; family Erysipelotrichaceae; genus Bulleidia. Next base: position 14,616 of record CADABS010000028.1, read on the forward strand.
TGAAACATATCTGGAACAGTATCACCGGGCAGTGGACAGACTGATTGCAGAACAGTTTGAAAGCGGAAAAATCGCGGAGGAGCTCGACCGCATATATGCCGTCATCGAACCGTATTTCGAAAGCGGCGCTTCATCCTTCTGCACATTGCAGGAAAGGGAAAACGGATTTGAAGTACTGAAGGAACTCTGCCGTCTGCGTGCTTCCAGCATCCGCAGACAGCTCGATGGAAAACTCGCAAAGGATACCGGGCAGCAGAACCCGTCCGACAGAGTGGATGCTTCAGCCATCAGCCTCGATGATCTCAACAGCAGAGCAAACTGATCAGAACCGGGACCGCCTGCCCGTAAACTGTATACCGTCAGATTCCCGTGCAGAACACAGAAACGGACCGTAACGATAAAGCATTAAAAAATATATATGCCGGAGTATAATGTCAATATCTGCAGAAAGGAAATACTGACACGATGAAGAAAAGCATTCTATGTGCGGCGCTGGCCATGACCGTGCTTTGCGGATGTACAGCGCAGAAAGCAGAAAAAGAAGAAGATATGTATAACATTGATTACATGGTCCTTGTCAACAAACTGAATCCGCTGCCTCAGGACTGGGAAGCAAATCTGAAAACGGAACACTTCACCAACACCGTCGGAAATGATGTAGAAGTTGAGATCAATGCATACAGGGAGTATCTCGATCTCAAAAAGGAACTGGAAGATGAAGGCATCTATGTCGATCTGGATTCCGCCAGAAGAAGCGTGGAAGCCCAGCAGGAGATCATGGATAATTTCACAAAGGAATACGGTGCGGAATATGCGGCCAAGATCGTTGCACAGCCGGGCTATTCCGAGCATCACACCGGTCTGGCTCTGGATCTCTATCTGATCGTGGACGGCAAAGATATCATCTACAACGAAGATCTTGTCACCTATCCTGAAATCTGGGAAAAGATCCATGAAAAACTCGCTGCCCACGGCTTTATCCTCCGCTATCTGCCAAAGAAGGAACATATCACCGGCTATGCCTATGAACCATGGCACATCCGCTATATCCAGGACAGAGAAAAAGCAGCAGAGATCATGGAAAAAGGAATTACTCTGGAAGGATATCTCGGGGCAGTCAGAGAAACGGAACCGGCCATCGATCTGAAGACCTCCGGTCTTTACAGCAGAGAAGAACTGGAAGAAATGGCTGTGCTGATCAAATGCAAAGCTGCTTCCTTTACCGGCTGTGAGATGCAATCCCTGACTTATGCGGTAGATGAGGGCGTATCCGAAGAAGAACTGAAGCAGATCAATGAAGCCGGTGAAGACATCCGGTATGTCAAGGCCGTAAAGTTCCTGATGGATTTCTATGCGTCGGAAGAAAACAGCGGTGTCTTCAATCCCGGTCAGGATTACAGTGGCTATGAATGGCTGCTTGGCTGCGATGAAGAAGGAAACTGGGAAATCGTTTCCTGGGGACTCTGATCCTTTCATTGAAGAATCTATGGCAGATGAGCATTGTTCATCTGCTTTTGTTATCCCCTTTTTGAATAAAGTAGTATGATAGAGACAGAGTTGGTTTTAAAGATTTATGCAGAATAATAATGGAGTACAGCAGACAGATCGTCTGATAAAAGTTTTTCAGCATAATAATTACATTAGGAGGGAAAAAATGATGAAAAAACTTATTAAATTACTTCTTGCCGGCACAATGACAATGTGCCTGGCAGCGTGCGGCAGCTCTGAATCGTCATCCGGCGGAGAAGCTTCCGGCAGCGAAGATGCGTCTGAACTTGTCAAAGCTGCCCAGGCAGAGGGAGAACTGATCGTCTACGGTTCCTGCGAAGAAGATTACCTCGCAGCCGCAACAAAGCATTTCGAAGAACTCTACGGCATCAAGACAACCTACCAGAGACTTTCGACCGGTGAAGTCCAGTCCAAGATCGAAGAAGAAAACGGAAATCCTTCCGCGGATGTATGGTTCGGCGGAACGACCGATCCATACAACATCGCCGCATCCAAAGGACTGCTGGAAGCGTATGAAGCAAAAAACGCTTCTCATCTGATCAGCGATGCATACCGTGACAAAGACGGCTACTGGTACGGCATTTACAAGGGAATCCTCGGCTTTATGGTCAACACGGATGAACTGAAGCGCCTGGGCCTGGATGCACCGAAGGACTGGCAGGACCTGCTTGATCCGAAGTATCAGGGACGGATCTGGCTGTCCAACTACAATACTGCCGGTACGGCAAAGCTGGTCGTCAACACAATGATCCAGAAATACGGTCATGATGAAGGTATCCAGTATCTCGTCGATCTGGACAAGAATATCCAGGTCTATACAAAATCCGGATCCGGTCCGTCCAAGAACATCGGCACCGGTGAATGTGTCATCGGTATCGGCTTCCTGCATGACGGCATCTACCAGATCACGGACAACGGCTATGGCAATATCGGTCTTATCATCCCGTCAACCGGCACATCGTATGAAATCGGTGCGACAGCAATCTTCAAAGGCGTCAAGCATCCCAATGCGGCAAAACTGTGGATCGAATATGCACTGTCGCCGGAATGCGTAGAACTCGCTGCACAGAACGGTTCCTATCAGTTCCTGGTTCTTGACAACGCAAAACAGCCGGAACTGGCAACAGAATTCGGCCTGGATCCGAACAACGTCATGGATTATGACTTCGAAGACGCAAAGCAGAATACAGAAAAATATATCAGCGAAGTCATGAATGCTCTCGGCGGCGGCGACGACAGATTCCAGACAGAATAAGCAAATCGCAGTGCATCTGAATGCGGGCGGCGTGAAGTCCGCCCGCATTTACGTATAAATATCTGAAAAGGAGGCTTTGTATGGCAACAAGCCAGAGTAAAGAACTGGAACGTAAAAAGTTCTTTGCGGATCCTGTCATGGTAACGACGATCGTCGTACTGATTGTGTTCCTTACCCTTTTTATCCTGTACCCGCTGGCAATCCTGCTCGTTGACAGTGTCGTTTCCGATCATGGTCTGAGCATGGATGTATTCAGACGCATCATGGATATGCCCAGTTTCCGGACGGCAATCACCAATACGCTGAAAGTGGGATTTCTGGTCGGAATCCTTTCCGCACTGATCGGCCTGCTGTTTGCCTATGTTGAGGAATATGTGCAGCTGAAGACAAAACTGCTGGCCGGTTTGTTCAAGGTCATCAGCACCCTGCCAGTCGTATCCCCGCCGTTCGTACTGTCGCTTTCCATGATCATGCTGTTCGGCAAAGCAGGCATTATCACCCGCTTCCTTCTGCATATCTATGACAATAACGTCTACGGTTTCTGGGGCATCGCGATCGTGCAGACGCTGACATTCTTCCCGGTCTGCTACATGATGATGAAAGGTCTTCTCCACAACATCGACCCTTCCCTGGAAGAAGCAGCCCGCGATATGGGCGCATCGCGCTGGAAGGTGTTCATGACCGTAACCCTGCCATTGATCCTGCCGGGTCTGGGCAATGCGTTTCTTGTCACCTTTATCGAATCGATCGCGGACTTTGCCAACCCCATGATCATCGGCGGATCGTATGATACGCTGGCAACCTCGATCTATCTGCAGATTACCGGTGCGTATGACAAGCAGGGTGCTTCCGCAATGGCTGTGGTACTGCTGCTGATCACGCTGTTTATGTTCATCCTCCAGAAATATTATCTGGAAGCCAAGAGCACGGCAACGCTGAGCGGCAAGGCCAGCCGGCCGAGAATGAAGATCACCGACCGGTCCGTAACCGGTCCGCTGACAGCGTTCTGTATGATCGTTTCACTGTTTGTCGTCATGATGTATATATGTGTTCCTTTGGGCGGTCTGTTCAAGACATGGGGATATGACTTCCATCTGACGCCGAAGTGGTTCACCCAGGTATTCACGAAGTACAAAGGCTTCAAGGCATTTAAGGATTCCTTCATGCTTTCGCTGATTGCCTCCCCGATCACAGCCCTGCTGTCCATGATCATTTCGTATCTGGTCGTCAAAAGGAATTTCCGTTCCAAGGGATTCATTGAAGCCGTATCGATGCTGGCAATGGCTGTGCCCGGAACGGTTCTCGGCGTCGGCTATATCCGGGGATTCTCCGCCGGTGTATTCCGGACCGGATTCCTGCAGTCGCTGTACGGTACCGGAACGCTGCTGGTCATCGTATTCATTGTACGTTCCCTGCCGACCGGTACACGGAGCGGCATATCCGCACTGCGCCAGATTGATAAGAATATCGAAGAATCCGCATATGACATGGGTGCCGACAGTTTCAAGGTATTCATGACCGTAACCCTGCCGCTGATCAAGGACAGTTTCCTGTCCGGTCTGGTAACGGCATTTGTCCGCAGTATCACCGCGATCTCCGCGATCATCCTGCTGGTAACGCCGAAGTTCCTGCTGATCACCGTGCAGATCAATGAATTTGCGGAAAAAGGATCCTATGGCATCGCCTGTGCATTTGCGACGATCCTGATTATCATCACATACAGTGCTGTCACCCTGATGAACGTATTTATCAAGCACTTCGGCACGAGCCGTGCTGTGGAGGAGAACTGAAATGTCAAAAGAAAAAAAAGGCGTCCGTCTGGAACATATATCCAAGATCTACCCGGATCCCAAGACCAAAAAGCCCATCTATGCCGTACATGATGCGAATATCGAAATCGAACCGGGGTCCTTTGTTACCCTGCTGGGTCCGTCCGGCTGCGGCAAAACAACGATCCTGCGGATGATCGCCGGCTTCGAGAGTCCGGATGAAGGCGAAATCTATCTCGGCGGAGAACCGATCAATGAACTGACACCGAACAAGCGCGATACTGCCATGGTATTCCAGAGCTACGCGCTTCTGCCGCATTACAATATCTTTGACAATGTGGCATACGGTCTGAAACTGCGCAAAATGGATAAAGAAACCATTAAGCAGAAAGTCACCGATATTCTGAAGCTCGTCGGTCTGGAAGGAAGAGAAAACCGGATGACCAATCAGCTTTCCGGCGGTCAGCAGCAGCGTGTTGCCCTGGCCCGGGCCCTTGTCATTGAACCGGGTGTTCTGCTCTTCGATGAACCTCTTTCCAATCTCGATGCCAAACTGCGGGTGAGCATGCGTACGGAAATCCGGCGCATTCAGCAGGAAGCCGGTATTACAGCGGTCTATGTCACCCATGATCAATCAGAAGCCATGGCGATTTCCGACAAGATCATTGTCATGAATCAGGGTGTGATTGCCCAGGTCGGCACACCGCAGGAAATCTATTACCATCCCAACAGCGAATTCGTTGCGGATTTCATCGGTGAAGCAAACTTCCTCAAGGGTACTGTCACAGAAGTCAGCGGCAACGAAGGAACTGCTGAAATCAACGGATGTCCGGTACATCTGCAGGAACTCAACGGCCGCAAAGCCGGTGATGCATGTACGCTGGTACTGCGTCCGGAAGGTGCAGTCGTAGCAGATGAAGGACAGCTGCCCTGCGATGTGATTCTGAGTACATTCATGGGAAGCTATCAGAACTACCATGTCATGGTCGGCGATACGCTGGTCAGGATCACAGACTTCAACCCGAAGACAAAGAAGATCTACAATGCCGGTGACAGGGCATATGTCAAATTCGACAGCGGAAGTATCCACGTCATCTGATTGAAATTTCAAAAAACACGGATCAGGTATGACTCTCTGCATGAACAGAAGCCATGCCTTTCTTCTTTTCAAGCTGCTGTATGAAAAGCATTAGAATTGTAACTGTCTGAGCCCTGCATTATTCTTGAGAAGATATGAAAGAAAGAAAAGCACTGGCCATGATTACAGCGACCATGGTCATATTCGGCACGATCGGCATATTCCGCAGATGGATCCCGGTATCCTCTGCTTTTCTTGCCTTTGCAAGAGGTGTGATCGGTGCTCTGTTTCTCTTTGTGATTACAAAGCTGCGCAGAAGCGGTCATTCCGGAATGCTTTCAGTCCGGCAGAAGCTGCTGTGGTTCGGCATTCCCGGCGCATTGATCGGACTGAACTGGGTATTATTGTTTGAAGCCTACCGCTATACGTCTGTTTCCATTGCGACGCTGTGCTATTACATGACACCTACGATCGTCATTCTGCTATCCCCGCTTGTCCTGCAGGAAGCCCTGACAGGCAGAAAGATACTGTGTGCACTGACTGCCGTCATCGGCATGGTGCTGATTTCCGGTGTTTTCAGCGACCATGGAAATACCGGGTATGCCGGTATACTTCTGGGTCTGGGTGCAGCCATGCTGTATTCCATGGTCATTCTGATCAATATAAAAGCACCGGAAGCGGATGTATATGAGAAGACAACGATTGAACTGGCGGCCGCTGCCCTGGTTCTTCTGCCGTATATACTTGTGTCGGAAGGTTTCTCCTTATCCGGCATTGCCCCTTCTTCGATTGTACTGATCCTGTTTGTGGGCATTGTCCATACCGGGATTGCCTATGCCCTGTACTTTGCGGGCATACCGCATCTGAAAGCACAGACAACGGCTCTGTTCAGCTATATCGATCCGGTGACAGCGCTGTTTCTGTCGGCTGTCCTTCTGCATGAACCGCTGAGCGGCACCGGTCTGCTCGGAGCCGTTCTGATCCTCGGGTCCGCAGTTCTGTCGGAACTGCTATAATATTCACAGAAGTATTCAGGTCATGAGGTGAAGAACAATGAGCATATCTGAAAAACTGATTTCTTTTCTGAAACCGGAACGGAAGCAGGAAAAAAGAATTCCCGGCTATGATCCGGAAAAAAGCGAACCGGTGATCCGCTGCTCGATCTGCACCGGTGAACAGACAGCCGGCTATAAAGACAAGGCAGACGGCACCTTTCATGAAGTCATGCTGATACGGGATGAGAATGATCTCAGGGAGTTTCAGCAGATGGTCCATACGGAAAATATACGGAAAGAGTATTGAAAAACCCGGATATATTATCCGAGTTTTTTTGTGACCAGTTCAATCTGTTCTCTGATGGACTGCCGGGATGTGCCTCCCCTGCTCGTCCGTCTGTCGGCGGCATTTTCAAGGCTGATTGCATCATAGAGATCCGCATCGAAAGCATCCCAGTAATTCCGGTAATCATCCAGCGCCATCGTTTCCAGTACTTTTCCGGTGCGGATGCATTCCGCTACGATCTCTCCGGATATTTTATAGGCGCTCCGGAACGGAAGTCCTTTTCTGACCATATAATCTGCCAGATCGGTCGCGTTGATAAAGCCTTCTTTGGCTGCTTTCATCATGTTTTCCTGATTGACCTTCATGTTTGCAATCATCGGGGCAAAGATCTGCAGGCACATCGTTACGGTATCGACAGCATCAAATACCGGTTCTTTGTCTTCCTGCATGTCCTTGTTGTATGCCAGGGGCAGTCCTTTCATGACCGTCAGCAGACTGATGAGACTGCCGTATACCCGGCCGGTTTTTCCTCTGACAAGTTCGGCCATGTCGGGATTCTTCTTCTGCGGCATGATCGAGCTTCCGGTCGTATAGGCATCGGGAAGTTCAATGAACCGGAATTCCCAGCTGGACCAGAGAATCAGTTCTTCCGAGAATCTGGAAAGATGCATCATCAGGATCGATAAATCACTCAGTATTTCCAGACAGAAGTCGCGGTCGCTGACAGCGTCCATACTGTTGGCGGATATGTCAGAGAAGCCGAGCAGCTGTGCTTCGTATTCCCTGTCGGTATCATAGGTCGTACCGGCCAGTGCACAGGCACCGATCGGCGATTCATCCATTCTTTTCAGTGCATCATCGATCCGCGATCTGTCTCTGAGCAGCATCATTTCATAGGCAAGCAGATGCTGGGAGAAGAAGATGGGCTGGGCTCTCTGCATATGGGTATAGCCCGGCATGATCGCATCCATGTATTTTTCACTCAGACCGTTGAGGATCTGCACCAGGCCGCTGATCTGAGACATGATTTCATTGCCTTTCCTGCGCATATACATGCGCATGTCGAGGGCAACCTGATCGTTTCTGCTTCTGGCAGTATGCAGCATCTTTCCTTCATCGCCGATTCTTTCTGTCAGAACCTGTTCAATGAACATATGGATGTCTTCGCATGTTTCATCGATGGCAAGGGTTCCGTTTTTCAGATCGGACAGGATTTCCTGCAGTGCGGCAATGATATGCTCTGCCGCAACGGCAGGTATGATATTCTGCTTTTTCAGCATGGAGGCATGGGCAATGGATCCGCGGATATCCTCTTCGTACAGACGGCAGTCAAAACGGATGGAGGAATTGAACACATCCGCTGCCGGGTCTGTGTTTCCGTCGGTCCTGCCGGTCCACATCTTTGCCATTCTTTACTCTCCTTCTGTCTGTTTCTTCAGTTTTCTGTCGAGCATTGCCTGCACACGGATCGGCAGACCGTACAGACGGATGAATCCTTCCGAATCCTTCTGGTCATAGTCGGATTCGCCGAACGATGCGAGATCTTCGTCATACAGGGAATATCTGCTGGTGACACCGGCCTTGATGATATTTCCTTTATACAGCCTGAGCTTTACCTTGCCGGTGACGGTTTCCTGGGTCTTATCGACAAAGGCAGACAGCGCTTCCCGCAGCGGTGTAAACCACTGTCCGTTATAGACGAGATCTGCAAATGTCAGTGCGAGCTCCGCTTTCTTATGGGCTGTCATCTTATCCAGGGTAATGCTTTCCAGATAGGAATGTGCTTCGTAGAGAATCGTTCCGCCCGGGGTTTCATAGACGCCTCTGCTCTTCATGCCGACGAGTCTGTTTTCCACCAGATCGAGAATGCCGATGCCGTTTCTGCCGCCGATCTCATTGAGTTTCAGGATCATGTCCCGCAGGCTCATCTCTTCGCCGTTCAGGGAAACCGGTTTCCCTTCTTTGAATCCGATTTCGATTTCTTCCGGTTCATCCGGTGCATCCATCGGCGATACGCACATCTCCAGGAATCCCGGCTTATCATACAGAGGCATATTGGCAGGATCTTCCAGATCCAGTCCTTCATGGCTCAGATGCCACATGTTCTTGTCCTTGGAGTAGTTCGTTTCGCGGGAGATCTTCAGGGGAATATTGTGTGCTTCGGCATAGTCGATTTCTTCATCTCTGGATTTAATATCCCATTCCCGCCAGGGAGCGATGACCGGCATATCCGGTGCAAATCTGGCAATTGCCAGTTCGAAACGGACCTGATCGTTTCCCTTGCCGGTGCAGCCGTGGCAGATCGCATCTGCGCCTTCTTTGAGGGCAATATCCACCAGTCCTTTGGCAATCAGGGGTCTGGCATGGCTAGTACCCAGCAGATATCCTTCATAGGCGGCGCCTGCCTTCAGGCACGGCAGGATGTATTCATCCGCATATTCTTCCGTCAGATCGAGAACATACAATTTGGACGCACCGGTCTTCAGCGCTTTCTCTTCGAGTCCTTCCAGTTCATCTGCCTGTCCGACGTTTCCGCTGACTGCGATGACTTCACAGTTGTTATAGTTTTCTTTCAGCCATGGAATGATGATGGATGTATCGAGACCGCCGCTGTAAGCGAGTACGACTTTTCTGATGTTTTCTTTATTCATGGTTGCATTCTCCTTCTGTCTGCTGCTGAAAAAAGCCCTCTGAACAGCTGCTCAAAGGACGGTTTTAAACGGTCCGCCTAAAGCCTTTCCTTTCAGCTTTAAGCGTATTATATTTGCCGTGCGTATTTTCGCAAGACTTTTGACGAAAATCCGGAACAAAGGTCCGGATGCTATTTCTTCACAAAACCGATTTCGATTTTTCCTTTTACGGTGCCGGAGGCTGTCACCAGCATCGCATAGCTGCCTTCCGGAAGGTCGACGGTCTTCTCTTCTTTACCGCTCACGGTAACGGTTTCCACTGTGTTTCCGATGATTACGTCTTCGGGTGAATCCGGATCTGTCATGATCACCGCTGCTTCGGCAAATTCGATCTGCAGCGATCCGCTGCTGAGATCGGCGCTGATCACTGTGGTTCTGTCTTTTCCGACCGAAAAGTCATCGGATTCAGCATAATCGCCGTCCGACGCATTGAGTTCAATCGTCTGATGATCCGGTGTACCGGTAAATATGAATCTTGCGCCGGAACAGCCGCAAAGGATCCCCGCTGTCAGCAGGAATACTGTCATGATTTTTTTCATTATATGCATCTCCGATCTGTTACTGCTGTTTTACACCTGTACGGCTGTATCTGTGCAAAACCGTCCTGCATGTACATAATCTGCATCTGTTTTGGTATGATACGTATATGGCATTTCATCATGCCATGAAAGAAGGAACGATATGGAAGAACAGACAATCTGGGATATCGGCACCGGCTATTTCAATAACGGGCTGCTGAATACGATCATCTATGCGGTCATTGTACTGCTCATAACAAAAACCGCTGCGGTACTGCTGAAGAAAGTCTTTCAGCGTCATCCCGGCACCCGGGCCATGCCGTTTGAGTATCTGCGGCGGATCATTACGTTTATTCTCTATTCCATCGCAGTATTCTCGATCCTCTCGCAGGTGAAGATGCTGCAGAACCTCGGTGTTTCTCTGCTGGGTGCGACCAGCGTTGTGACGGTCATCGTCGGTCTTGCAGCCCAGGCAACCTTCGGCAATTTTATTTCCGGATTCATTATCTCCGTCTATCAGCCGTTCAAGGCCGGCGATACGGTATCTCTGCCGGAGAAAGGGATTGCCGGACAGGTCAGGGAAATCACGTTCCGGCATACCGTCATCAAGTCCATTGAGAATACGGAATATATCATTCCCAACAGTGTCATGGACAGTGCGGTCATTGAAAACCGTGCCTATGGCCAGGATTATTACAAGCGCCGCATCAGTATCACGGTCGGCTATGACTCTGATACGGAACTGGTAAGGAAGCTGATTACCGATACGGTGCTGGCCGCCCCTGAGTATGCGGATGTCCGCACACAGGAAGAAAAAGACAATGGTGTCCCGCCGGTCAGTATCCGTCTCGAGGAATTCGGGGCCAGCGGACTGGAGTTCATCTTCTTCATGGTCTCCTCTACCCTGGCGGATTCCTATAACGGTGCCTCCCGGATCCGTCTGCAGCTGCTGGAAGAATTCAGAGCACATGGAATCACGATTCCCTACCAGACGCTGGATGTGCATCTGCAGAAAGAATGAAGGATCAGAAAAGACCTCTTTCACACAGTTCATACTGTATGAAGAAGGTCTTTTATTTACTGCCTATGACTGTGTACCCCTGACGGCTTCCGAAAGATTGTAGTAGAGAATGCCGCATAGAACAATGGCTGCACCGAGCAGTGACATCTTCCCGAGTTTTTCTCCGTAGAATACTGCCACAAGAACCGGATTCAGGATCGGCTCCAGGGCATTGATGATGGATGCGGTCAGCGGATCCATCAGCTTTGTGCCGGTCGTGAAGAAGATATAGGCAAGCCCTACCTGCACCGCACCGAGCAGGAATACGCACAGCAGGACCGGGAATGAGAAGTCTGTCTCCCGTGCTGCCAGCGGCGTCAGTGCGATTCCGCACAGCAGCTGTCCCAGGAATACCGAGGACAGTGCATCGCCTTTTTCAAAGCTGTTGAGCATGAATACACCGGCATAGAAGACACCGGACAGCAGTGCGATCAGGTCCCCTGCCCATCTGCCGGTGGACATTCCCTCAAAGAAGAAACAGAGAATACCGGCCAGTACGACGGCGATGGAGATGATTCCGGTACGGCTCGGTTTTCTGTGAAAGATCAGATATGTCAGTACCATGATCCAGATCGGTGCCGTGTACTGCAGAATGATCGTATTGCCTGCCGTCGTCAGTTTATTGGCAATGGAATAGGCTGTCGTGACCCCTGCCATGGAGAAAGCACCTACCAGAACCGTCGGATTGACTTTGATCTTATGACGGGTAGCCCGGATATATCCCAGAATGACCAGACATGCGATCAGATTTCTGGCACCGTTGATGGCCAGCGGATTCCATGGAATCAATTTGATGAACAGTCCCCCGGTGGAGAAGCAGATGGAGGCTCCCAGCATCAGGAGTATGCCGTTCCGCCGGAGTTCTTTTTCAGTCATTTCGTTTTTCATAACAGGATTACTTTACTACACATGACTGTTTAAATCACCTGAAATCATCTGCAGTTCTGCTGATTCTGTTTCCTGTCCATACAGCGGGCAGTGCCGTATCCTGCCGCAAAGACGGCCGGAGCATACAGCAGCGTCAGATCTGCCGGCAGTTCCGGGATGATGCACAGGGCCGATGCCAGCATAATGCCGCAGATGATTTTGAGCATCATGCCCCGCTTTGCGGCAAACAGTGCAGCGGCTGCTCTCGACAGTGTCAGCGCTGTCAGGGCCATACCGAGACCCAGCGGCACCAGTACCGAAAGATCCAGTGCGGCAATGCCGGCGGTCATCGGCTGATACAGACCCAGCAGGATCAGCAGCGAGGAAGAACTCAGTCCCGGTATGATCAGGGAAAGACCCCATACCGCACCGCAGAAGAAATACCAGAAAATATCTGGCTCGATCGATACCGCAGCAGCTGTCTTCAGCAGACGGAACAGAACGGTAAATCCGATAAAGGAAAGAATCAGAAAGGACCAGGATGTCTTTTCTTCCTGTTCCGCATCGCTCAGCATCTGCGGTATGGTACCGGTGATCAGTCCGGCAAACAGCATCATTGCCAATACCGGTGCGGCTTCAAAGAATTTCTCCACAGCACCGGCCAGCAGGATGAAACCGGCAGTCCATCCCAGGACAAACGGCACAAGCATACTGCGATGTTTCTTCAGGTTCTTTGCGGGATTGGAAAGGATCTCCATGAGCGGTTCATAGATCCCGAATGCCACGCATAATACACCGCCGCTGATTCCCGGCAGGATGGCTCCGGTGCCGACGATGGCACCTTTGATCATGTACAGCAGATGTGAAACAAACGGCATCTGCTGATCTTTATGTATTGTCAGTTCTGTCATATGCAGTTAAATCTCCTTTTCTGTATCTGGCAGAAATATACCGGTGATTGTTTACATGCATATGAACGGATCCTGAAGAATGCGTGAAAAAAAGCCATATCCTCCGATATGACTTTCCTTGTTGTTTCAGCAGCCTTTGCGGTCAATACTGCAGGATGAATGCAGGGATGCCTCAGGAACGAAGATTTCATAATTGTTTTCCGTCAGCCATGCTTCCCAGTCCGTCCATACCTTTCCGCTTTCATCGACCAGTGCCGGAACACCGATATCATTGACTTCCTTGAGATGATCGAATACCGGTTCCCTGTCGCGGATCGCCAGGAACGCACCGAGTTTTCCGAGACTCTCCAGTATTTCGATAAATTCATATCCGACCTGGTTGCGGTCCAGATTCTCTTTGAGAACCATGCAGTAAGGACACTTTACACTTCCATAGACTTTGATCATACGATTGCCTCCGTTTCCTACATAGTAAGCAATTCTTTCTGTTCTGACAAACAGATTGACTGACATCTTCAGAATCATATTTCTGTCAACCGGCGGTATTCGTTGTATCATTAACAATGTAGTTTCTAATCATCATGGAGGCGTTTATGGCATTTGCTGTATTTGCGGACGGCACCGCTAATCTGCCCGGCAGTCTGCTGAAAGGAATCAGACTGCTGCCAAGTACATATACTGTCGACGGCATTCCGCAGGTCTATACCGGCGATATTGAGCATTTTGATATGCATTCCTATTATGAAGGCCTGCGCAGCGGACGGGATGTGAAGACCAGTCTGCTGAACACCGGACTGTTTCTGGAAAACTTCGGACCGGTTCTGCAGGAAGGAACAGATATCATCTATATTTCCATGAGTTCCGGGATCAGCGGAACATACAACGCGGCACGCACTGCGGCGGATCAGCTGATGGAACAGTATCCGGACCGGTTCATCCATATCGTCGATTCGCATGGATGCGGATTCGGCAGCGGCATTCTCGCACTGAAGGCTACCCAGTTGCATTCCCAGGGAAAATCCAGCCGGGAAGCAGCCAAGATACTGGATGAGCTTGTGCCCCACTGCTGTCAGTACTTTACGGTCGATGACCTGAACTTCCTGAAAAAGACAGGCAGAGTCAGCGGAGCGACCGCACTGATCGGCACTGCCCTGCAGATCAAACCGATTCTCTACGGCGATGCGACCGGCCATATCGTATCCTGTGCAACCTGCCGGGGCAGAAAAAAATCCATCCGGAAGCTGGCGGATAAATACAGCGAAAAGCGGATGGATCTGGAAAAACCGGAAGTGTTTATTTCCCATGGCGACTGTCTGCAGGACGCAGAACAGCTGAAGTCCATGATTCTTGAAATCACCCCGGACGCAGCAGTTACGGTATGTCCGCATGAGCCGTTCTCCGGTTCCCATGTCGGTCCGGGCATGCTGGGACTGTTCTTCCTCGGAAAAGAACGCTGACTGAAACAAAGACCTCGCAGAGGTCTTTTATCATTCAGGCAAGTTCCGGAAGATGCCGGAGCAGCGAAACGGCAATGCCGTCATGATTGTTGTCATCAGTGATTTCATCCGCTGCAGCCTTAACGGAGGCAAAGGCATTTCCCATTGCTACACCGATACCAGCGTATTTCAGCATCGGCAGATCGTTTTCCGCATCGCCGAATGCGATCAGTTCTTCTCTTGCAATACCAAGCTTTGCATAAGTCGCTTCTATTGCGGAAGCCTTGTTTACATCTCTGGCAGTGAATTCATAGTAGAAATCGCTGGTGAACATACAGCTGAGCGTATCCCGGAACGGTTTTCTCATTTCTTCATAGTGCGCCTGCAGATATGCCGGCTCTGCAGTTGTAAGAATTTTCTCGATTGGAAACTGCACCCATCGGGCCATGTCGCGGTGTTCGCACAGAATGTAATTGTTGCCGCGGGCTTCATATTCCACGATATTCAGCGTCCGTCCTTTGTAGAAGATACTGCAGCCGAATACATCGGTCGTATGCATATAATCGTCTTTTGCCACAATCGGTGTCACATCGAAATTCTTCATATGTTCAAGCACGGCTCTGGATTCATCCATGGTCATGTTTCGGGAATAATAGACTTCGCCGCTTTGGCAGCTGACGGATTTCGCTCCGTTATAGCAGATCAGGATGCCGTCATGGGTATCCATTTCCAGTTCATGCGCCCATTTCATCAGTCCGTGATCCGTTCTGCCGCTGGCCAGTGCCAGCCGGATACCATGATCCTGTGCTCTGAGCAGGATCTCTTTTGTTTTCGGTGTAATGATTTTCTGATCATTTGTCAGTGTGCCGTCGATATCCAGAAGAATTGCTCGTATCATACATATCACCTTCCTGCAATCAGAATATAAAATATGCGTTCCGTCTGTAAACGATATTGCATTCTGCGGCCTGTATGATTCTTCATAAACCGCTGCCACAGGCTGTATAATGATACTGTAATCATCTCGGGGAGGTTCATCATGAGAATGCATCCGGCGCTGCCGACGATACTGTTCATACTGGCAATCATCAATCTGACGACCTTCTTCATGACACGGAGTTCAGCGTTTATGATGAACGGCGGTCTGTTTCTGATCGCCGGAGGGGTTGCCCTCTTCATGCAGAAAAAACATGAAGAATAGCAAAAAGAACTGCGCAGACAGTTCTTTTGTTTATGTATCAGTACTCTTTTTTCATGATGACCGATTCGCTGATTCTTTCCGAGAGGAACGCACCTGCAATCACAGCCAGGGTCAGCATGCTCAGAATCACATACGGATTCATACTGTCCAGTTTTCCGATCAACGCTTTATAATCAAAGCCGATCAGTTCAATCAGTTTCGCGCCGCCGAAAGCCAGAACAAGGACCGCCGCATAGAAGATATACATGACTGTCCTGCTCTTTTCCGCGTTGTACTTTATACGGACCGGAATCATGACAGAGATAAACAGCAGAGATACCGCAGCCATCGATACAGCAGCCAGCAGGATATCCTGCAGCGTTTCGTTTCCGCCGGCTGTCCATATCAGGATCAGCGCAATCAGCGAACCGAACAGGATGCTTACAGCTGAACAGGACAGCGCGAAAAGATACTTTTCCCGGACATATGTCTTTCTTTCAATCGGCAGTGTAAACAGAAAACTGAATCCATTGTCAAATTCATCATATCCGATTGTTCCGATTGCCAGCATTGTACCGAGAATGCCGAGATATCCGGCTGCGACCGTTTTTTCAAATGTAAATGACATCATAATGCCGCAGGCCGCAATCATCACCAGCGATTTTGCCTGTCCCTTAAGTAGGATCAGATCTTTTATAAACAGTCCTTTCATAATGTTTCTCCTTTGATGACCAGTGTGATCAGATCATCAATGCCGCTCTTCTCAATCACCATCTCCGGATACAGATTCCTGTAATATTCACTCTGATTGGTCAGAAGCGCATAGCCGTAGGGTTCCTTCCGCCATTTGAGAATATGCGTTTTATCCATTTCATCGAACGTTTTCTGATCTGCTTTGATTACGGCATAATCAGACAGCAGCCGGTCGGTTTCTTCATGCAGGATGATCTTTCCGTCATGAACCATGTAGAAATCATCGCACAGCGACTCCAGATCCGATGAGATATGGGAACTGATCAGTATCGACCGTTCTTCGTTTTCTTCCATGTATTCTCTCAGCATTTCCAATACTTCATCACGGGCGACAACGTCAAGACCTGCCGTCGGTTCATCCAGAATCAGGAAATCCGCATTTCTCGTCAAGGCGCAGAGAACTTTGAATTTTGCCTTCATGCCGGTGGAAAGCTCCTTGATGTTTTTGTCCAGGGGAAGTCCCAGGTCACGGCATTTCTTTTCAAACAGCGCAGCGTTGAATTCCGGATAGAAACTCTTCAGGATCTTTTCCGCATCCGCTATTTTTATATATCCGGAAAATGTACTGTCAGCCAGCACCGATCCGATTTTCATTCTTTCCTGACCCGTCAGGCGGCGGACATCCGTACCGAAAAGTTCAGCTGTGCCGCTGTCCGCATAGACAAGACCGAGAATGATTTTGAACAGGGTGCTCTTGCCGGCGCCGTTGGCACCGATCAGTCCCGTGATCTGTCCCTTTTTCACTTCCAGTGAACAGTCAAGATCAAATCCCGGATAATGTTTCTGAATATGATCAATTACAAGCATATTTGCTACTCCTCATAGATCAGCTGCAGCAGTTCCGTGACTTCTTCTTTTGTCATTCCGTACTGCGCTGCCTTTTTTGCGGTTTTCTCCAGTTCATTCTGGATTTCAAACCGTCTGTGTTCCGCCAGCATTTCATCGCTGGCACCTCTGACATAGGTTCCCTTGCCGTGCACGGTCGCTGTCAGTCCTTCTTCTTCCAGACAGTCATAGGCCTTTTTGACTGTCAGTGCGCTGATTTTCAGCTCTTTCGAGAGCGTCCGCACCGATGGAAGAATATCTCCGTTCTTCAGTTCCCCTTCGATGATCATCCGTTTGATACCGGCAATGATCTGTTCATAGATCGGTACCATGGAGGATGTATTGATAATCAGATGCATGCATGTACCTCCATAAACAGTATATAACAGTGTTAACACTGTTTCAACTGTTATATGCTGTTTATTCACAAAACAAAAAGAAAGCATCTCCCGTTTCCGGAAGATGCTTTCAGAACTTATGCGTGCATTCTTCTGAGCAGTGCCGCAAGTACTGTGCATACGCTGACAGCCAGATCATGGTGTGGGAATGATCGGATGTATCCGGTGTGGACGGCTTTACTGCAGCCTTGCTGATGGTCAGTTTCGTCTCCACGCTGCCGTCATCGAAGACTGCCTTCAGTACATGTTCCCCTTCAGAGAGGCTTTCCAGCACTGCAGCCTTCAGGGTGATCTTAACGCTGCCGGATACGGACTCATCATTGTTTTCCGGTTCCATGATATTCAAAGCACAGCATCGTCAGATCATCGAACTGTTCTGCGTCTTTGACAAAGTCATCGACTGCCTGGCGGACATTGCCGATAATCTTTTCCGGTTCTGCGTCCGGTTCCCGGTTGAGTGCTTCCAGCATCCGGTCTGTACCGAACATGGAGTTATCGGCAGCGGTTGCCTCCGGTACGCCGTCTGTATAGATAAACAGCTTATCTCCCGGCTGCAGCTGCAGCTCGTATTCTTTGTACTTGGATTCGGCCATGCCGCCGATGACCAGACCGTGTCTGTCTTTGAGCAGCTCGAACCGGCCGTTCTGCATCACCGCCGGATATTCATGTCCGGCATTGGCAGCTTTGACAATACCGGTGCTGAGTTCAACGATCCCCAGCCAGATCGTTACGAACATTTCGACTTTATTGTTGGAACAGATCGCTTCATTGGTCTTGTCAAGAATCTCGGCAGCGGATTTTCCCAGCATGGCACAGCTCTGCAGAATGACCTTGGAAATCATCATGAACAGCGATGCGGGAACACCTTTGCCGCTGACATCCGCAATGACCAGACACAGATGATTGTCATCGATCTGGAAGAAGTCATAGAAGTCGCCGCCGACATCGCGGGCCGGATCCATGAGTGCGTAGATATTGAAATCATCCCGCTGCGGGAAGTCATGCGGCATCATGCTGTACTGGATCGCTTTTGCGGTTTTCAGTTCTGTATTCAGCCGTTCTTTCTGAACCGCTTCCTGCTGTTTCTTTTCAAAGACTGCTGTCTTTTTCCGGATATACAGACGCACCGACAGAGCAATCAGTCCGATCACTGCCAGCACAGACAGCGCATAGAACCATCCGCTTTCAAAGATCGTCCGGTTCTTGATGATTGGAACCGAGATCGTTCTGTTGCCCTGGCCGAGCGAATCATGGACGTGAACGGTGAAGCTGTATGTACCGCCGGGCAGATTGGTGTATGTCACCGGCGCCAGGGTGCTGCTGAGCACTTTTGTTTCCTCTTTATCAAACCCCTCCAGGCTGTATGACACCTGCGGATCCGTAAGCATATAGTTGAATACATAGCAGTAGACGGTCAGTTTCTGCACATCCGCACCGATCGTAAAGCTGCCGTCATCATCGGGATAGATGACTGTTCCGTCTGCTTCGATAAACGGCAGGGATACTTTCATGGAACTGACATTTTCCATCAGTTTTTCGATATTCACGCGGATGACACCGGCGCTGCCTGCGATATACAGATCGCCGTTATCCGTCAGTTCGCTGTAGGAATTGCTGGTAGCCGTACAGGACATGCCGTTGGCAAGACTGTAATGGACAGGCTGAATGCTTTTGTTATCCAGCAGTCTGACTGCCGGGGTGACATAGATGCCGTCGCTGGAAAGAACCCAGATCTCATCATTGCTGTTTTTGTACAGATCGAAGTTGTTGGAATACGGGAACTCTGTGATTGTATGCACTTTGTAATCTTCTGTCATATAGGCAATGGAACTGCCGGTAACCAGCCAGTAGACTCTGTGTTCCGGATCCCATTTGATTTTCATGACAACGCCGGAAGACAGTCCCTGCGCTTTGCCGATGACAGCGGTGCTGTAGGGACTGATCACGTAGATGCCATCGCCGTTGGAACCGGCAAGGATATCGCCGTCCTGGCCGTTTTCCACGCACAGCATTTCCATATTGTTCAGAGCCTGATCCTGTCCGTAGGATTCGATGACTGTCTCATCCTGTATGACGCTGATGCCGCCGGTGCCGACGACAAGCATTGCGCCGTCTTCGCGTTCGCATACCGCCCGGATATGATCGCTCAGCAGACCGCTGTCTTCATTGAAACTGACAGCTTCGCCATGATCATAGCGGACCAGTCCCCTCGCCCGCCATGTCGAGATCCACAGGCGGTCGCGGCTGTCTTTGATGATGGAACGGATCCTGGCACCGTACAGGAAACTGATCAGATCGTCATCGCCCAGGTCTTCTCCGGATGCTCTCTTACAGGAAGTAAGCGGTATGCTTTCTTCGGCGCCTTCTTCATTCAGTACGATCAGACCGGTATCCGTACCGACGAACAGACGGCCGTCAAGCATGCATGTGGAATTGACGACTGCCTCTGGCAGACCATAGCGTTCAAACAGATTCAGGAAGCTGTTCGGAACGATCTTCATGACGCCCTGGCGGGTGGACACAAACCACAGATTTCCTTCATAGTCCGACATGATATGTCCGACGGAATTGTTCATCGGAAGATTGTCCATCAGATGGAATCCTTCTTTGTCGATGACGCCGATGCCGTTTCTGGCAGCCAGCCAGATCTGATCGCCGTACTGCTGGATATCGATGATACTGAAGAGCGGGGATATATCGTATTCTGTGATGCCATCCTCGGGACGGTTCGGATTTCCGTAAAAGAAAGATCCTGTCTGGGTGCCCATATACAGCTTGTCAAAGCTGTCCTTTGACTGAAGCACGCACATCAGTCCCGCTACCGGGCTTTCTTCCCGGCTGATATAATCAATGAGTTTTCCCTGTGACAGAACGAACAGATCGCCGCTGCTGGAGACACCGTAAACCCGGCCGTCCTGTTCTCTGTTCATCGTGCCGACATAGATGTCTTCCAGTTCCGGATCATTCAGAACCGTCAGTTCCATATCTGCACCGATCACGGCGATTTCACTGGTCGTTCCGATATAGATCCGGCCGTCATCGCCGGCCGCAAGTCCGCATATCTTCGCGGATTTCAGACCAGCCGCTTCATTCCAGAAACGGATCCTGCCCTTTTCCAGAACCGCAACACCGTTGTCATTGGTACCGATCCACAGACGGTCATGGCTGTCGACGGTGAGACTGACGACGCTGCCGATGCCGAGGGCTGAATCCATGCGTTCAAATGTATTTCCGTCATAGCGGATCAGGCCGCCGTAGGAACCGATCCAGATAAATCCGTCGGCTGTCTGGGCAATGACATTGGCTTCGGACGTAGGCAGTCCGTTTGTGTTATTGTAGAGCACTGCTGAAAAGCTGTCGCTCTGTCCGAGCGGATCGATCGTATCGTGTTCCTTTTCCTGCGGATCCGCCGCGCCTTCCGCACTGAGTGAAACAGTATTCCAGACTGCCATGCCGATCAGTGCTGCAATCATCATCAGGTTTCTCATTGTTCTTCTCATGGCAGCCGTACCTCCGTATTTCCGCAGTATATATTATAATGCATGATTGACGACCGTTCCTCCCTGTTGAGGCAAATTGCCTTGTCAGGGAAGCGTCCGAAGCATTCTGTATTGATTCAAAATGCGGCGCAGACCCTCTTCTAGAGTCTGAAAGACTTAGGAGGGGTTAGCCGCTTATTGGTTTTGTATATATTGTCTTATTATGTTTTCTGTTCTGTCAGATACAGTACAGATAAAGCAGCTGTCACTCCAGAAGTATGGTTTCCAGTAATACGGTTTTAAGACGTCTTTTGCTCATTGCCAATCGCAGTCGGTCAAATTAGAGAAGGAATGAACTGATGAACCCGTATATCGGATTAATGATATACGGGTTCATA
>CADABS010000029.1 GCA_902786245.1 uncultured Erysipelotrichaceae bacterium
ATACATAAGTCAGGGCACCTCCACAGCCCTCACCTTCAGATCTGGCCGCGAAGCGGCCCGAAATTACCTGTATCTGTCAACCTTTTCAGCGAAAAATTCTGAAAAAAAGATCCCCATATCATTTGAGGATCTATCAGTAAATAATACTACATCCGGGAAATCCTTAACTTACCAGCATTGCGCAATACCGCGGTTTTTTCATATGAATCGGAGGATTAGGAACCGGCACCGAACAGATGACCGAAATAATCCGTATTGTTGAAGCCGGTACAGAAATTCATCTTGTTGCGGACGATGGTGCGGATCCGCTCCGCATAGCCTTCATCAACAGTGACGCCTTCGGCCGGGGTGAATGTGCCTGTATCTGCCAGATACGTTCCCTTATCGGTTTTCCAGTCATAATTGATATTGAATACCAGCGGCTGTGCATCGGAGAATACATCTCTGCCGGCATAGAGCCTGGAATCCCATTCCACATCAAACAGATTGCACAGGGTCGGAAGAATATCCAGAGAGGATACCGGTGTATCCACAACAATGGGTTCTTTATCTTCCAGACAGCCTGACCAGATGAGAAGGGTATTCCGGTCTCTGTCCAGCAGATTGTCAACATGGAATCCGTACAGTTCATCAAGATACGGCGTCGCTCCGAGCGGTGCGCCGTAATCCAGACCATAGGGGAAATGGTCGGCGGAAAGAACAATGACCGTATCATCGGCGATGCCTCTGTCTTCCAGTGCCTGGATCAGATATGCCATTGCGTTTTCCAGTTCCAGATTGGCGGCGATGTAGCCTTTGACCGTTTCGGAATACGGCAGATCCTGTACCTTTTCCCAGTTTTTCGCGCTCATTGCGTTATTGCCGGGATCATATCCGTTATGGCCGGAGACGGTCATGTAATAGACATTGAAGGGCTCTGCATCGGCGTAGAGGGGGAAGGTTCCTTCGATCATTTCCAGATCGCTCTCGGGCCAGACGAATGAAACATATTCTTCCATCCCTGTGCCGTATCCCATAAAGCCATGCGAGTAGCCGAGAGTGTTGTGGGTGATATGGCGGTCGTAGAAATCCGCCCAGTTGTTATGGAATGCCCAGCCTTCATATCCTTCTTTGGAAAGCAGGGAGGCAATGGTCATGGAATTGGTATAATTGGACATCAGTTTCAGAGAACTGCCGCCGTTTACCGGCAGGGCACCGAAGAGAATTTCATATTCGCCGCCGGTCGTTCCGGCACTGGCAGGCTGATAGTAATCCTCAAAATGCATGCCCTTTGAAGCCATACGGTACAGGGCCGGGGTCAGAACGGGATCGATGATTTTTCCGCTGAATGCTTCCGCAGTCACGAGAATCAGATTCTTTCCTTTGAAGAGACCTGTATATTCATTTTCCCTGGATGCCTTCAGGGAACTGACATAACTGTCCAGCATCTCATCGGTTTCATTGCCCGTCAGTGCATCAAAGTCGAAGTCGAGACGGTTATAGCCGTAGATGACCGGTCTGTCTTTTCTGCCTTTGCGTTTGAGTTCTTCTACTTCTTCAAAAGAAACAGAAGCGGTATCTGCCGAGGCATACCGGAGGTCCAGACGCAGACCGGTAAGGAGACCGAAGGAACGGACCGCCTTTTCAAAACTGTATTCGCTGCTGTATGCGGCAGAGACAGCAGTGTCATGCGTGACAGCGGTGTGTGAGAGCATAAACACAAGACAGGCAGACAGAACGGAAATGAATACGGGTTTTTTCCGGACCTGCGTATCTTTGATGAACCGGGAGAGAAGGATATATCCGGCCGGCATGCACATATACAGTACAATTGCCAGGATACCATGGAAGCTGAAAATCAGTTTCCATGCCAGATCGCTGAACTGACCGAATGCATCAGAGGCACCCGCCAGCATCGTTTTGAGATCATAGAATACCTTGAACTGCCGGTAGACAAAGCATACGGCAATATACAGGACGGAAATGGCAGCCATCAGAACTGCCCGGATGGCGGTGCGTGCGGTTCCGTTCCGGCAGATCAGACCGCACATATACAGCAATATGCCTGCGGGAATGCTGAAAAGGACTGTATAAGGCAGGGAAGAACCATTGATACCGGCGGTAAAGATTTTCAGCAGGATCTCGGCCATAATAAAAAACAATACGGAATATGCGCAGTGGATGAGCGCATTCTTCCATCCAGATTCCCGCACCGTTTCAGCCTGTTTCTGTACAGGTGCAATCGGGGCTGCAGGGACAGCCGGCGCAGCCGGGCGGGGCCGGTATGTCTTATATGATTTCTGTTTCCGGAATTTATTCTTTCTTTTGGACATATACTGTATTATCAGAAAAACCAGTAAAAAAAACAACATGCACTGGTATGCACGTTGTCAGGTAAAATGGCAGTTTTTGTACTTCTCAGTGAAGCATCATTGTTGTATAGCCCGGCTGTGTGGATGAGGTCATCGGATGGATCTCATATTTGCCCAGGCCATTTGTATATTTGTTCTCCTTGGTATAGTCATAATGCTTATTGGCGGAATACTCCAGCTGAACAAATCTGTTAGGCAGGAATGTCTTGATCATTTTCTTTGAAGCTGTTAATACGTTTCTGTTTTCCATTTCTTTATCTCCCCGATACTGTGTATCTTTATCTGTCTTCTGACACTTTAACCATAGCACCGCAAAATTCAAAAAGATACGGATTTTACGCATAAAATCACACATTTCGGAGATTTTATGTGCAAAGTTTTTAGGCTTTTCAAAGGGTCTGAAAAGACATATATGAGACTTTTCGAAACATGTTTGAAAAGTTTTCAGAGAAAGTTTTCAGCACAGATCTGTTCCATCCCGGATGATCTGTATCAGGTATCGGAAATCCGCGAATATGCCGTGTACAAAGGGCTTTCGCAAAAATGAAAATATTTTCATTTCATCCGGGATCTGCTGTACCGTCCTTTGATCCGTGTCAAAAGAAAGAAAAACCGGCGGAGGAATGAACCGCCGCCGGCTTCAGGAGAAAGGAGCCGGAATTATTCGATCCCGGCTGTGTATACAGCAAGATCATTGAACGTAACTGCCGCATGATCGGCATAGAGGCTGACTTTCTTTCCGCCGGTGCCGTAGACTCTCACGGCAAGAGAAGAGATGCCGTCCACATAGAATGCACCGCAGGAACCTTCCTGGATATAGGTGAACGTATATGTTTCTCCTTCTTTGAGTTCGGCCTGTGTACCGGTGATGGGGACATCGCCGCCGGAGAGATCGAAACGGATATAGCTGTCGGAAGGAGAAACTGCGATTACTTTCTGTTCTTCCTGATCGCCGTCGGAATGGATGATCAGTCCGAATTCTCCGCCGGAAGTATACGTGAAGGAACCGGTGATCATATAGCGCTCATATGCGGCGGTAAGTTCGCTCTGTTTCATCGCATCTGCTTCTTTGAATGTTACAGAGGAGCGGGAGAGCAGAGGCCTCCGGTCTGCAAACAGATTTCTGATTCCGTCCGGAACCGAAAGGTACAGACTGCCGTCCGCAGCGGCGTGGAGTTCCTGTACCATGAGATTGCCTGCCCAGGCAGATACTTCATCTGTCGAGAAGGGAGTATCGGATCTTCTCAGCCAGCCGACCATATAGGAATGACCGCTGCCGTCTTCCACATGCTTGGCCGCATAGAACAGTTTGTCATCGATCCGTCTTGGCACATCGTAGGGACCGTATCTCTGATCGGAAGAAGCGTACCACAGGGTATCGTCCTGTCCGGAATAGGTAATATACCATCTGCCGCCGAGTCTGAATGTATCGCTGCATTCGAGATTCCAGAATGCCTCGAGAGGATCGGCCAGGATTTCCCCCTGATATACAGCCTCTGACAGATCGGGAGAAAGGGTGAAATGATGGAGTTTCGCAACACCGCTGACCGATGCGGTCACGGTGATATCCATGAGATCTTTTTCTGCATCATAGTAGACCTGCGGATCGCGGAAATCGGTTTTCTGTTTGATTTCCGGCGGCGGAACGATCTCCCAGCCCTCAATCTTTTCAAAAGCGAAAGGGGTATCTCCTTTTGCGGCCATAATGGTTTCCTTGTATTCCGTATTGCCGTTGGAGTGTCCGGTATAGAAGAGGTAGTAGGTGTCTTTGATTTTGACAAGAGAACCGGTGCCGATCCACGCATCCTGCTTTCCTTCTTCCGCTTCCAGTACCGGTGCATCATATTCTTTGTAATGGACAAAATCTTCGGTCGTCGCAAGGTAGACGGAGTGATGGAAGGAATCGCCTCCTTCTTTCAGATAGTAGATATAATAAACGCCGTCTTCATAATAGGGCATCGGATCGCCGACAAAGGGCTGGTAGCCGCCGTCTTCTTCCGGCACATAGAACAGATGATAGCGACAGGAAGCCTCCATCATTGCCGGATTGTTCAATTCGGCATAATCCACATCGTACGTGACATTTGCGTACTGGACGGATGCGTCTTCTTTTCCCGGTCTTAAGAAGACCACCGCCAGAATGACTGCCAGGAGTAAGGCCAATACTGAAACAATTGTCTTTTTCATGATTTTTCTCCGTTAGAATTCCTGTTTCTTTCATTTATTCTATAATGATTCCGGCGATTCATGAACAGTTTCATGAAATATATCGTTAAATTTCATGAAACTGTTCACGCGAACTGCCTGTATTCATTCCCGGATCGGTGTTCCGGTGTGTGTCCGCAATAAGGAAACTGTATGGAGAAATGAATATAATTGATTTTTTTCGTAAAACCTATTGCAATATCCCAAATGCCGTGATAGTATAACTAAGCGCTGAAAAAACAAGATGCGCTTGGCAGATGAGGAAATACTCAAGAGGCCGAAGAGGTGCCCCTGCTAAGGGCATAGGTCGGGAAACCGGCGCGAGGGTTCAAATCCCTCTTTCCTCGCCATCAATGGTCCCGTGGAGTAGTGGCTTATCTCGTCTCCCTGTCACGGAGAAGATCGCGAGTTCGAATCTCGTCGGGACCGCCATTACTGCGAGTGTAGTTCAATGGTAGAACGCCACCTTGCCAAGGTGGACACGGCGGTTCAATTCCGCTCACTCGCTCCTGAAAGAGAATCCGCAAGGATTCTTTTTTTGTTTTTCACATCGGAAGGCTTTTCATGGTATCTTTAAATTAAGCAAGCAATGAAGGAGATATCATTATGTTCTGTAAGAAATGCGGCCAGGAAATCCCTGATCTTTCAATGTACTGTCCCGAATGCGGTGCTTCGCAGTTCGGGGTGGAAACGAAAACACCTGAATTGATGACAGAAGGTTCACATACGGCAAAGGTCGTCGTCAAAGGCTATGACAATATGACCAATGCCATTACCATTGTCCGTGACGTTACCGGACTTGATTTTGTCGGCGCCCGGAAAGCAATCAGCGAACTGCCGGCAGTGCTGTTCACCAGTCTTTCCAATGAAGCTGCAGAAGAGTATGTCCGGCAGCTGAAAGAATGCGGCGTACAGGCAGAAGTGGAAGGCGGCGTTCCGTCAGAGCCTGTTTCGGTCGATGATGCACCGGCAGATCCGGAATTTGACAAAGAACTGGAAGCCTATGAAAAGGAACAGGAACTGATCATGCCGATGCCGAAGGAAGAACCTGCACCGGAACCTGAACCGGAACCGGAGCCTGCACATGCACCGGCTGAAGAACCGGCCCCTGCAGCGGAACCGTCCTTTGAAGAACAGATGGACGCATTCCTCAATACGCAGGAAGAAAAGAAAGAAGAACCGGAAATCGTGCTGACCCTGCCGTCGGAACCGGAAAAGAAATCCGACGAAGATTTCGATAAGGAAATGGCAGCCTTTCTGGCAGATCATAAAGAGTAAAACAGAATGAAACCGCCGGACGGCGGTTTTCATGACGGGGGGGGAGGTAAGGTATGTATTATGCGATGAGCGATATTCACGGATGCTATGAAGAATATATCAGGGCTCTGAATACGGTGCACTTCAGCAGCAGAGACAGTCTGTTTGTGCTCGGAGATATTGTCGACAGAGGTCCCCAGCCCATCCGCGTTCTGCAGGATATGATGTACCGGGACAATGTATATCCCATTCTCGGCAATCATGAATTCAGCATGATGACCGTCGTGCGCAGACTCGGTGTTGAGATCACTGATGCATCGATTGCGACGCTGACCGGAGAAGACCTGGAAAGCGCCAGACTCTGGCTCAATGACGGCGGCATGACTTCGCTGAAAGGATTTCTGGCACTGTCAGAAGACGAACGGGAGGGACTGCTGGAGTATCTCGGCGAATTCGCGCTGTATGAAGAAGCAGAAGCCGGCGGAAGGGAATATGTTCTCCTCCATGCCGGTCTGGACAATTTCTCGCCGGAGCGGGATCTGGATTCCTATTCCGTCGATGAAATGATATTCCATGCCCCGGATTATGACCGGGTGTATTTCCCGGACCGGTATCTGGTCAGCGGCCACCGGCCGACACTGGCGGAAAAGACACCAGGCAGAGTTCTGGAAAAGAACAATCATATCGCGATCGACTGCGGCTGCGTCTTCGGCGGACGCCTGGCAGTCTATTGTCTGGATACAGGGAAAACGGTCTACATCGATAAAATATGAAACCGGAAAAAGGAGGCTGCTCAGGCAGCCTCCTCTTCACTGATGACTGTTTTCAGCTGCTGTATGAACAGCTCTGATGCCGGTGAGAACACCTGGTATTTTTTCCATATCACCGTACCTCTGACCGAAATCTCCGGTGTCAGGGGACGGAAACACAATGCACTGTCTTTGCCGGTGTGGACCAGCTGATCGAAAGCCAGGGCATATCCTCCGGCATCTTCCGCCAGCAGGGAAGCGTTGAATACAAGGTTGTATGTGCCGGCGATCTGCAGATTCCAGCTGTCAAGGAAGGGAAGGGAGGCTCTCGATACGGTCAGCGGTATTCCTTCCAGATCGGCAGCGGATATTTCTTTTTTTTCGGCCAGAGGCGCATCTTTGCGCATGAGAATGCCGAAGACATCTTTCTGCGGCAGTTCGGTTCCCTGGTACAGGGAATGGTCATAGTCATTGAAAATCAGGGCAAAGTCGACCAGACCCCGGGAAAGCAGATCCATCAGGTCTCTGGTATCGCCGGATATGATATGGAAGCGGATGTCCGGATACAGACGGCGGATGTTTCCGGCTGCTCTGGAAACATAATGAAACGCGCTGGATTCGCCGGCGCCGATATATACATCGCCGCTGACGCTGTTGCGTACTTCGGTCACTTCTTTTTCGGTCTGGTGCACCAGCCGGATGATTTCTTCCGCCCGTTTCCGCAGGATCATGCCTTCTTCGCTCAGAACGATTCTCCGGTTTCCTCTTTCAAACAGGGTCACGCCCAGTTCTTCTTCCAGATCTTTCAGCTGCCTGGACAGGGCGGGCTGGGATATATGCAGGGTCTGGGCAGCGGCAGAGATGTTTCCTTCTCTGACGACGGCCAGGAAATATTCAATGATCCGCAGTTCCATCGTTTTATCCTCCTATTCGATATTAGCATAGATAAGTATCTGTTATAAGCATTTGTGCATATACGGCATTCTTCCTACAATAACGGTACAGGAGGAACCGCACATGGAAAAACTCTGGAACAGGGATTTTATTCTGCTCAATCTATGCGTGATCTTTGCGTCATTCACAAACTTTGCGCTGATCTATCTTCTGCCGGTGCATGTTCTGAACATCGGCGGGACAAATGCCGCAACCGGACTGATGACGACCGGACTGACGGTCACCTATCTGATCACCGCACTGGCGACGGCGCCGCTGATCGACCGCTGGGGCAGAAAGAAAATGATCGTACTGGGTGCGGTGCTGTATACACTCAATGCGTTCGGCTATGTGCTGTTCGGAAACAGCCTTCCGGCAGTGACTGTGCTGCGTATCCTCAACGGCGTTACCCAGGGTATTTTCTTCCCGGCACCGCCGACGGTCGCAGCGGATGTTTCCCCGAAGGAAAGACTGGTCGAGGCAATCGGATATTTCGGCATTGCCGGATCTCTGCCGGCGGTATTCTCTCCGGTTGTCGGTCTGTGGGTCTACGAACATCTGTCATCTCAGGCATTCTTTCTGATGGCAGCCGCATCTTCCGCAGTTTCGGTGGTATTTGCCTGCCTCATGCATGAGCACTATCATCCTGCCGCAGCGGAAGGCCGGAAGAAAGGATTCTCCATTCATACGATCCTGGAGATGTCGGTCATCGTTCCCTGCATTGCCGCATTTCTCGTATATACCGGAAACAGTGCCGTCAATAACTTTGTCCTGACAGCCGGCATGGAACGCAATATCGCAGGCATCTCTCTGTTTCTGAGCGTAAACAATATCGCAATGATCGTCACCCGGCTGGCTGCCGGAAGACTGTCCAGGCATTTCTCCATCCGGACCCTGATCACGGCAGGCATTCTCATACTTGCACTGGGAAATCTCTTGATCGCGTTTGCCTATGGCATGGTACTGATGATGACCGCTTCGGTACTGATCGGTATCGGAATTACGCTGTTTATCCAGCTGACCCAGTCGTATGTGCTTTCCTCGGTGGATAAAAGCAGACGCGGTGTAGCCGGCAGTACGCTCATGCTGTTTCAGAATACCGGCAACGGTTTCGGAGCGGCACTGTTCGGCAGTACATCGGAAACGCTGGGCTATGCAGTAACCTATATCATCTCCGCTGCAGTGACCGCTGCTGCGCTGCCGTTTCAGCCGAAGGAAAAGAAAAGCATATGATCACGGAAGAGGAAATGCGGCAGAATCTGACCGCAGCCGGATGCGAAGAACAGGATATTGCGAAGATCCTGTGCTGTTTCAGAAACGGCGACAATGAGCAGGCCATGCGCAGTGTACAGCGTCTGCGGCAGGTGCTTCTGGATGAAATGCATGAAGAACAGCGGAAGATCGAATGCCTCGATTATCTGACCTATACGGTCAGCGGAAAGAAGAAGAGAAGATGAAGAAAACGGCAGTTACCGCTGCGGTGCTGGCATTGCTGTGGGGATGTGCGGCAGCGCCGCAGGAACAGGAAACAGCTGAGTCAGTCACGGAAGAAACCGCAGAAGAAAAACAGGAGGAGACGATGATCAGAATGATAATCAATGACACGGAAGTGTCCGTTGCGTTTGAAGACAATGAAGCAGTATCCATGCTGAAGCAGAAAGCCGCAGAAAAGGATATCCATGTGAATATGCACATGTACGGCGGCTTTGAACAGGTAGGCCCGCTCGGATTTGCGCTGCCCGCCGATGATGTGCAGATGACGACCGAAGCAGGGGATATCGTGCTGTATTCATCCGATCAGATCGTCGTATTCTACGGATCCAATACATGGGCATATACAAAACTCGGCAGGATCACGGATAAAACACAGCCGGAACTGAAACAGCTTCTGGGCAGCGGCGATGCAACTGTCACATTTACAGCAGAATGAGGATTTAACAGACAATGAAAACAATTGAAAACCGGACAATGGACGAAGAACGGGCACTGTACGGAAGCGAAGGCATTCTTGTGAAAGACTGCCGGTTCGACGGGCCCGCAGACGGTGAAAGCGCACTGAAGGAATGCACGGATGTACAGGTGGAAAACAGCTATTTCAACCTGCGCTATCCGCTCTGCATGATACGCATCTGAAAATCGAAAACAGCGAAATGACGGAGCTGTGCCGGGCAGCGCTGTGGTATTCCAGGGATCTTGAGATACTGGATTCAAAACTGCATGGAATCAAAGCACTGCGTGAGTGCGCGGATGTCCGCATGCGCGGCTGCGATGTGCATTCCGCTGAATTCGGCTGGTCGGTGCACGGCATCCGGGTACAGGACAGCAGCTTTGCCGGTGAATACTTCATGATGTGCTCCGATCATCTGCAGTTTGACAATGTCACGCTCAGCGGAAACTATTCGTTCCAGTATATAGAAGATTCGGTATTTGAAAACTGTGTATTCGACACAAAGGATGCCTTCTGGCATGCCCGCAATATCACGGTCAGAAACAGTACCATCAAAGGTGAATACCTGGCCTGGTACAGCGAAAATATCACGTTTGAAAACTGCGTGATCTCGGGTACCCAGCCGCTGTGCTGCTGCAGAGGACTCAGACTGATCAGCTGCCGGATGGACGGTGCCGATCTTGCATTTGAGAAATCAGATGTGGAAGCGGTCCTGACAGCACCCATCATCAGTATCAAGAATCCCCGTAGCGGATCGATCAGCGTACCGTCTGTATCGGAAATCATCATGGATGATCCGGCGGCAGAAGGAAAGGTCATTGTTATAGGATAAAAGACTTCACGGAAGTCTTTTTCTTCAGGTAAAAAGAAAACCGGCCTGTTCAGGCCGGTTCACGCAGGGCGACTAGTGGGACTCGAACCCACGAGTGCTGGAGCCACAATCCAGTGTGTTGACCAACTTCACCATAGCCGCCATGTGCTAAAAAAGCATAGCATAAACACAAAATGAAAACAACCGCTTTTTTTCTGTACTGTATTCATAACCGAAACTGATGCATGAAGTGATGATTTGCGATTTATCGATTGCCTTCATTCTTTTATAATTAGTATAGATTTGGAGGATACCATGTTCAGAATACTCAAAAAAGAATGTCTGGCGCCCAATATCTATCTGATGGATGTTGAAGCGCCGAGAACCGCTAAACATGCATTGCCCGGACAGTTCCTGATCGTCCGCACGGATGCAGAGGGAGAAAGAATTCCTCTGACGATCTGCGATTATGACAGCGAAGCCGGTACGGTACAGATCGTTTTTCAGGTCATCGGCGGTGAAACATACAGAATGTCGCAGCTGAATGAAGGCGACTGTTTCGCGGATGTCGTCGGTCCCCTGGGCAGACCCAGCGATCTGACGGAAATTCCGCTGGATGAACTGAAGAAGATGAAAATCTGCTTCATCGCCGGCGGTGTCGGAACCGCACCTGTCTACTGTCAGCTGAAATGGCTGAAGAAACAGGGCGTCACCGTTGACTGCATCCAGGGTGCAAGAACAAAAGATATCATCATTCTCGAAAAAGAAATGAGTGAAGTATCCGATCTGCATATCTGCACGGATGACGGATCATACGGCATTGCCGGCAATGTATGCGTTGCCCTGCAGAAACTGATCGATGAAGGAAAAACCTTTGACAGAGTCGTCGCAATCGGACCGATGATCATGATGAAATTCGTATGTCAGCTGACGAAGGAACTCGGCATCGAAACGATTGTCAGTATGAACCCGATCATGGTCGACGGAACCGGCATGTGCGGTGCCTGCCGTCTGATGGTTGACGGACAGGTGAAATTCGCCTGTGTCGACGGACCGGAATTCGACGGACATAAAGTCGACTTTGCCCAGGCAATGCAGAGAATGGCACAGTACAAAACCGAAGAAGGACGCCTGTATCTTGCGGCAAAAGAAGGCAGCACGCATCATGGCGGATGCGGAAACTGCAATTGAGAACAGGAGGAATGATCATGGCAATTGATATGATGAAAAAAGTACCTGTTCGTGAACAGGATCCGAAAGTCAGAGCGAAGAATTTTGAGGAAGTCTGTCTCGGCTATAACAAAGAAGAAGCGGAAGCGGAGGCACAGCGCTGCCTGAACTGCAGAAATCCGCTCTGTGTAAAGGGCTGCCCTGTATCCATTGATATTCCGGGCTTTATTGCAAGAGTGAAAGAAGGGGATGTGGCCGGTGCCTATGAAGTCATTTCCCGTGCTTCGGCTCTGCCGGCGGTATGCGGCCGGGTCTGCCCGCAGGAATCGCAGTGCGAAGGCAAATGCGTCCGCGGCATCAAAGGCGAGGTGGTTTCCATCGGCAAGCTGGAGCGCTATGTAGCGGATACTGCCAAGGAACTCGGACTCAAGCCTGCAGTCACTGCTGAAAAGAAGAATAAAAGAGTCGCGGTCATCGGTTCCGGTCCTTCCGGACTGACATGCGCCGGCGATCTGGCCAAGATGGGCTATGACGTAACGATCTTCGAAGCACTGCATAAGGCCGGCGGTGTACTTGTCTACGGCATTCCGGAATTCCGTCTGCCGAAAGATGCGGTCGTCGAAAAAGAAATCGAAAATGTCAAAGCGCTCGGTGTAAAGATTGAAACCGATGTCGTTATCGGCAAATCCACGACCGTTGACGGACTGCTGAAGGAAGAAGGCTTCGATGCGGTATTCATCGGCTCTGGTGCCGGTCTGCCTAGATTCATGAATATTCCGGGCGAGCAGGCAATGGGTGTCTTCTCGGCCAATGAATATCTGACCCGTTCCAATCTGATGAAATCCTTCCGCGATGATTCGCGCACTCCGATCATGAAGGCGAAGAAAGCCGTCATCGTCGGCGGCGGAAATGTAGCCATGGATGCGGCCAGAACCGCGCTGCGTCTGGGGGCGGAAGTCCATATCGTCTACCGCCGTTCCGAAGCGGAACTGCCCGCAAGAGCAGAGGAAGTCGAACATGCAAAGCAGGAAGGCATCATTTTCGATCTGCTGACAAATCCGGTCGAGATCCATACGGATGAAAAAGGCTGGGTCAGCGGCATTACCTGCATCCGCATGGAACTGGGGGAACCGGACGCTTCCGGCAGAAGAAGCCCGGTACCGGTCGCAGGCTCTGAGTTTGATATCGAATGCGACTGCGTCATCATGGCTCTGGGCACATCGCCGAATCCGCTGATTTCCTCGACAACGAAGGAACTGGAAATCAACCGCCGCAGATGCATCGTTGCGGATGAAAACGGCAGAACGACGAAAGAAGGCGTTTATGCCGGCGGCGATGCGGTCACCGGTGCGGCAACGGTCATTCTGGCAATGGGCGCAGGCCGGGCAGCCGCCAAAGGCATTGACGAGTATCTCAGCGCGAAATAGCAGAAACATTCCGTCTCTGCTATAATATAAATAGGGTAATGAATGACAGGTTCATTCGCCTGTCAGGTCAGACATTCTCAGTATGAACATGCAGTCTGTCTTAGCCGGACGGCATGTCTCTGTGGAAGGAGGCTGAGGGTGTGCGTGCAGCTGCCGCATCCGTGCGGAATGCACGCCGGTTCCTGTATCATCTGTTTTGAGGCATCCGGTCATTTCCGGATGCTTTTACTATACGGTGCGGGCAAGATCGAACATCACGGCAAAATTGTGCAGCGCCCTGTCTCTGTCCGTGAATTCCCCGTAATAGGACGGGCGGCTGTTTCTGTGAATCGATACGGCATAATACGGCTGATCCGGGCAGCGGTACATTTCTTTCCTGACGCATCCGGAAACGTGGCAGTCTGAGCGTTCTGTAATGATCATATTCTGTTTCCTCCTGGATGCAGAATACATCATTTTCTGTTTTTTACTGTGCTTCATGGTGTACACTGCCTAATCTTTTGTTTTGGATTCCCGGCGGCTGCTGAGCCATTGCATGACTTCTGAATCTTCATCGGCCTGTGCTTCCTGGTCTGTACCGTAAGGATCGGCGGAGGCAAACAGACGCAGACTGCCGCATGTTTCGGCAAAGGACAGCAGTTCGACATCTCCGGCAGAGACCGCCAGTTCTGCCATGACCGGTATGCCGGAACTCTCCGGATCATTGATGTCCACCCCGCGGGCGTCCCGGATGGAAGCGATGCAGGCATGGCGGATCAGACACCCGGTCAGCGCCGGCTCGTTTTTCCGCTCGGCGGTAAAATGGATATCTGCGCGCATTCCTGCAATCAGACTGCTGAGCGAAGCCGCATCCGGCTTTACGGTGTACAGGGTCTGTCCCGGCTGCAGCTGACGGATGGCATGATCAGGTATTTTTTCCGGATCAAACAGCATTGTTTTATAGAAGACAGAGCCGGCCGGGATCTTGCCCTGGATGTCCGTGATCCGGCCGAGAATATCCTTTCTGTCCGTCAGGGCATGATCCATCAGATATGCTCCAGGCACGCGGATGGAAGTCATGTCTTTTTCTTTGATGACGGTCCGGGGCGGAATATCCCGGGAAGCGATCCATACGGTCCGCATGTCCATTTTCACCTGCACATAGAAATGAAAGAGAATACAGTTCAGTCCGAGAAGACAGATCAGGCAGAGCAGACACTGCACTGTCGTCCGGACATTCTTTTTATCCATGGTAAAACCTCCTGCTGTATTGTGTATACGCACGCATCCGCAGAAATGACCATGAAAAAATAAAAAAACCGTTCCTGTGAAAGAACGGCAGATGCTCAGACAGATTTTTTTGCTTCTATGATCATGCTTACAAGAGACATGATGACCGGAATGATCATGATGAAGGAACCGAGAAGGGCAGCGCTTCTGGCCCCGAAAGCATCCATCAGGGAACCGCTGTAGAGCAGGGCAATGATTCCGGCAAAGCTTCCGAAGGTCGCATCGCACATCGCATGGGCGGTGTTTTTCAATGTGCCGGAGACGGTGCTCTCCGTGATCTGACGCATTGTCGGCAGCAGCAGACCGTAGCCGATATTGTTCATGACCGTGCCGAGAATGATCATCAGCGGATTGACAGCCAGGAAAGTCAGGACGGCTGTGATCAGCGTGCACAGACTTGCCAGAAACAGACGGACATAGGGCGGCAGGCGGCGCAGGCTTCCGGAGATGAACAGCAGACATGCCTGCAGCATGACACCGGCAAACGCATCCATGCCCAGATTCGATACATCGCCGCCGACGCTTTCCAGGATGACGATCTTCAGATTGTTGATCGGGGAAATGGCCAGACCGGACAGAAAGAGAATGATGATCATATACATGTAAGGACGGATCTTCAGCAGATCCTTCGGACTGCCGCCTGCCCTGGAACGGATATTTTCATAGGGCTCTTCTCTGGTCAGAAAGGCAATAAGCAGTACGATTGCCGCAAAGAACAGGGAAGCTGCCGGAATCACCATGTAGCCGAAGACGGTGATCAGCTGTCCGCATACAAGCATGGCAACGGCATAGCCGGCCGATCCGACTGCCCGGGCTCTTCCGTAGACCGCAGCACTGCGGTTGAAGCTCCGCAGCATCCAGGAATCCAGATTGGATCCCAGCGGTGCCGAGAGGAAGCCGAACAGGGGATACAGCAGAGCGGAAATCATATAATTCTTTTCCGCCAGGAAATAGATGGCCATGGCGACAAGGATGGCGGCGGCGAACTCGGGAATGAATATCTTCCGGTTTGTACCGGCTTTGTCGCAGCGGCTGCCCCAGAAGAAGGAACCGATGAACGACATGCCCATGAATGCCGCAAGGGTCAGGCTCAGTACCGCACTGCTCATGCCGCAGCTTAATAAATAGGTTGTGATATATCCCGCAAATGCCGCATAGAAGGCCCAGTAGAGACTGTCCAGAAGACTGAAACTGAGAAATGTCCTGCCGCTGATCTGATCCATAGCGTACCCTCCTTCAAACAGACGTGCGGCTATCATACCATTTCTGTATAAGAATAAAAACTGATATAATCATGCCATGAGTGTTTTTGCGGCCGGAAAAGAAAGAAACGTACTGATTGAATATAAAAGGAACAGAAATATGTATCTGCGGGTCATGGATAACGGCGACCTGCATATTACCTGTCCCCGCCGGGTCTCAAAAGCGCAGATCCTTGCGTTTATCAGAGAAAAGGAAGACTGGATCCGGAAGACAGAGCAGAAGGAAAACAGAAGACAGGAACATACCCTGTGCGGTGAAGACGGAAAGACAGCCTGCTGGCTGGGCAGAAGACTGCCGGTGATCATTGAAAAGGGGAATGAGTGCATCATGATCGCGGAAGAGGACTGTATCCGTTTCATCATACCCGACAGCAGTCCCGATACCATCCGCAGCGTATTCTATGAAGCTGCCGCGCAGCAGCTGCGCATCATGATCACAGACCGCCGGAACGAATGGGATGAAGCAATCTGCCGGGCAAACGGAAAACCGCTGCCGAAGATCACGCTGCGCTGGATGACGAGCCGCTGGGGTTCCTGTACACCGGCAAAAGCATCCATCCGCATCTCGCTGCGGCTGATCCATTATCCGCCGGTGTGCCTGGACTATGTGCTTCTGCATGAATATGCCCATATGCTCATCGGCGATCATTCCCGCCGGTTCTATGCCCTGATCGGAACCCATATGCCGGATTACCGGGAAGCGGTGCGTATATTGAGGGAACAGCGCTGAAAAACTTTTCAGAAATTTTCTTTGAAAAGTTTTTTCTGAGAGAAAGAATCGGGTTTATCTATTGAAGAATTGTCTGTTTCGGGTACAATAAGAACAGATATATTTCCAGAACAAAAAGATCGGAGTTGATTAATAATGGTTCGGGTAGAATTGCTTTTTGCTATACAGAACAACAGCGAAAGCCAGGAGGCATACGGTCTTTTCAATGGGTTTGTATCTGACATTTCACATG
Source organism: uncultured Erysipelotrichaceae bacterium (assembly GCA_902786245.1). Classification (GTDB taxonomy): domain Bacteria; phylum Bacillota_I; class Bacilli_A; order Erysipelotrichales; family Erysipelotrichaceae; genus Bulleidia. Next base: position 16,345 of record CADABS010000029.1, read on the forward strand.
TTTTTTAAGATGGATGCGGTGCGTCCATCTTTTTTACAGCATGGAATCTGATTGATCACAGGAGGTATAAGTATGGATCAGACAAATCAGGAATTCTTCGACGCAGCGGCAAGCGGTGATTTTGCCAAGGTCTGCAGCCAGGTTTCCAAAGGCGCTGATGTCAACGTGGCAAGCGGCGACGGCCGTACAGCACTGATGCGCAGTGCGAAGCGCGGCTATGAAGATATTGTCCGGTATCTGCTTGATAACGGCGCGGATCCCAGACAGCGGGACAGAAACAATAAAACAGCTCTGATGGGAGCTGCCAAAAAAGGACATGTAGAAATCTGCAGAATGCTGGTACATGCCGGTGCAGATGTCAATTCGCATGATAACAGAGGAAGAACAGCGCTGATGCGTGCTGCGCTTCTCGGTGAAGACGAAGTCGTTGAATATCTCGTTTCCAAAGGCGCGGATGTCAACGCAGTCGACGAGCAGGGCAGAACCGCTCTGATGGAAGCGGTCAACGGCTACAAGACAGATATCATCAATTATCTTCTCGACCATGGCGCAAATATCAATGCCCAGGATCTCAGAGGCTGCACAGCTCTGATGAGAGCTGCATATATCGGCTATCCGAGTCTTGTCAACCAGCTGCTCGAACACGGCGCAGACAAGGAAATCAAGGATAACAATGCCAATATGGCGATCCATTATGTCCGCAAGGAATGCCTCGCGGATCTGAAGGATATTCTGAAATAATCTGAGGTGAAATGATGAGAGACTATTTAGCAAATGAAGTAAGAAACGTAGTGGTAATCGGCCACTCCGGCGCAGGCAAGAGTTCTTTGATCGAAGCATGTCTGTATTTCAATAAGCAGATCGAACGTTTCGGAAAAGCGGCTGACGGTACGACCGCACTGAATTTCGATCCGGAAGAAGGCAAGCGCGGACTGTCCGTATACTGCCATCTGGCACCGGTTGAATGGAAGAACAGAAAGATCAACTTCATCGATACACCGGGGTACATGGACTATGAAGGTGAAGAAATCACCGGTCTGAATGTCGGCGACAATGCCCTGATCGTTGTCAACGGCAAGGAAGGCATCGAAGCGGGAACCGAAAGAGCCTGGAAGGAAGCTGTCAACAAGAGAAAGCTGCCGACCATCTTCTTCATCAATAAGATGGATGATGAACATGCGCATTTCGACAAGGTATTCAATGAGCTGCGCGACAAGTTCGGCAAATCCGTCATTCCGTTTGAAATGCCGATCGTTGAAAACGGCAAGCCGGTAGGCTCTGTCAACATCCTCCGCAAGAAGGCATGGTATTTCAACAACCGCACCCAGCCCCAGGAAGTTCCGGCGGAACTGGCTGACCAGGTCGAAGAATACTATGCGGAAATCGCTGAAGCAATCGCTTCGACAGATGATGAACTGATGGAAAAGTTCTTCATGGAAGAACCGTTCGATGAGCACGAAATCGCCAAGGGACTCCGCATCGGTGTCCGCAGCGGCGAAATCCGTCCGGTATACTGCGGAAGCGCAGCAGATCAGATCGGTGTCGAAAGACTGATGGACCTGATCACCGAATACTTCCCGAGCTATGCGGAAAAGGGCCGTGTCAAGGCACTGAATGCCAAGGATGAACCGATTGACATGGAAACGAATGAAAATGAAGCAATGTCCGCATTCATCTTCAAGACGATCGTCGACCCGTTTGTCGGCAAGGTTTCCTATCTGAAAGTCATGAGCGGCGTTCTCAGCTCTGACTCGCAGGTATACAACTCCCGCAAGGATACAAATGAAAAGATCAACCAGATCTATGTCATCAACGGCAAGTTCCAGATCGGTGTCGGAAAGCTGTTCACCGGCGATATCGGCGCAGTCGTCAAGCTGCAGTCGACAGAAACCAATGATACGCTCTGCACAAAGAACAGAGTCGTTCACTATCCGGCAATCGAATATCCGGAGCCGATGCTCGGATATGCGATCAGCCCGAAGACAAAGGCTGACGAAGACAAGCTGTCTGTCGGTATCAAGAACCTGATGCAGGAAGACGGAACGATCCGTCTCGACAATAACGCAGAGACACATGAGCAGGTGCTCTACGGTCTGGGCGACCAGCACATCGATCTGATCGTTTCCAAGCTGAAGTCCAAGTACAAGGTTGAAGTTGAAACAAAGACACCGACCGTCCAGTACCGTGAGACGATCCGCGGCAAGGCAGAGGCACAGGGACGCTTCAAGAAGCAGAACGGCGGCGCCGGCCAGTACGGCGACGTATGGGTCCGCTTCGAACCGTGCGATTCCGAAGAAATGGTCTTCGCAGAAGAAGTCTTCGGCGGTGCCGTACCGAAACAGTACTTCCCGCCGACAGAACAGGGACTCAGAGACTGTATGGAACACGGTGTCCTGGCCGGATACAAGGTTGTCGGTGTCAAGGCAACGCTGTATGACGGATCCTACCATCCGGTAGACTCCAAGGAAGTCGCGTTCAAGGAAGCAGCCCGTCTGGCATACAACAAGGCGATGCCGATGGCAAAGCCGACCCTGCTCGAGCCGATCGGAAAAGTCACGATCACAGCACCGGAAGAATATACCGGCACGCTGATGGGCGACATCACAAAGAGACGCGGCATGATCATGGAGATGGAGATGAATGACGAGGGCGACCAGGTCATTCAGGCAGAAGTTCCGGTTGCGGCAATGCTGACATATGCAAACGAACTGCGCGCAATGACGCAGGGCAGAGGCAGATATGTCATGAAGTTCGACCGCTATGAACCGGCTCCGAACGATGTTGCCGAGAAGGTCATCGCAGAAGCAAAGGCAAAAAAAGAAGCCTGATCATCTGATACAGAAGGGGACATGAATGCATGCCCCCTTTTTTATATTGAACGCAGTTCAAAAACAGGTGTTTCCGTTTTGAATACAGAGATTTTGTGAAAAGCAACTGAATATTTCGTGAAAATATTTTCATAAAAAATTGTAAAACATTCAATAATTATTCATGCAAAAAAGAAAAAAGGCTTTTGTTTCACGCATGACTTGTTTATAATACCTGTATTCGAACATGTAAGTTCGTAAGAAAGGGAAAGATATGAACAAGAAACTTATGACAACTGCTCTCAGTTCTGTTCTCGCTATGTCTGCTCTGGCAGGATGCAGCGGTTCAGGCGGAGATGCAAAGCAGATCCTTCGTTTCGGTGTTTCCGGATTCGAAGGAGCCTTCAACCCGATCATTTCCAGTAACGTTTATGACGCCTGGGTATGCGATCTGATCTTCGAAGGTCTGGTCAATGTTGATCCGGAAGGCGGTTATGTCGGCGAACTGGCGCAGGACGGCTGGGTCATCGATGAAGACAAGCATTCCTACACATTCACACTGAAAGACGGCATCAAGTTCTCCGATGGCACTGATCTGACAACAGCTGACGTCGAGTTCACTTACAACACAATCAAAGAAGCTGACTATGCAGGTCCTCGTACTGCTGTCGGTGCAGCTATTGAAAAGATGAACGTTATCGATGACAAGACAATCGAATTCGTTATCACACCGAATGATTTCGGTCCGGCTGCGATTGAAAACTTCACATACGGCATCATCTCCAAGGAACATTATCAGCACAGTGACTGGCAGAGTCTGAACATGCTGAATGAAAAGCCTCTGGGCTCCGGTATCATGACTCTGGACAGCTGGGCTGCTAAGCAGAACGTCATCCTCGTCAAGAACGAAAACTACTGGGATGCTGCAAATGCTGCAAAGATCGACGGCGTCAACTTCGTAAACATTGAAGAAGATGCTACACTGCTGGCTTCCCTGGCAAATGGCGAAATCGATTTCTGCCAGCTGCAGGCAAAGAAGGAAAACGTTGAAGAAGTCGGCAAGACAGACGGCATCCACCTCGTTTCCTACCTGGCTAACGGCTACACATACATGGCATTCAACACTGCAAGACCGCAGCTGAACCAGAAAGAAGTACGTCAGGCTCTGCTGTATGCTCTTGACAGACCGAGCTTCCTGAAGCAGGAATACGGCGCAGATGAACTGGCAGCTCTCGGTATGGCTCCGATCTCCAAGACATCCTGGGCATATCCTGGTGACGATGAACTGAATGCTTACAGCTATGACCTCGACAAGGCTAACAAGCTCCTGGACGATGCAGGCTGGACAGAGCGTGAAACAGTTACAAGAACAGACGGTTCAACAATCGAATGCAGAAAGAACGCAAACGGCGATCTGCTGCAGGTTGAATGGCTGGTTTATCCTGAAGCTACATGGCCGACAACACTGTCCGGACTGGCATTCGACAGCTGGGGACAGATCGGTGTTAACCTGATCGTTAAGCAGATGGACTTCAACACAGTTTCTGCTACAACAAAGGCTGGCAACCACGGCGAAAAGAACTTCGACATCTACACAATGGGCTTCTCCCTCAGTGTTGACCCGGATCCGACGGGCGGACTGTTCGATGGCGACTCCATTGATGAAGGTTCTTACAACTGCACAAGCTGGAGAGATGAACGTTCTCAGGAACTCATGATCGCCGGCAAGCAGGAATTTGATCAGGCTAAGCGTGCAGAAATCTACAAAGAGTGGGCTAAGATCCAGAACGAAAACGTTCCGACAGCGATCGTTGCTTACCGTGCAGAGATCTGGGGCATCAGCGACAAGGTTTCCGGACTGGATGACATCGGCGTCTACACAGACTGGACATCACTGGTCAAGAACGTTACAATTGCTCAGTAATCGAACTGAAGTCTAAAGTAACATAATCAATTATCGGCAGCGTACGCACATGCGGCGGCGCTGCCGATTGCTTAGTTAAAATCTCATGCACAGCTGCCTGTGTTCGGGCAGATGACGTTACGAGATTCTACGGAAAGGAAGGTATCCTATGAAAAATTATCTGATCCGGCGGATTCTGCAGATCATTCCTGTCTTTCTTGGAATTCTGTTTATACTGTTCTTTATTATAAGTAAAGCGCCAGGTTCCATTACAGACAATATTATGGATCCCCGAATGACTCCGGAAATGCGCGCTGCGCTTCAGGAAAAACTGGATCCGAATCTGCCTTTTTATGTAAAATTCTGGAACTGGATCGTTGAGGCGCTGCACGGGAATTTCGGATTCTCCAACCAGCACTACAAACCGGTCGTTGACGTTATCGGCGCGAACATCGGATGTACATTTGCTCTTGCGCTGACTGCTATGATCCTGTCGATGCTGATCGGCATTCCGGCAGGTATCGTCAGTGCCACCAGGCAGTATTCGGCAGTCGATAATGTACTGACTGTATTCTCACTGGCAGGTCTTGCATTCCCGACATTCTTCCTGGGACTGCTGCTGCTGAAGGTATTCGCAATCGATCTGCGCTGGTTCCCGATTTTCGGATTATCCAACGCTACACTGGCGCATGCGCCGTTCTTAACAAGACTCGGCGATATGGCATATCATCTGATTCTGCCGGCAATCGTTCTCGGTCTTGCCGAAACTGCAAGCTTCATGCGCTATACCCGTTCCAGTATGCTGGAAGTTATCCGTTCCGACTATATCCGTACCGCAAGGGCGAAGGGTCTGAACGAAAAGGTAGTTATTTACAAACATGCATTCAGAAACGCGATGATTCCGATCGTTACACTGCTCGGATTCCGTATTCCCGGTCTGATCTCCGGTGCTCTGATGACTGAAACAGTCTTTTCTCTGCCGGGCGTCGGCAAACTGTCGGTAGAAGCGGTCAACACCAGAAACTATCCGCTGCTGCTTGGAATCAACGCAATGCTGACAATGACAACGCTGATTGCTACACTCGTAGCCGATGTACTCTACGCGGTCGTTGACCCGAGAATCCGTTATGACTGAGAGGTGAAATCATGACAACATTAGACCGTAATGAAATTATCAAACAGTCTGCGAAGAAAGATTCGTATTGGCGCGGTGTCTGGAGACGTCTGAAGAGAAACAGACTTGCAATCGTCAGTGCAATTATTCTGATCATCATTGCCCTGGCATGCATTCTTGTTCCGATGTTCTCCAAATATTCTGTCTCGGCAACAGATGTTGCGGCAGCCGATTCTCCGCCTACAGCAGAGCATCTGCTCGGTACCGACAATATCGGCCGTGACCTGCTGGTCCGTCTGTTCTACGGCGGACGTATCTCTCTGGGTGTTGCGATTTCGGTTACAGCGCTTGAATGTGTGATCGGTATTGTTCTCGGTGCTGTATCCGGTTTCTTCGGCGGTATCGTTGATACGATCATCATGCGTATCAGTGAAGTATTCATGTGCTTCCCGTTCCTGATGATCTGTATTACACTGCAGTCGATCTTCGGCACATCCGTAAAGGTTCTGATTTTCATCCTTTCCATACTTTCCTGGCCGTCGATCGCACGTATCATCCGCGGACAGATTCTGTCCCTGCGTGAAATGGATTATATGGAAGCCTGCCGGGCGCTTGGCATTTCCAATTTCAGACAGATCTTCAAGCATCTGTTCCCGAACGTTCTGGCATATGTCATCGTTTATGTCACACTGTCCATGGCAAGCGTTATTCTGACAGAAACATCGCTGAGCTTCCTCGGACTGGGCGTTTCCCCGCCGACTCCGACCTGGGGCAACCTCATTCAGGCAGCGCGCAACCTGCTGATCCTGAAGAGCAAGTGGTGGTACTGGGTTCCACCCGGAACAATGATCTTCCTGTCGATCCTGTGCTTCAATATTCTCGGTGACGGTCTGCGTGACGCAATCGACCCGAAGATGCAGTTATAAGGAGTGATGAGTATGACAGAAATGAATGAAAGAAAACCGCTTCTTGAAGTAAAGAATCTGAAGACATACTTCCACAGCAACGGCAATACCGTCAAAGCTGTCGATGATGTTTCCTTCGAAGTATATCAGGGTGAGACGCTCGGCATCGTCGGCGAATCCGGATGCGGAAAGTCCATCACCTGCATGTCGCTGGCCAGACTGGTCGAAACGCCTCCGGGAAAATACGAAGGCGGCGAGATCCTGCTGGAAGGTGAGGACATGCTCAAAATCTCTGATGCGAGAATGAGAGAAATCAGAGGCAACAAGATTTCCTACATTTTCCAGGAACCGATGACATCCCTGAACCCGGTCTTCCGGATCGGCATGCAGATTGAAGAAGTACTGATGCTGCACCAGGGTCTGTCCAAAGAAGAAGCACATGCAAGAGCGATCGAAGCACTTGATATGGTACGTATTCCGAATCCGGAGCGTATTGTCAATGAATATCCGTTTGCTCTTTCCGGCGGTATGCGTCAGCGTGTCATGATCGCCATGGCCCTGGCATGTTCGCCGAAGATCCTGGTTGCGGACGAGCCTACTACAGCGCTCGACGTTACGATCCAGGCACAGGTTCTTGACCTGATGAACGATCTGAAGAAAAAGATCGATACATCGATTCTGTTTATTACCCATGACCTTTCGGTTATTGCTGAAATGGCTGACCGCGTCATGGTCATGTATGCAGGAAAAGTTGTTGAGCTTGCTGATGTTGAGACGATCTTCGGAAATCCTCTGCATCCGTATACACGCGGTCTGATCTCATCCAGACCGGATATGAGCACAAGCTCTACCCGTCTGAATGTTATTCCGGGCAACGTTCCTGACCTGTCTGACCTGCCGGTCGGATGTGCATTCCAGAGCCGCTGCGGCGTTGTCTGTGACAAATGCAGACAGGGCACAGCAGAGCTGGTTGAAGTCGAACCGGGACACTTTGTCCGCTGCTTCGTAACAGGAGGTAAGAAAGAATGACAACAGAAGATAAAAACCTTATTGAAGTTCGTCATCTGAAGAAATACTTCCCGATCAAAGGCGGCGTCTTCTCAAGAAAGATCGGCGATGTCAAAGCGGTCGATGATGTATCCTTCAATATCCGCAAGGGTAAGGTCATGGGCCTCGTCGGCGAGTCCGGCTGCGGCAAATCCACGACCGGACGTACCATGCTGAAACTGCTGGATCCTACAGCCGGTGAGATGGTTTATGACGGTGTTGATATTTACAAGCTCAGCAATGCTGAACTGAAGAAATACCGCACAAAGATGCAGATCGTCTTCCAGGACCCGTATTCTTCACTGAATCCGCGTCTGCCGGTTTATGATATCATCGGTGAAGCGATGCTTGAGCACAAGGTCGTTGCCAACCGTGAAGAAATGATGAACCGCGTATTTGAACTGATGGACAAGTGCGGTCTGTTCCCGGAACAGGCAGGACGCTATCCGCACCAGTTCTCCGGCGGTCAGAGACAGCGTATCTGCATTGCCAGAGCTCTGGCAGTCAATCCTGAATTCGTTGTCTGCGACGAAGCCGTATCGGCGCTGGACGTTTCGATCCAGTCGCAGATCATCAACCTGCTGAAAGACCTGCAGGAAGACATGGGACTGACATATCTGTTCATCTCTCATGACCTTTCTGTCGTTAAGTTCATCTCTGATGACGTAGGCGTTATGTATCTCGGTGAAATCGTTGAGATCGGTTCCAAGGAACAGATCTTCACGCATTTCGCGCATCCGTATACAGAGGCTCTGCTCTCAGCGGCACCTTCCTTCGACCCGACCAAGCGGAACAATGCCAACCGCATTATTCTGCAGGGCGATCTTCCGTCACCCAGCAATCCTCCGAGCGGCTGCCGTTTCCATACACGGTGCCCGTTTGCGACGGATAAGTGTTCACAGGAAGTTCCGCCGAATGTCGAGATTGAAAGCGGCCATTTCGTCCGCTGCCATTATGCGATGGAACGTGCTGAAAAACGGACCAGCAAACAGTAAAGAATGTTTTTCATAAACAAAAAGAAGGTTGATGAAGACGTTGAGAAAATCCGCCAGTACAGTATCGGTTCGGATCAGCTCCGGGAAGAACTGGAGCGCGAAAAGAAAGAACAGGACAGAATAAAGCAGAATCTGGAAGGTTTCGGATTCAAGGATGTCGTCGCAATGACGATTGCGATCATCGAAGTTATTCTTCCGTTTATGCTTGTATTCATCGGAGTCATGGTACTTGTATATCTGTACTTCTGGTGGATGGCGCATCGTTGATCTCAGATTGCATACGGGGACGGATCAGAAATTCCGTTCCCGTTTTTTAAAGGAGAAAGATAACCATGGATGTATTTAAGAATCTTGCCTACAGCCGCCCGGATGGGGAAAAGGTCAAATCCGATCTGCATGCACAGCTCGAAGCCCTGAAAAATGCCGGATCCTACGAAGAAGCGAAAGCTGCTTTCTTCAGACGGCAGGATATCATGACCGAATTCAGAACGATGAATGTCATCGCATCGATCCGTGCCGACATCAATACCGCGGACGAATTCTATGCCGGAGAAATGAAGTTTTTCCATGATCTGACACCGCGTCTGTCCGTTATTCTCAAGGAATTCAATGAAGCGCTGGCGGCTTCCCCGTACAGAGCTGACTTTGAAAAGGAATACGGCGATCTGCTGTTCAAGATCCTTGATGCGGATATCCGCACCAACAGCAAGGATATCATCGATGAGAAGATTGCTGAAGCAGGACTGGTAACGGAATACTCCAAGACAGCCGCTTCCTGCAAGACAATGTTCAGAGGAGAAGAATGCAACTTCTACGGTCTTCTGAAGCATATGCTCTCCACTGACCGCGAAGAAAGAAAAGAAGCGATGATGGCCTGGGCAGATCTGTATGAAGGCGCATCGGCACGGCTGGAAGATATCTACGGCCGCCTGTGTGAACTCAGACGCACCGAAGCTGCCAAGCTCGGCTTTAACAATTTCATTGAGATGGCATATCTCAGCCGCCACCGCTTTGACTATACTTCTGCGGATATCGAGAAGTTCCGCAATGCAGTCCAGAAGTACATTGTTCCGGCTGCCGCAAAGATCAGAGCTGCGCAGAAGGCACGTCTGGGCGTTGAGAACTTTGAATACTATGATGAGCAGATGTTCTTCCCGGGCGGAAACTCCACACCGGATAAAGATACGGCAGGCATGATTGCGGCCGCAAAGCAGATGTATGAAGAACTCTCTCCGGAAACAGGCGAATTCTTCGACTTCATGTGCGAACACGAGATGTTCGATCTGGAGACACGTCCGAACAAGCGTCTGGGCGGCTACTGCACAAGCCTGGCCAAATACAAGTCTCCGTTCATCTTCTCCAACTTCAATAAATCCAGTGCGGATACCGAAGTTCTGACACACGAAGCAGGCCATGCCTTTGAAGGCTATGTTGCTTCCCGCTGCCAGGAACTGCAGGAATACATGCATTCCACATCCGAGATCAATGAGATCCATTCCATGGGTATGGAATTCTTCACGGAGCCTTGGTACAAGCTGTTCTATCCGGAAGGAGAGGACAGAAGATATACCTATGAACACCTGGCAGACAGCCTGGCAAATATCACATATCTTGTCAGCGTCGATGAATTCCAGCACCGTGTATTTGAAGGCGAACAGCCGGATGCGGCAGGTTTCCGTTCCATCTGGAAAAAGATCGAAGAGATCTATCTGCCGTGGAGAAGCTATGACGGCAATGCATTCCTTGAAAGCGGCGCCTTCTGGATGCAGAAACAGCACATCTTCATGTATCCGTTCTATTATGTAGACTATGCCCTGGCAATGATCTGCGCTCTGCAGTTCTATCTGAAGATGCAGAATGACCGTACAGCCGCATGGGCAGATTACATGCATCTGTGCAGACTGGGCGGAAGTCTGGGCTACTTCGATCTGCTCAAGGCAGCGAATCTGAAGAATCCGTTCCAGGAAGAAACAATCAAAGAAGTCGCAGACGGTGTCATGGCCGTTCTGGACAGAATGGAATCTGAACTGTAATGAAAAGGATGCCCGCAGAGGGCATCTTTTGTTTTACACTGAGTAGGGGGATTTGCCTATGAAATATATTGAAGAAATATCACTGGACGCATTTAACGGTTTCCGCGTCGGCAATGCGGAATACACGGAATCCGGAACCGGATGCACGGTAATCCTGGCAGAAAAAGGTGCCGTCACCGGCATCGATATCCGGGGCGGTGCGCCTGCTTCAAGAGAAAGCGGTCTGCTGAATCCGCTGGCAGCCAATGACGGCGTGCATGCGGTCATACTCTCCGGATCAAGCGCATTCGGTCTGCAGACGGCAGAAGGCGCAGTACGCTGGCTGGAAGAAAGAAATATCGGCTTTCCGACCGGATTCGGCGTCGTGCCGATCGTCTGTGCATCCTGTCTGTTTGACCTTGGCGCCGGTACCTCCGAACGGCGGGCAGACGCAGATCTGGCCTATGAAGCCTGTGTTCATGCCGGAAATTTCCGCGAAGGTAACTACGGTGCCGGATGCGGTGCGACCGTCGGAAAGGTGCTGGGCGGTCAGTATGCCATGAAATCCGGTATCGGCTATGCAGGCTATCAGTGCGGCGGTCTCAAAGTCGGTGCAATCGTCGCAGTCAATGCGGTCGGCGATGTCTATGATCCCGATACGCACCGCAAAACTGCCGGCATGTATGACCGAGATGCGAAGACATGGCTGAGTGCCGAAGAAGCGATATACGGCCTGTGCGCAGAGAAGCCGGATCTGTTTCAGAAGAATACGACGATCGGCGTGATCCTGACAAACGGCAGCTTCAATAAAACCGAACTGACAAAGATCGCCGGGATGGCGCATGACGGCTATGCCCGCAGTATCGTTCCGGTACATACGCAGTTTGACGGCGATTCGATCTATGCCATGAGCAGCGGCGGCGTCAGCGCGGATCTCAATGCGGCAGGTACGCTGGCAGCCCGCTGCATGGCGGAGGCAATCGTCTCTGCCTGTACCCATGCCAATAGCGCCTACGGTTTCCCGTCCTGTTCAGATCTGTAAAAAAAAGCTGCCTTTTCAGGCAGCGATGCGGGCTGTTTCCAGAGCCAGCTTGATCATGTCATTGAAGCTTCTTTCCCGCTCTTCGGGAGTTGTATCTTCATGGGTGACCATACTGTCGGAAATAGTAACCAGACATGCGGCGTTTCTGCCGCATGTTTTTGCGTTTGCAAACAGGGCAAAGCTTTCCATCTCGACAGCTGCGCAGTGATGTACATTGATCACTTCATCCATGTAATCCTTTGTCTCCCGGTAGAAGACATCGGAACTGTGGATCGTGCCTTCATGCAGGGTGATGCCGCATTCCGCAGCCGCCTGCTTAATCAGTCCGTTCAGGGATTCGCTCGGGTAAGTGGTATCTCCCTCATATCCGCACTGTGTCTTTGCGAATGTCGATTCCGACCATGCCGCATCTGCGAGCACGACATCATAGATATGCAGATCGGGATCATAGGCACCGGCACTGCCGACCCGGATGATATTTTCCACATCATAGAATTTATAGAGTTCATAGGAATAGATGCCGATACTGGGCATACCCATGCCGGAAGCCATGACGGTTACCGGAGCGCCTTTGTATGTACCGGTATAGCCGCCGATGCCGCGGACATTATTGACAAGCACCGGATTCTCGAGGAAATTCTCGGCGATGTACTTTGCGCGGAGCGGATCTCCGGGCATTAATACGGTTTTTGCGATCTGACCTTTTTCAGCACTGTTATGCGGTGTGGACATAATGTTCCCTCCTTGTTGTTCTTATACAGTATATCATTGAAGAGTATTGAAAATATGCATGGAAATGCCTTTGTTTTTATACGGAAAAAGTGATATTTTATACACTATGAAAACATATAGAATATTTGTGATCAATCCGGGTTCTACATCGACAAAGCTGGCGATGTTTGAAAACGATGAAAAGCAGTTTGACTGCGATGTCTTCCATGATTCGACAATACTCCGTCAGTTTCCCTCGCTGAATGACCAGGTGGACTACCGCATGGAGGTCATTCAGGAGTTCCTGAAGGATAACGGCATCGACCTGAGAGGCATTGATGCGATTGCGGCAAGAGGCGGCGGATGCTACAGCGTTGTCAGCGGCACCTATGAAATCACGGATCTGCTGATTGAGGATGCCAAAGCCTGCAAGGGAAAACTCTACCATGCGTCGATGCTCGGTGTGCAGCTTGCCCAGAGGGTACAGCAGCTCTACGGCGGAAAGATGTACATGATCGATCCGACCGTTACCGATGAACTGCAGGATCTTGCCCGCGTGACCGGTGTGAAGGGGTGCTACAGACATGCGGCTTCCCATCCGCTCAATCTGAAGGCAACCTGCCGCAAATATGCGGAATCAATCGGAAAGAAATATGAAGATCTGAACCTGGTCGCCTGTCATATCGACGGCGGCATCTCGGTCACTGCCCACAGAAAGGGTGTCATGATCGATGCCATTGACGGTGCCGGCGGCGAAGGTCCGTTCACACCGACCCGCATGGGCGGTATGGCAGTGACGGATGTACTCCGTTTCCTCTATGGAAAACCGGAGAAGGAAATCAGAGACCTCTGTTCTGTTACCGGCGGCTTCTCTTCCTGGTTCGGCACATCCAATTCGGATACCGTACATGCCATGGTTGAAGAAGGCGACAGAAAAGCCAATCTCATATGGGATGCCATGATCTACCGCATTGCCAAGTGCATCGGCGAAATGACAATGGTTCTGCACGGCAAAGTCGATGCGATTATCCTGACCGGCGGACTGATGCGGTTTGAAGATATCCATGCACAGCTGCAGGACTACTGCGGATGGCTGGCACCGATTGCCGTCTATCCCGGTGAATGCGAAATGGAAGCACTGGCAAAAGGCGTTCTGCGGGTGCTGAAAGGCGAGGAAGAAGCGAAGATCTACAGCGGCAAACCGGTCTGGGACGGCTTCGGATTCGAAGACGAATAAGAAATGAAAAAGAATCACTGCCATCAAAGGCACGGGTCGTAAGACAGTTTTATATTGTTTTGCAGGGACGGCATGACTATCGGTGCCTTCTCGTTTAGACGTATTTCACTGACTTTGCGTAAGATCCTGTTTTTTCTCCTTCGGTTTATTATCTTTATGCTATCATGGCGCTTGAATTACTTCTAGGCGCTGATCTCTCCGCTGCCCTTGCTTGCACTAAACCAAGAATGGTATATTTGGGGCTGAATTGTTATCATAGACGCAAACGAGATAATGCAAAACAGAAGTAATTCGTTCCTGCATTGAGCACCGTCGATTTGCAGAGACTTAATCCATGATTTTGGGATAAGTCTGCAAAGGTACTTCGAGATGAAGAAACCCAAACATGCGCCAAGGGTGTTCGTTATCAAATCATTTATGTCTGTGGCTCCACATTCGAACATTTGAACCAGTTCAATGGACAATGAAATAAGAAGCCTATCAATATAACTTTTTTGATGCAGTTATACCTTTTATACAGTATCGGGAGAAAAACTCCAAGCGGAATAAAAAGAAGGATATTTAGTACGGTATCGACCGGTCCGCTTATCATATCCCAAAAAGGAATAAAAACAATTCTTGGAGCAAATGATTCAAGATGCCATATCCCTGTCATTGTAAGAATCCCGATAAGATAAAAGCAAAACACGAACGAAGCTATGATATGACTTTTGGATAGTTTTTTTTGCTTGTTAGTACAAAGTATACTACCAAAGCAAGGAATACAGGAATATAACCACATATAAGATGTCGAATACTCAATTCCCAATCCATGTATAACTCCTTTGTTTTGCAATCAGTAGATTCCAATTTGACTGAAACAGAATGATGCTTATCTTGTCGACTGATTATAGTTGATTTCCTTAGTCTTTTCAAGTTGGTGAGTTCTTAAGGTCGCATTAAGATATGATTAATAAACGATATTTGTGTCGAGGTTCCTTTTTGCTTGATTATCAGCATGTGTTCTCACCTGGTCAATTTCTCGAACTAAAATATATCAAAAACGCAAAATAAATAGGATCAAAAAAGCAAAACGGTCGTTGGCCTAATACAAAGGAAGGGGTATAATCTGATTAGAAGTTTTTTCTCGGAGGTATTTTACTATGCCAGAATATTTACCAAGAGTTGTAGACAAAGAACTTGCCTTAAGGCTCGAAGCATTTGGCGCAACATTGATCGTGGGACCGAAATGGTGCGGAAAAACTACAACGGGAGAGCAGCAAGCGAAAAGCATTTTGCGGATGCAGGATCCCGACCGCAGAGAGGGGTATATGGCCACGGCCAATACCAAGCCCTCTTTGCTCCTGCGCGGAGAAAACCCACGTCTGATTGACGAGTGGCAGGTCGCTCCCGTATTGTGGGATGCCGTGCGTACGGTGGTAGATCAGCGGCAGGAAGAAGGTCTGTTTATTCTCACGGGCTCGACTTCTGTTGACAACAGCAAGATCATGCACTCTGGTACCGGACGAATCTCCCGCATGAAAATGTATCCAATGAGTTTGTTCGAGTCAAAAGAATCCAACGGCGGCATTTCGCTGAAATCTTTGTTCAATAATCCATCATTGGACATTGATGGGATCACATCAAGTCTGACAATTGAAAAACTGATCTTTGCAGCCTGCCGCGGCGGCTGGCCGGGTGCACTGCGCAGGAAGAGCGACGCCGCCAAGCTGTTGATTGCCCGCGACTATATCAACAACATCTGCGAATCAGATATTTCCACGGTGGATGGGGTTCAGCGGAATCCTGTGTGGACGAACATGATCCTACGATCTTATGCGCGGAACATTTCGACGCTTGCTAAGAAAACGAACATTTTCAAAGATGTTTCTGCCAATGCGGACAGCATGACCTCAGCCACGATGGATAATTACCTGAACGCCTTGGAAAAGCTCTTCGTGATTGAAGATGTCGAGGCCTGGTGTCCGGCGATCCGTTCTGCGACGGTGATCCGCTCCGGCAAAAAGCGCGAGTTTACCGATCCTTCCATCGCTGTGGCTGCTATGGGCCTGACGCCTGAATATCTGCAGACCGATTTCAAGACCTTCGGCTTCATCTTTGAATGCCTCTGCATCCGGGATCTGAAGGTTTATTCACAGGCCCTCGGCGGGAAGTTGTCCTATTATCATGACAGGTATGATCTTGAGGCGGATGCCGTACTCCATTTGGACGACGGCCGCTATGCGCTGATCGAGTTCAAGCTGGGAAGTAAAGAAATAGAAGAGGGCGCGACTCACCTTCTTCAGCTCAAACAGCTTATCAAGAAATACAACGAGAAAGAAACACAAGTCCCACTCCGCGAGCCGGATCTGCTCATGGTTATCACTGGTGGAGAAATGGCCTATACGAGAGGTGACGGGGTCAAGATCATCCCAATCGGGACTTTGAGGGATTAAGGGGCCTGTGCGATGAATCAAGGAATAAAGGAGCGAACATACTGATTAGAACTGCGCTAGAAAGGTATTCTAATGATGATTTATCACGCAGTATAGCTTTCGAATGGTTGTATTCGCGCGGTGCTCGTTTTGTTCAGGATGGACTAAACGAAAGAAAAAAAGAGTTGCAGTATCGGGAGTATGCGCGAAAAATGGAACTGGATTTTCCACAAACTGCAAAAGTTTTATTGATAATCGCGGACGACTACCATTGGGAAGCAAAGCATGACCAGCTGGATTCAGAATTGTTCCCGCAATAAAAGACATTGACTGGTGGGAAACTGTTTTAATCCCGAGCTAATTCGATATGATGAAAAGAGATTGATTAATCGCTGGAACAACTCATTTAGATATTGTAACTGCACTTGATTGACCGATTCCCACAAATAATAACAAGTCCCAAAGCTCGTCAAAAACTTGCTTTGGGACTTCGCTTTCCTTATGATTCTTTTTTGAATGCTTATTTTACCACCCTGTCAGACAGATGCCCAAATCAGTTTTCTTCAAACTGTCTTATGAGCACCGCGCTCACTGACAATGATTCTTTTTTCTTACATCTTTGCGCCTTTGGCTCCCTTGGCTGAAGAAGCGCTGTATGTTTTCAGCAGATCTGTATCATAGGAGAATGTCATGCGTTCACGGACCCGCTGTCTGTCCAGTGCCAGATCAACCAGCCTGTCCATCAGCTGCGGGAATGTGACGCCGCTGGCTTCCCAGAGATAGAAGGCAAGCGATCCCGGAATCGTATTGATCTCATTGACATAGACTTTCTTCGTCTCGGCATCCATCATGAAGTCAATCCGGCAGACACCGGAAGCGCCGAGAACCCGGAAGGATTTCAGGGCCAGATCCTGGATCAGCTTTGTCTGTTCATCGCTAATCGGGGCAGGAACGATTCTTGCGGCAGAAGCCATGCCTTCCGAACCCTTGGTTCCGCCCTTGGAACCTTTGGATCCGCCGCTGCTCTGGTATTTGTCTTTGAAGCTCAGCAGCTCATCCGCAGATGCGTGGCCGACCTGTTCAAGTACAGATGCCTTTGCATTTTCGGAATTGCCGAGAACCGAGCAGTTGATTTCGACCATCGGCTTGACGACTTTCTCGGTGATGACCTTTTCATCATACTGACTTGTTTCATTGAAGCAGGCAATATATTCTTCATCATTGTGGGCAATCGAAATGCCGACAGAGGAACCCGTACGGGCAGGCTTGAGGATGACCGGATAGATCAGCTTGTGCACCTTGGCCAGGATTTCATCCTGGTGTTCATCCATTTCCCAGCTGTAAGCCCAGAACCAGTTTGTCAGCGGCAGACCGTTGTCATGCAGGATATGTTTCTGCATGACCTTGTCCTGACCGATCGCGGCACCGAAGATATCGCATCCCGCATAGGGAATCTTCATCATTTCCAGGAATCCGTGAATCGTTCCGTCTTCGCCGTTTGTGCCGTGCATGACCGGGATGGCGACGTCCACTGCCGAAATTTCTTTCTGGCCGAACAGCTTTGATTTCACCGGACGCATGATGGTGCGGCTTCCTTCCGGAACGAATTCGATCTGTTCCGAAGCGGCGCATACCTCTGCCAGCGATCTGCCGGTGAAGAAATGAATATCCTGCATTTCTTCCGACCAGTACATTCTGCGGTCTTTTGCGACATAGACGGGAATCACATTATATTTACTGCGGTCGAGTGCTTCGATTGCCTGATGGGCTGAAATGATCGAGACTTCATGTTCAACCGATTCACCGCCGAAGAATACTGCTACATTCAGTTTCATACTAACCTCCAAACTCACTGACTCATTATATCAAAGTTCATGCCTGCTGAACGATAAAAGAGAACCTTTTCAGGCTCTCTTCAGTCTTCTACAACAGATGTGAAGGCGATGGTCGGCAGTTCCAGATCTTCCGGGTTTTCCGGATCGAAGAGCTCCGACTTTTCTTTCAGCGAGGAAAGAAGTTCACCGATGACATGTCCGTCTTCTTCTTCTTCGTCATCATCGTCATCATCTTCGTCCATGGAAGTTTCCGAGACGATGTCATAGCTTCCGGTCAGTTCATTGACCAGTTCACTGAGACGTTCGATATCATCATCGTCATCTTCTTCGACCCGCGGATCATCCGCCAGCAGGGGTGCTGTGAATGTATGCGTATCGGTTTTTCTTTCCTGCGGTTCCGGTTCAGGAAGTACGAGTTCATCATCGTCATCGTCTTCCGGTTCTTCTGCAGGTGTTTCTTCAATCAGAACAGGTTCCTCCGGTGCAGCTTTCTCAGCAGGTTCGCTGTCCTCCGTCAGTACCGGTATTTCTTCAAGTTCTTTTTCATCGAAATCAAGGGCGAAGACAGCAGCTTCTCTGGCCCGCTCTTCTTCTTCCTCATCGATCTTCTGGAGACGCATCGTGACCGTGTTTTCGTTCTCTTCTGCCTGGGCGATCGCACCGCTCAGTTCATCAAGCAGGAAGTCATCCAGCAGATCTTCCGGTTCTTCAGCGACAGGTTCCTCAATGACAGGTTCTTCGATGACAGGTTCTTCGGTAACCGGTTCTTCAATGACAGGCTCTTCGTCCTGCACTGCAGGTGCTTCGCTGCGGGCATGGCGGGGAATGTATTCCTCCTCAGCCGGTGCTTCTTCTGCAGCCGGTGCTTCCGCCTGCGGTTCTTCGACAGCCGGTTCTTCCGTAACAGGCTCTTCCTGTACGGGAACTTCCGGTTCCTCTGCGGCCGGTTCTTCAATTTCGAAGTATTCAGGATATTCGTCTTCGTCTTCCAGACGGACCTGATAAGCCGGCAGTGTTTCTTTTTCCACCATGCCCTTTGGCAGCAGGCGGTATATGGTCCGGTACAGATGGCCGTCGGTTTCTGTTTCCTCCAGCATCATGCACGGGTTTTCTGTTTCTTCTGCATTGACGAATGCCGGCCTGCCGATGTACGGCGGTTCCGGATCTTCGGAACCGAGCCATGCGTTCCAGTCAATGTACTTGCTTGCTTCTTTGGTAATCAGCGAGCGGATGAATGAACTCATCTGTTTCTGCGAAAGTCCCAGAAGCATTTCATAATTTGTGGACATACAAGTTCCCCCTGACAGATATTCCATTCTATTATGCCATAATCTGCCATTAAAGGGCATATTTTGTTTTATCCGCAGGAATTGCAAACGCCGGAACGGCGGAGCTACCAAGTCGGCGAAATCGGATCCATCGTGGCGGAACGTCGGATCCATCATGACGGAATGTCGGAACCATTAAG
>CADABS010000030.1 GCA_902786245.1 uncultured Erysipelotrichaceae bacterium
AAATAATCCACTATTACTGGATGCCCCTGCGGAACCCTGCCATATGGCATTTCATTATCCACGAACGGACAGTCATATGTCTTTGCCATTTCTTCCGCTTTTTTCTCCAATGCTTCAAAGTAGCTGCGATTATGCTTGTTGTATATCTCATCATAAAGTGGCAAAAGATCAGGACGCTTTTCGGCAATATAATCCATAATTGTCTTCTTGAAGCCGCCTCGCAGATTCAGATTCTCAAGCCAGAACAAATCGCATTGATTATGCACACGCTCAAAAATGGCTTCCAAGTCTGTGATGCCGGGAAATACGGGAGATACGAAACAGACTGTGCGGATACCTGCATCGTATATCTTTTTCATGGCGGCAATTCTGCGTTCAATGCTGACTGCGGCATCCATTTCGTTTTTGAAATTCTCATCAAGCGTATTTATCGACCACGAAACGGTAACCTGTCCCAGCTTTTTCAGCAGGTCAATGTCACGCACTACCAGATCGGACTTCGTGCAGATCAGGATATCCGCACCGCTGCCGATAAGCTGCTCCAACAGCTTTCTTGTATTGCCAAACCGCTCCTCTTGCGGATTGTATCCGTCAGTGACCGAGCCGATTACCACTCGCTGACCGGAATACTTCTTCGGATTTTTTATTTCAGGCCAACGCTTAACATCGAGAAAGGTTCCCCATTCTTCAGTATGTCCAGTAAAGCGTTTCATAAAGGAAGCATAGCAGTACTTACAGGCATGGGTACATCCCACGTAGGGATTCACAGAATATCCGCCCACGGGCAGACTGGATTTTGTCATGATATTTTTTGTTTCGACCTCACCGATGAGAACGCCGTCCATATTTATCTGTGCCATGCTCTTTGTTCCTCCAATACCTTATTAAAAGACTCCGGCAGCTCCTGAATCATATTTTCATCCCCAATGATAGGTTCAAGATCTTCCTTCATAAAAACGGGAATTCCGGCTTCGTGTGCCTGATCCGTAAGTGACCATGCCCATTCCGGCTCGGTACGCACCTTCTTGCTTTGCGCTCCGGTCATGGTACCGACAACGAGCCAATCAATGCAGGAAAGGTCTACTTCACCGGGATCATCAAACAGCGGTTCAAATGTCACATGATAATGCTTTGCCCGGATATTCTTCCGAAGAGCATCGATTCTCCATAGTTCTGACTTTCTCGTTACCGTCACTCCGAACCACGCATTATCAAGGTCTGTATCAAAATTCAACAAATCAGGTCGCTTGCTCAGAAAGAGAAACTGGTGCTGTGGGTTTTCACGTATCTTCGCAAACACCTCGTTCCGCCATTCATCCTGCCAACCGGCAAGATCGCTCATACCGGTTAGCAGAAAATTCTGCGGACGTTTTTTTTCCATCATTTTGAGCTTCCCCGGAAAAAACTCCGGTTTGGCAAAATCATCGATCATATGCCAGCGTTTCACGTTGTTACGGGCGTAGCAGTATTGACAGCCAACAGTACAGCCGATGACCAGATTCATGTTCTGTATCTGATCCTTTATACAAATGCTCATTCTTCACGCCACCCTTCAAGATTTTTTTGAATGCGTTCGAGATATGACTCAAACTGCACAATCTCGTTTTCCGAAAAGCCTTTATAATAGATCCTGCCCATTCCGGCAGAGACATCGTCATAATCAACTTTTAATTTATGTGCTTTTTCAGTAAGATAGAGAAGTGTTTTTCGCTTATCCTGCTGATCCTGTTCACGGCGGATAAGGCCGCTTTTCTCCATTCTTTCAAGCATGGTAGTAAGCGATGTGATGGCAAGTGGCAAGACCACATTTTTCCGACACGGTTTTGATTGGCACACCGTCCTCCTGCCATAACGAATAAAGAATACGTCCCTGTGCGCCATTGAAGGCGTCGATGCCTTTTTTTAATAAAATCCGCTCGAAAATCCTGTCCCCAAGCTGTTTTATTTTTGTTACTAAAAATCCACCATTCATCGCAGATACTCCTATATCGTAGTTTCTATAATTCTACTATATAGGAGTGTTTTTGTCAATGGATAAACTATGAACACTCTTCCAGATAAATGAATAATATATATCACCGAAACAGAGAAACGCCTCTGAACCACATCGGCTCGGAGGCGTTTTTGTTATCTCTCTTCAGGTGGGCAGATCTTCGGGAGGATTTCAAGGAAGTGCTGACCGATCTTTTCTGCATCATAGCCGTTGGCCTCGCAGATGAACCGGACGGTATCCGGCAGTAGCACATGCCCCTTTGCTTTCTCCGCTTTGTATTTCTGCCACTCCTCATATTCTTTGTTTGTGATTTGCTTCATGGCGGTTACCTCGTTAAATTGGAATTTACAGACCGATGCTTTCCCCGTCTTCAGGAACCCGAACTCTCGAAAGGGCTTTTTCTTCTGCAAACCCCATTATGTCTTTTCGAGTAAGCAAGGCATGATTGACACTATCCAGATGGGATGCAATCACGATGGCCTGCGGAGCCGCCGTGCATGTTTTTTCGATATCAGACAGATTCATGATTAATCTGCCCAGCGGTGTAGTCGCTTCACAGCAGTTCAGAATGATAGCTTCCGGGTAATACTTCCTGATTGTTTGCTCCACTTCTGAGCAGAAAATCGTATCAGCAGCAAGATACAGACACTTTTCTCCGGGAGCTTCGAATACATAGCCGCAGACTTCACCCATCTTTTCAACAACTTTATCGTTGTCACCATGAATTGCCTTTGTCTTGTGGATCGCAACACCGCCTATGGTCAAGAGCTCTGATTCAAAAGCGACTGTATTTTCAAAACCCATCTCCCGAATCTTTTCTGCATCCATTCGATTCTGTGCAATGATTCTAAGATCCTGAGGCAGATAATCCGGGCTAAAATGGTCAAAGTGAAGATGCGTCACAAGGCAATAGTCAATGTTCCTGAGAATGTTTTCAGGGCTGTCTGGCAAAGCATTCATCGGACATTTGATCTCTTGCATTTCCGGCTTGACAGCTTTAGCTGAGAATCCAGTTCCCTGTTCCTGAAGCCAAGGATCAACCAGAAAGGTGATCCCACCATACATGATTTTCAATGTCGCATTTCTAATTTGCTGGATATACATGTTCTTCTCCACAAAATTCCGATTTCCCGCCGTTTATTATACCGACGATGTATGAACATTTCTACCGATAAAAATAGCCGGGACACCCCGACTTCCCGGGCTTACCCCTCAAACGCCAACTTACCCCTCAAGCGGCAAAACCGGCGGAGGAATAATTAAATTGTATCAATCCCGGTGTTTTTATATCGCATATAACATCATCTGCTTTCGGATCCATCAGTTCTACCATCATACGGATAATATGTCTCGGTGTTCTAAACTGTCCATTGCGTCCTGACTGGGAGATCTTTGAAAGAAGATATTCATATGTATCACCGCGTACGTCCGCAGACTGTGATTCATTCATTAATGTGTAAATATCATCAAGAGAATCTACCACTTTTGAGAGAAGGAGCGGTGTCGGAAGTTTAAAGATTGCATCATCCATGTATTTGGAATATGCACTATTTTTATCTCCATGAAGGCTCTTAATAAAGGGGAATACCCATTCCTGTACGACGCTGTACATCTTGCCGGCAGGAAAGTCATGAAATACGCTCCATTTCAATTGCTGGCCATCTACAGTGCGATCGCCAATCTGTACTTCACTTGCGAAGATACTCTTGTATGGCAGGCCGAGCATAGCTGCTTCTTTTGCTCTAAGGTTATCTGAATCATCCAGATCATGAATGAACATCAGATACGTAATCTGCTCGATTACATCCAGCGGATTCACCAATCCGCCTGCAGCGAATATATCACACAGGCCATCAATTCTGTTTTTCAGTTCTCCAGTAATCATTTGTCTTCTCCATTCCATATGTAAGATGTATACCGGCCGCCGCCAATTTTGGTGATTTCACCATTTGCAAGCAATTCTGCCAGGGTTCTCTGCACCGTTGCCTGACTGATATCAGGACACAATTCCATAAGTTCTGCTTTGGTAATCTTCCCGAGATGATCTTTGATCAGTTCCCGGATACGCTCAGCTTTTGTGAAACCACCTGTAGATAGTAATTTCACCCTGCTGCTGAATTCACGGTATGCAGCAGCGATGACACCGAGCATATATCTTACAAACGGCAGATAATCATTTGTGCCTTCATGCCATTCATACGAACTCTCCTGCAGCACTTCGTAATATGTTTCTTTGGAATCAGTGATCAGTTTTTCAATACTGATATACTTCCCCACAATGTATCCGGATCTGTAAAGCAGAAGCAGTGTCAGCAGCCTGCTCATGCGCCCGTTGCCGTCATTAAACGGATGTATACATAGGAAATCCAGAATGAACATAGGAATCAGAAGAAGCGGATCCATTTCCGGATCACTGACTGACTTTATGAATTCATCACATAGCCTGTCCATCGTTTCTGGTGTTTCCCAGGCTGAAACCGGCTGGAAGCGTACCCTCTGTGTTCCATCTGGCAGTTTCTCCGCAATGACATTATCGGAGTTTTTGAAGTTTCCTCCGATTGACATGCCGCTGAACTTATACAGATCCCTGTGAAGCTGAAGAATCATGGATGAGCGGGGCGGAATGTAATCATAGCTTTCGTGGATCGTAGTCAGTACATCGCGATACCCTGCAATTTCTTTTTCACTCCGTGTTTTTGGCATCGTTTTTTCACGTACAATCAGCTTCAGTCTTTCATCTGTTGTTATGATGCCTTCAATGCGGTTGGACGCTTCCGTACTCTGGATCTTTGCGATCTCCAGCAGCTGTGTGAGAAGATCACTTTCAGCTTCCAGAAACAAAGTCTGTTCACCTTTGAACTCATGAATCACTGTCAGCATATTCACAATGTTCGGCGTTAAAAGCTTTGCATATTCATTTTTGTAGTTGAACTCTCTCATTCAGTTACCTCATTTCAGAATCAATTTACTCATTTACGATATATTTGATGCAATTGAAGTATATCACATCATTTACACTTTCAATTTATTCATTTATCAGCAAAATGAGTAAATTGATCATTGCGGTGAGTAAATTGAACTCCGAAAACAATAAAGCAGGCATGCGCCTGCAATATTGAATCTATTCATATTTTTCAGCGTTGCGCTGATTAATTGCCTTAATTCTGTCTTTTTCATCCGATACTGCGTAATCCAGAGACATCGTAGCTGACTCATGGCCCATCAGGTCGCGAATCACTGCCGGATTTGTACCGGCGTTATGAAGATCCGTACTGAACTGATGCCGCAGCATATACAGGGTAAATGTGACCTTTGCCTTCTTTGCCACATTGCCCACCAGTGTGTCGATATCATCAATATCCATCAGTTTTCCGGCTCGATCCGAAAGAAGAATATTGTTAAGCGACCAGTTGACGCATTCTTCCAGAATCGGTTTCAGCTGATCAGGAATGGGGACATTGCGTATTGACTGCTGTGTTTTCGGTGCGCCTATTTCAAGGATGCTTTCCACCGTACTGTGTGCCGCTTTTGAGATGGATATGAACCCCTCATCCAGATGAATATCCGATTTCATCAAGGCAAAGGTTTCTGCCGGCCTCAGACCGCAATAGTACATGATCTGTATCGCATAATATACCGCCTTGGATCGATAGCTTCCGGAGGGTGATGAACTGTTGTAACAAAGCAATGTATTACAGAATGTCTGCAGATCCTCTTCGGAGATTTCTTTCTTTCGATGTTTTCCCTGTCTGCATTCAGGTATTACGACAGCAACTGTCCTGTCTATCACATTGATATTCTGCATTGCACATGCTTTATATATACGCCGCCATACTGCCAGCAATCCCGCTACCTGGCGCTTTGTATGCGTTCTGGCATATGTGTTGATGGATTCCTGAATATTGGCGGATGTGATCTTGTCAATCGTCTTATCGCCGTATCTTTCAATGCCGTACTTATAGAAATAGTCGTGTTTCTTTCTGGTCTTTTGCCTGACAGGAAACAGATCGAACGTTTTTTCATAAAGGCTGGATACTTTTTTGAAGTTGCTGACGGAGTATCCGCTGCGCATTTTAAGCAGAGTTTCGTCACGCAGCTGGCATGCGAACTGCAGTGCCTGCTTTCTGCTCTCAAAATCATCGATTTTTATGGATTTTCTGAAAGTCTGATCGTACATCCGGATACATATCTCAAATGAATGTGCTCCGGCTTTACTGATACGTTCTGTTATATATTTTTCACTCCGTTTAGATCTTGCTGCTGTCTTTGCCATCTTCTTCGTAAATATCTATCTCAGTCTGTTTGCTGCTTCTGGAATTCTTCATATCGGAGTATGAACTATCCCAGAAATCCTTGAACTTTTCTGTCACATATTCCCGCATTTCATCCTTCGGCCCGCAGGAATAGACAATCAGATATGTCATTGCCTGTCTGATCCATGCGTCATTGTTCCTAATGCATTCAATACATTCACCATAATCCTGATCAATATAGCCGGATGTCGTCATCAGAACATGTGAGTCTTCCATCCACTTGATCAGCGTGTCCATCATTACACTTCTCTTTTTTGTCATCGTCTCCCAGAAATGCTGATACTTGTAATGAGGAATCACAAATCCTTCCAAATCAACCCTGTCTTCATCGATCTTTTCACCTGCAATGTATTTTGTGCCATCATCCATCACCATTGCCTTTTCGCTTAACATTCCCTTTAAATACTCAACGGAAACATCAAATTCTTTTGCGAGCCTATCCAGCTGATCGGGAAGAATCATTTCTTCCCGGTAGATTCCTTTTACTGTATCAAGAGATCTGTCCAGCAGATCTGCAATATCAGACTGTTTCAGATGATTCTGCTTAGAGATATATTTAACCCGCTTTTTACTGAATCTTATTTTTTCACTTTGCTTCGCCATTCTCTCATCCTCCAAAAGTGTGATAGCCCGGCACATAAATTCATCTTGTCTAAAAAGTGTTATTAAGTAACACTTTTATTGTAGTTGTTGATGTTGCAGACTGTCAACTTCAGTTTGGAGGGTATATGGGTTATTCATACAGAAGAAGCAAAGCGAAAACCAGATGTAATGAGCGGATTTATTCTGCGGCGGAAGAATATGGTCTTTATCATTGGCAAATCGCAGATCTGCTCGGCATGCGGGAAGATACATTTTCAAAGAAACTGAGACATGAGCTTCCTGAAGAAGAACAGGATCTGATCATTGCCACAATCCGCAGCTATCGAAAGGAGTACAGCGAATGACTGCAGAAGCGAAAAAAGAAATTGTACAGGAATATTTCAGCAGAGATGAAGCTGGCGAATATCTTCAGGTAGACGGCAGAAAGATTGATTCATTCCGGAAAGCCGGCCTGCTCAGATACGGAAGATTAGGAAGAAACTATATTTACCGCAAATGCTGGCTGGATGATTTCATGGAAGAATGGGCCGGATATGATCTGAGTTCTGAAGAAAATATCCGGCTTGCCATTCAGGCGAGAAACTGGAGGTCTGTACATAATGTATGAAAGATGATCAGAAAAGCCAGGCTGCTGTAACAGCCGGTTATACAGAGCCTCAGCAAATGGATCTGTTCTCAGATGATGGCATTTACATGAAGACTGCTTCGGAACTTGATAATTCGCCTGTTGAATGGCTTGTTCCCGGCTGGATTCCTAAAAGAGGCATTACATTGCTTTGCGCAGACGGCGGTACCGGAAAAACATTTATATGGATCTCACTTCTTGCCAGTCTGTCCAGAGGCGAAAGCACATTTCTGAGGTATGATCCTCATCTGCATTCAGCGCATACCGTCATGTGTTTCAGCGGCGAAGATCCTGAAAACATTATTCGCGCCCGCCTGGAGAAAGCCGGAGCAGATCTAAAAAATGTATACGTCTCAGCACAGGATTCAGAAACCAGCCACGATATAACATTTCAAAGCAGCCAACTTGAAAAGATCATCCGCAAGTATCAGCCGGCAATCATCGTTTTTGATCCGCTGCAGAGTTTTATCGGCAGCAACGTTGACATGTCACGGCGCAACCAGATGCGAAGCGCCTTAAAGCCTCTTGGGTTTCTGTCCTCGAAATATAATCTGCCGGTGCTGATCATTATGCATACGAATAAACGGCCCGGTGAAAGCGGCCGTGACAAAATGGCGGACAGTTCAGATATATGGGATCAGGCAAGAAGCGTCATGATGTGCGGCTTCGACGAGAATAAGCAGCGTTATATTTCTCTGGAAAAATCAAGCTACGCAAATCATATGGAGGTACCGACAATCATATTCAGTCTGGATGAAGGAAAAGTGCATTTTGTAGAGACTACGCCAAAAAAGATGAAAGACTTCGTCAAAGATGCCCGGGATCAGCGTAAAGAAGCTGCCCAGCTGGATCACCCGACGAAAAAACAGGAATGTGCAAATGAGATTCTCCGGATCCTGTCTGAGTACAACGGTGAATGCCCGGGAGAAATCATGGTTGGTCTTTTATCGGAATCAGGCTACAGCAACAAAACAATCCGAACAGCGAGAGAAGATCTGCAAAAAACAGGATTCATTACAAATAAGAAAAACAGCGAATCGAGAACGATCATTCACCGAACAGAAAAATAAGATGTTCATGACCGTTATGCCGGCATCAAGGCATCTGAATATTCCATTACAGTAATGACCTTCCTGTCCCATCTTCACATCTCGATGACAATGGGACATTATGTCCTGACTTGAAAACAGATTTTTAAACAGCTGGAATTAATATCTGAAAAGAGCCTCCGCAGGAGGTGAAGAAACACCAAGCCTTTGGTGTAGCAAGTTACACCAAGCGCGCTTGGTTACACTTGTCCTCCGGAGGGTCTTCAGCGCCAGACAGGCTCAATTCGGTCTGGCGGCAATCTCCGGCAGTTCATATCTCTGCAGGAGATACTCACATTGCGGAAAGGATAACATGGCTCACGTGGAAAAATATACGAAGGCTGATGTCACCGGTATTTTCATTCATTACGACCGTACACCGGGACATGAGCTTTCCAATAAGGATATCGATTCATCAAAAACGCATCTCAATTACAATCTGGCTGATCACGATCAGCCTCTGAAACAAAAGTCGTTTCTGAGTAAACGGCTGAAGGAGGTTATCACGAACGGCAGGAAGAATCAGAATGTCGCCTGTGACTGGATCATCACTCAGCCACAGGATGTAAAGGAGAACGACTCCAGAAAATTCTTCGAAGAAGTTTATGACTATCTCGCTGGCATGTACGGCAGGAAGAATATTATTTCTTCCTATGTCCATATGGATGAGATCGGGAAGACACCTCATATGCATTTTTGTTTCATGCCGGTGCAGACACTTGAAGATGGCACTGAAAAGCTGAATGCAAAAGCTGTCGTCGGAAGAAATGAATTGAACAGATTCCATCCTCAGCTGCAGAAAGAAATCGACAAACGCATGGGTTACCACGTGTCAATACAATCCGGTATCACGCAGGCGCAAGGCGGCAACAAGACTGTCAGACAGTTAAAATCCGAAACTGCGGCAGCCGGGCGGCTACCGGAAGGGAAAAAATCTTTGTTAGGCGATCACAAAACCTATACATCTTCAGAAAATGAGCTGCTGCAGGAAAAAGCAAAACTGGGAATTGCTTATGAAACCGAATTGAAAGAACGTCCTGAATTGCAAAGGCAGCAGGCCCAGAAAACCTATGCATTGAATCAAAGAGAGAAAGAACTGGACCAAAGGACCGTAAAACTGGATCTTCTGCAGCGTGATTTGGAACAGCAGAAAAAACGAATTGAGTTATATTCCAGGCAGGCTGAAGAAGAATACCGACGCAAAATGGCTGAAGCAGATATTGCGCCAGAGCGATTGACAGAACTTGAAAATGAAAACAGAAGCCTGCGCGAAACGGTCGAATCCATATTCAGATACTTCGGAACAAAATTGATGTACTCAATTCCCGGAATGAAGGAGAGAATCGTACTGGCTGCTGATTACAATGAAGATCCTTCTATGCTTTTTACGCAGGTCATCGAGAAACGGTTCATTGCACCGATCCGCAGAAAACTCGATGAATTGAATGAGAGATTTCTAAAATTACAGAATGTAGTATTCTCGGTATTCTCCAGTCTTCATACTCTGAACAACAATGATCTAGGGACAAAGGAAACCGCATCAATGGAAAGCGAGTTGAATCACGATCTCGAATCACTTTACCGGAAAGAAGAACTTACGGATGTTTATGATGCCGCCAACCAGCAAAAGCAGGATCATTTCATTCATGATTTGTTTGAATAAAATATCTTAATGTCCCTGTTCAGGGGCAAAAATCAAAGGACATCATGGTCACGTCAGTAAAAAATCATGATGTTTTTTCTTTTCTCAGCTACCTTTTCAATAATAACGCCTGTTTTTCTATTTGTCCGATACGCAAACGATACGCAAATGATACGCAAAAACTTGCGTATCAAGCTGTATTTGTGCTGTATCCATAATGCATATCAGAATGCCTTAAGCATCAAAAAAAGCCTTATTTTAAAGGCTTTTTGAGCTGTCTTGCACTTGTGCTGCAAGTGTTTTGACAAAAAGAAAAAGTGAGCGCTAAGGGACTCGAACCCATGACCCCTTCCACGTCAAGGAAGTGCTCTCCCAACTGAGCTAAGCACTCATGTGCTTAACTATATTAGCACAGTTTTTTGTGATTGGAAACAAAAGATTTTTACCTTATCATGATATCGGTGATTAAAATGAAAGCTATTTTACTGGACGGAGTCAGAACAGACAGTATCGGATATACACAGGCACTGCAGGATCTGCAGAATCTTTCTGCTGAAAAAGGCATTGAAGTATGCCATATCCGGCTGAAGGATGAACTGATCCAGGGATGCACCGGCTGCGGAAAATGCATCAAAGCCGGAAAATGCTTATACAATGAACAGGCAAATACGGTATCGGAAGCGATGAAAACCGCTGATGCACTGATCATAGCCGCATCTGTTTATTACGGCGGTCTCGACAGCAGAATGAAATGCCTGCTGGACTGCCTGTTCCACAGTGCACCGCTTGCCATGGCAAATAAACCTGCCGGATCGCTTCTGATCTGCCGCAGCAAAGTACAGAACGGATGGATGAATCTTCTTCCGTATTATGCCGAAGCAGACATGATATACATTACCGATCAGTTCCATGGTGAAATCAGTGAATCATCCTATACAGAGGAAAACAGAAAAACAGTCGCCCATCTGGTACAGATGACAGTATCTCTGCATGGTGCAGCGGAAGCTGATCTTCCTGAGCGGCGGATGCATTTTGTCCGCTGATTATTCTGTCAGACTTCCCTCGCGGAAATCATGAATGATCTGATTGAATTCATTGATTCTTTCATCCACTTCCTCTGCCGGAAGTTTTTTATAATAATTGATATCTTTGTATTTCTCTGCTTCTTTGAAATACCAGCATTTATAATCGACGATCTTCATCATTCGGTTCAGTTCATCGATCTGCTTCTGCAGATTTTCTTTCTGCCGGCTGAACATCAGATAGCGTTCATGGATCGTATCATTGCCCTGCAGATACAGTTCCATAAACCTTCTGATTTCTTTGATCGGCATGCCGCAGCGTTTGAGTACGGTAATGGTATACAGCGGTTCAAAATCCTCTTCGGAAAACTGACGGATACCGCTCTCACTCCTGCGTACAAACGTCAGCAGCCCTTCTTTATCATAATAGCGGAGCGTATAGGCACTGATGCCTGTTCTTTCTGCTACGTCGCTGATGGAATAATATCTGCTCATTTTTTCGATTCTCCTCTTGACTTAGAGTATACTCTAGGTTTTACGTTTGATATACAATAAATGCAGGAGGCTTGAAATATGACACAGGCAAAAGCTGACAGAGTTGAAATGACACAGGCGGATTTCGGCAGAATTGACGGAACCAAAGTATACTGGCTGGGAGGCGGCGGAGCGATGATCAACAGCCGCGGAACCGTTATTCTGATCGATCCTCTGCTGGAAGGATTTGATATGGACGTTCTGACGGATGCACCGTTCCGTTCCGAAGACATGCCGCACGCAGATGCGGTCATCATTACCCATTGCGATAATGACCATTTCTCCAAACCGACGCTGAAGTCGATCAAGGACAGAGTGGATGCAGTCCATACAACGCATTATGTTGCGTCCTTATGCAAGGAAATCGGTATTGAAGCGCAGGGCCATGACATTCATGAATCATTCACGGTCAATGATATCAGGATTACACTGACACCGGCTGACCATGCATGGCAGAACGGTTCGCCGAAGCATTCCAAAGAACGGTATTTTGCGATGGAGGATTACTGTGGATTCCGTCTGGAGACAGCAGACGGCATCGTCTGGATGCCAGGTGATTCCAGACTGCTGGAAGAACAGCTTCACCAGGAACCCATGGATCTGATCCTGATGGATATTTCCGATTCCAAATGGCATATCGGTCTGCCAGGTGTCGAGAAAATGGCGGCAGCCTATCCGGATACACCGCTGATTCCGATTCACTGGGGATGCGTCAACGCTCCGGACTGGAAAGAATTCAATGGCGATCCGGCTGTTGTCAAAGAACTGATCGTCAACCCGCAGAGACTGTATGTCAAAGCGGTCGGAGAACCGTATTCACTGTAAAAACGCCGAAAGGCGTTTTTTCTTACAGGCAAAAAGAAAACCGCGGTATCCGCGGTCATGCAGTGGAGCTTAGGAGACTCGAACTCCCGACCCCCTGATTGCGAACCAGGTGCTCTCCCAGCTGAGCTAAAACCCCAATTGAATGCGTTACCTATTGTAGCACATTCAGATGATTTTGGTTACTCTAATATAAATTTCAGAGAAGCTTTTTCATTTTTGTAATGCAGTTCCAGCAAAGCTCCGTTGATCATGGTCATGGACGGCATGGTATGGCCGATATCCGCTTCCCAGATGACCGGAATATCCGTGAAAACACTGCGGAATCCGTCCGCATAGCTCATGCCTGTTTCGCTGGATTCGAACAGTACCCGGCCGATCAGAACGGCTTTTGTGTTTTTGAACCATCCGGCATACTTCATCTGCAGCAGCGTTCTGTACATGACTTCCGCGCTCTGTGAGAAATTGTCAAAATACCAGATCACGCCGTCATCCGCATATCTTTGAACAAATGATTTCGCTCCGTCATACGGCGTGCCGATCAGATCCTTGAGGACATCGATGCATCCGCCGATGCATCTGCCTGTGACATTGAGTTCCTTTATATCGCTCTTCCATCTGACCGGTGTATCCATTTCGATCTTCTCCGCCAGGAAAGAAGGCGTCTTCATATATTTTGAAAAGCTTTTCTGCTCCATCAGACCGCCTTTGATGATCCTGAGGTTATTGCGGAGGTATTTCGGCAGCGGGACCAGATCATAGCTGCCGGCATTGCAGCCGTAGATCGTAGCGATATCGTATTTTGATGTCAGCGGGAACAGCAGTCCGGTCGGATCGGAGGCGCCCATGATCCATTTCGGATGTTTCTGCATATCGCGGAAACGGACATAGGGCAGGATTTCAAACAGGAAATCGCCGCCCGCTGCGCACATAATCATATCTGTTTCCTCATCATTGATCAGACTGTTCAGTTCTTTTCCGCGCGTCTCTGCATCGCCGCCGCGGACATCATTCAGCCGCACCGACGCTGTCTCTTTTAATATATATTCTTCTTTCCGCAGTCTCTGCAGCGAGCGGTCAAACTCATCGAGTTTTCTGCCGACACCGGCACTGGGTGCACAGATGCCGATCGTGCTTCCCTTCTCTATAAATGCGGGATATATCATTGTTTCTTTCCTCCTGATGTATTGAAAAAAGAATTCACTGCCCGGGCAATGAATTCGTGAAGATCTTACTTTGCTATCAGCGATACTGCCTCCGGCACATGAATCGAACTGACCTGCTTTCCGACGGTTCCGTCTTCATTGATTTCAAAGGAAACCACTGTATTGGAAAAACGGTTGGCGCTCAGCAGATATCCGTCGAGAAGAATGAAATCGCGGGGATGCCTGCCGCCACAGGAAACGGTCTGGATCAGACGCGGTGTTTCTCCTGTCAGATCAATGACGGAAATGATATCTTTTGTCCTTGTTGAGACATAGAGGAATCTTTCATCTTCGCTCAGACGCACTGCCGCCGTATCGCGCTGGTTCTTTTCGTTGTTTTCCAGAACCGAAATGGAAGACAGGATCTTCCAGGTGCCGCTTTCAATGACAAACAGTTCATTGCTCAGTTCAGATACCAGATACAGCGTCTTTCCGTCTTTTGAGAAGACACCGTGTCTGGGGCCGGTGCCGGCATTGAAATCGATACTGCCGGTACGGTTCAGTTCTCTGTCAAACAGCATGACGCGGTCCAGGAACAGACACGGAACAAGGATCACATCGTTCCACAGCATGACCTGATGGCAGCCCGCCCCCTGACGGATATGCACATTCTGCACCAGTTTCAGTCCGTTTTCCGTTTTCTGCAAAACCGTAAATGTTCCGGCATGGTAGTTGGCTGTATAGACATATGTATCATCGGCCGTGATGAAGCAGGATGTTCCGTCTTCATAGCTGACCTGATGCAGGATCTCTCCATCCGCACCGATCACTGCCGCTCCGGATCCGTTCGGAAAATCGCCGGTGCTTACCAGGGTATCTCCGTTATCCGCAATATACTTCGGATTTTTGATCCGGCAGAAAAGAGACGGATCGCTGAGGATGCCGTTTTCAAACGAAAAGCGGTAGATTCCTTCGCTGCCTGTTCCGGTATATGTTCCGGCGTATACTGTTTTTTTCATGCTTTTTCCTCCTCAGGCTCCGGTACGGGAACAGGTTCAAATCCGCAGTATGCGCAGAATGCCTGATAATACAGCTCCGCCGCATCCGCATATCCCTGTTCATTTGCCCATCTGCCGACATCGTCCGCATTCGATACATGGATCATCTCCGTGATCACGACCGGAATTTCCGACTGCTTCATCAATGACCATGTTTCCAGATCAGACGGCTGCTCATCTTCGAGGCCGACTCTCTTCAGCCGGAAGGTTCCTTCGGTATACGGTTCGTAATACATATATCCGACATCGACGGATGAAACCTGTCCTTCGAATGTTTTCTGCAGCTGCTGTGCCAGACCGAGACTCTGTTCATGATTCTCTGAGGACGGAACATCGGCATAAATATGCATGCCGGAAACCGACGGATCGGGATCGTAGGCCGCATGAATAGAAAGGACAAACTCGGGCTGCTCGGTATTGATGAAAGCCGCCGCATCGCTCACTGCCAGCGGGGTCTGTGCTTCATGTGTACGCAGAGCTGTGAAGCGGCTGTCATAGGAGATTCTCTCCATCAGGGCATCTGTCACGCCTTCGCTATAGTCCGATTCATTGACCAGACCGGTATTGCCTTTGTTATCGCCGCCGTATGCTGCGTCAATGACGATTCTGATCTTTCTGATATTTTCTGCCGTACCGGTACATCCGGCAATGCCTGTTCCCAGACTCACGAACAGAAATACTGCCGCAAGAATCAGGATCAGCGGCTCTCTCAGCTGTTTTTTCTGACGTCTGCTGCTCATTGTATTACACCTTCATATTCTTCCAGAAGATCATCTGCCTGCATCAGGTCAATAATCTTCTGCATCAGTTTTTCCATCCGGCTGTCTTCCCCGTAATCGGCCTCGGCCATGTAATTGGCCCGGCCGTCTTCCATCAGTTTCTTTGCGACATCATACGCTTTGGGGGATTCCGGATTATAGACGGCGATTGCCTTGCCGCCGTGTTCTTTGACAAGCTTCATGCACGGCACATCCGTCAGGCCGTCCGCGATATAGACCATCCTGGAGAACGGCAGCGGCCGTTCCTTCGGATCGACATATTCATTCACTTTTTTATCATCGTTCTCATCCAACGTCTGCTTGTTGATGCGGAAAATATACTGCGTCTTGGTCGTATAGTTGACGATCTGCGCCGGCCATTGCGCTGTACCGTTTTCGTAGTAATAGCTGCAGGCATAGATCTTTGTAAATTCATCCGCGATCGGCGTGCTTTCAATGATCTCTTTCATGCCGGAGGAAATGATGTAATGTTCCATCAGAAAACCGTGTCTGCGGGCATAGGCATTGATTCTGGAAAACCAGGTATCCACACCCGGATACAGGACAATATCCCTGCCCAGATGATAGAACATGTCTTTGCACAGCGGACTGCCGGTTTCATCGAACTTCTTTTTCAGCATATAAAGATATGCACTGATTCCGTCCATTTTATGACGGACGCTTAGTTCCGTGACCTCATCCCAGAATTCACCCGGATTCTCATAGCCCAGAGAAGGAATCAGACTGTATTCCTGCATGTCTTTCGTGCAGAGTGTTTTATCAAAATCATAAAGTATCGCTGCTTTTTTCATAAAGGTATTATAGCATGCCGGAAATAAACAGCGCCCCTTTTCCGGAGCGCCGTATGTTATATATTCAGAAGTTTCTGAATTGCCGCGACATAGATTTCTGCCTGCAGCAGCAATTCATCGATTTCCACAAATTCGTTGACGTTGTGGATATGGTAGTCACGGCCCGGGAATGCACATCCGAATGCGATCGTATGGTCAATGCCCTTGGCATATGTTCCGCCGCCCATTGTCATCGGCTGTGTTTCCATATCGCCGGTTACATCTCTGTATGCCTCGACCAGTGATTTTACCAGCGGGGAATCCGGAGAGAAGAACAGCGGTTCTACCGTATTGAGCACTTCGATCTCGCCGCCTTCATCGGAGAGATTCGGAGTCATCAGCTTCACGACCTGCTTCGCATTCATCGTCACCGGGAAACGGATATCGATGGATCCTTCGATGACGCCGTCTTTCATGGAAATCACGCCGTTGTTCCAGGTCAGTGCGCCGTATTCATCGCTGCAGTCAGCACCGCATCCGCTTCCGTCTGTCGCCAGTCCGAAATGCGAACAGTAGAAGTCCACAAACGGATCCTGGTAGCCGGCCTGCTTCAGTGCCATGAACAGATAGGAGATCGCGTTGGTGCCGAGTTCCGGCATACTTGCATGGGCAGCCACGCCGTTGACGGTGATGACCGTTCCCTCTTCTGTTTCATTCAGTTCAAAATCGATCGGTACATTGTTCAGATAATCCTCGAGCTTCTTTTTCGAGAATGAGCATTTATCGACCGTGATGGTGCATTTTGCGCAGACGGCATTGCGTACAGTGCCGCCCTGAATCGCCCGGATACCGGTCTTGCGGGAACGGTACTTCGCCGCAATCATGCCCTTTTCACCGAATACACCGGGGAATTCTCCGTCCGGTGTGAAACCGTAATCGACGCTGCCTTCTTTTTCGACATAATGTTTCAGACAGCGGGAACCGGATTCTTCATTGGTGCCCATGATCAGACGGATCCGCTTATTGACCGGAATGCCCATGTCACGGATGACCTTCATTGCGATCATGCTGGCGACAACTGCGCCTTTGTCATCACTGACGCCGCGTCCGTAGAGCACGCCGTCTTTTTCGGTCATTGTATACGGGTCTGTATCCCAGCCGTCTTCCTTTTTCGCCGGGACAACATCGAGATGGCCGACGATACCGATCAGTTCCTTGCCTTCGCCCATCTCCGCATATCCGGCATAATTATCCAGATTGACAGTCCGGAAGCCGTCCGCTTCCAGCATATCGAGTGCAGTTGTCAGCGCTTTTTTCGGTCCTTCTCCGAAAGGTGCATCCGCTGTGGGAGTTCCCTCTTCACTTTTGACAGCTACCAGTTTTCCAAGCTTATCCAGCATATCTTCCCGATAGCCCTTTACCATAGATCTGACATCCATGTTTAAACCTCCATGCATAAAAACAATAAATATTATAGCAGAATTCTCAGAAACTGATTTCCAATCCGACCGGACAGTGATCCGATCCGAGAATATCCGTATAGATCATCGCATCGCTGACCTGATCCATGATTCTGTCGGAAACCAGGAAATAATCGATCCGCCAGCCTGTATTTCTTTCTCTGGCTTTGAAACGGTAGCTCCACCAGGAGTATTTCACCGTATCCGGATACAGTGTCCGGAAGGTATCGCGGAAACCGGCCCCGAGCAGTTCGGTCATCTTCTGTCTTTCTTCATCAGAGAAGCCGGCATTCATATGATTCGTATCCGGATTGCGGATATCGATTTCTTCATGTGCCACATTCAGATCGCCGGTATAAATGACCGGTTTGCCATTGTCAAGTTTCTGCAGATGCTTTCTGAGCATGTCCTCCCATTCCATCCGGTAGGGGAGTCTGGCAAGACCGTCTTTCGAGTTGGGCACATAGGCGCAGACAAACCAGAAGTTTTCAAACTCCAGGGAAATGACTCTTCCTTCTTTTGTCACGTCGCCTTCGATTTCATACAGCACCTGCAGCGGTTTCTGCTTTGTATAGACCATCGTGCCGGAATAGCCTTTGCGCTCAGCGCTGTTCATATATCTGTACCAGCCGCTGAATTCCATGGATTCATCCAGCTGATCCTCCTGCATTTTCGTTTCCTGAACGGCAAAAATATCGGCATCCGCTTCCGCGAAGAAATCAGCGAAGCCCTTCTTCATGCAGGCTCTCAGACCGTTGACGTTCCACGAAATCAGTTTCATTTCACAATCTTCCGTGTGGCATTT
The DNA here is from genome assembly GCA_902786245.1 of uncultured Erysipelotrichaceae bacterium. Taxonomy (GTDB): domain Bacteria; phylum Bacillota_I; class Bacilli_A; order Erysipelotrichales; family Erysipelotrichaceae; genus Bulleidia. The sequence goes on from CADABS010000030.1 coordinate 18,660, forward strand.
TTCAGCCATGCCAGATCATCCGCACCGAGATGTTTCTGCAGTGATTCATAAACGAAGCTGTGATATGCATTGATCTGATCGATATCTTCTTCGCTGAGATACTTCGGATCGATCGCATCGAGTTCATACGGGCAGTATGTCAGATCTTCAAACCGCAGGAACTGACCGTAGAAATTCTTCTGGTCTTTGACGATAAGCAGTTCGTTTTCGATCCGGATGCCGAGCTTATTGGGCAGATAGACACCCGGTTCATTTGTGACGACCATACCGGGTTCCAGACGGACGGCCGGACGGGCAGGTGTTCCCATGCCCCAGCGGATCCCGTGGGGACCTTCATGAACGCTCAGCACATGACCGACGCCGTGGCCGGTGCCGCACTGATAATCGATATTGATATTCCAGAGCGGACCGCGGGCAAGAATATCGAGGTTGTTTCCCGCTGTTCCATACAGGAACTTTGCCCTGCCCAGTGCCAGATGGCCTTTGAGGACCAGCGTATACAGCATCTTTTCTTCATCGGTCAGCTCGCTCAGGGCAATCGTCCGGGTAATATCCGTTGTGCCGTCTTTGTAGGTTCCGCCGGAATCCACCAGCAGGAAGCCGCGCGGATGGATCGGTGAATAGTTTTCTTCCGTCGCGGAATAATGCATCATGGCACCGTTTGCCTGATAGGCGCAGATCGTCGGGAAGGAAGGCTCAATATAGTCTTTTCCTTCTTCTCTCATACGGTACAGATAATTCTGTGCAGTCACTTCCGTCAATTCATCCGAGGATACGTTTTCCTTGACCCAGCGGATGAAGCGGACCATCGCTACGCCGTCTTTGATATGGGCATTGCGGATATTGCGGATCTCCGTGCTGTTCTTCAGCGCCCTGAACATGGCAACCGGAGAATTCTGATTGATGACCGTATTGTCTGAAGCCAGCTGCGTATAGAGAACCGTATTCAGCTTGCGCAGCGATGTCATGATCTTCTTCCCGTGCAGGGCTGCCAGGTCTTTGGTCAGAGCGGTATATGCTTTTACCGTCACATTGTTTTCTTTCAGATATCTGCGGACCGGGTCCGGGAGTTTCTTTGCGTCGATGTAATAGCAGACTCTCCGCTGTGTCATCAGAACATATGCATAGGCGACCGGTGTGCAGGCAATGTCATTGCCGCGGACATTGAGCAGCCAACAGGGATCTTCCAGTGCCGTCAGGATCAGCACATCCGCACCGGCCTTTTTCATTGCCTGCCGGGTTCTTTCGATTCTGTCTGCGGCTGTTTCTCCTGTATATTTCTTTGCCAGAAGATATACCGGTTCCTGCGGCATCTGCGGACGCTGTTTTCCCCATACCATGCCGGCCAGGTCTTCCGATACCATCATCGACGCGTTTTTCATTTTCAGCGCATTGTTCAGGTGCAGGCTGTCGGCTGCGGACACGACTCTGCCGTCAAATCCGAGCACACCGTTTTCCGGCGTGTTTTCAATCAGAAACTGCAGAACCGGCGGAACACCTTCCTGACCCATGCGCATCAGGGTCACTTCTGTTCCCTTCAGTTCATTCTCCGCCTGGGTAAAGTATCTTCCGTCCGTCCATAATCCGGCAAATGTCTCAGTGATGACCGTGCATCCGGCTTCACCGGAGAATCCGGAAATAAACGACTTTGCCTTGAAATAATCTGCTGTATATTCTTCCGAGAGATGATCGTCTTCATTCGGAATATAATACACATCGATACCGCGTTCTTTCATCAGGCTGCGTACAGCTTTGATCTTTTCATTTGTATTCATAATCTGCCTCATTTCAGGTGTAATTATACATGAAGAGCAGAAATTAAAAAAAGAATCCACTCATGACCTGGATTCTTTTTCTTCTTTTTTTCTTCGGCGTCATTGCGCCGACGTGAAATATATGTTTTCGCTGTTCACAGATTTCTCTGTGTGATTAATTTATTCACTTTTACGGGACTTTATTGTCCATTGGTCTGCCCTCATGCAGACTTTCACTTTCTTTCGTGAATGTTTTCTTCGCCCCTCTTCGACGTTCTCTGCATCTTCGAAGTGAGCGGCTCTCAATATTCGAGCAATACCTCTTTCATTTTCTTGTACCTCCGTTATTATTTCTGCGGTACAGAATTTTTTTGATTCTTACTCTTTATTGTCCATTGGTCTGCCCTCATGCAGACTTTTTACTTTCTTTTTTCTGATCGCTTTCTACGCCCCTCTCCGTGTTCTCTGCAACGCCGGAGTGAGCGGCTATCAGTATTCGAGCAATACCTCTTTCATCTCCTTGTACCTCCATTATTTTTTCTGGTACTTTATCTGCACCTTCAATATAGCAAAGATAAAATAAATGAACAGTCTAGGCAGAAAAAATTATTTATTCTATAATTACTTTGTTGGGTGCCCGGAAAGGGCGATTTTTTTTGGAGGACTCTATGATACAGAATATCGATCCTCACATCTATCACAATGAATACCGGCCGGTGCCGCCGCACGGCACCGATATCGTTTTCTGCTTTGACGGGAATACTGTATTTCTCCAACCCGATCATACCGTATATCATGTCAGCGACCTCCCGGACAGCCATGGTCTGTACTGGCTTTTCTGCATCGATGACGTACAGTATTATCTGCGCGAAGAGATCCCGGAGGATGCCGTCGGTGAAAACATACGGACACTGCGCGGCTTTGAACCGCATTATCTCGGCTTTGCGGCGATTACCGCATGGCAGATCTATGTCTGGAAAAACGAGAACCGCTACTGCGGCAGATGCGGACATCCGATGAAGGAAGACAGCAGAGAGCGGGCAATGCGCTGCCCGGACTGCGGCCATATCGTCTATCCCCGCATCAATCCCGCTGTCATCGTCGCCGTCAGGAATGATCAAAACCAGCTGCTGGTCACCAAATATGCCAACAGCACCTATAACCGCTATGCGCTGATTGCCGGCTTCAATGAAGTCGGTGAAACCATTGAAGAAACCGTGATCCGGGAAGTCAAAGAAGAAGCCGGACTGGATGTAGAGGACCTTCATTACTACAAATGCCAGCCCTGGTCCTTTTCTTCCACCCTGCTGTTCGGCTTCTGGTGCCGGGTAAAAGGCGATGATACGATCCGCATTGATGAAAATGAACTCAAGACCGGACGCTGGGCAGACCGGAGCGAACCGGAAATTGACCCCGGCGACCAGGCTTCTCTGACCGCGGAAATGATCCGTATATTCCTGGAGGGAAAAGATACCGATGAATGATATGATCATTTATCAGATCTATCCGCTGGGTCTGTGCGGAGCGCCGTTCAGAAATGACGGAAAGCAGGTTTCAAGGATCCTGCGCATCCTTGAATGGATACCGCATCTGAAACAGCTCGGTGTCAACGCCATCCTGTTCAATCCGGTTTTCGAAAGCAGCACCCATGGCTATGATACACGCGATTATACACAGATTGACTGCCGTCTGGGTTCGAACGAAGACTTTCAGCAGGTCTGCGATGCCCTGCATGAAGCAGGATTCCGGATCATTCTCGATGTCGTTTTCAACCATACCGGCAGGGATTTCGGACCGTTCCGGGATGTATGCAGAAACAGAGAAAACAGCCGTTACCGTGACTGGTTCTATATTGATTTTGATGACTGCAGCAGACGGGACGGCTTTTCGTATGCCGACTGGGACGGCCATCAGGAACTGGTCAAGCTGAATCTGCAGAATCCGGAAGTCAGAAGATATCTGCTGGAACGGGCGGATCAGTGGATCGGGGAATTCGATATCGACGGATTCCGTCTCGATACCGCCGCCATTCTGGACAGAGACTTCCTGTACCTTCTGTGCAGCCATATACGCGCCTATGCGCCGGATTTCTTTTTCCTCGGTGAAATGACCGGCGGAGATTACCGGGAACTGCTGGCGGAAGGACTGCTGAACAGCATCACGGATTATGAGCTGAAAGAAGCACTGGTCCATGCGTTCCGCACCGAAGATCTGCGGTGCATCGCGGATCTTCTGCATGATCAGATCCGCAGGGGTCTGCCTATTCAAAACCTTCTGACATTTGCGGACAACCATGATACGGACCGGTTTGCCAGCATCATCAGAGATGAAAAGAATCTTTCCTGTGTATATGCGCTTCTGACAGCGCTGACGGGCATACCGTGCATATACTACGGCAGCGAATGGGCAGCCGAAGGGAAAAAAACACCGTATTCCGACCGGAAGGTGCGGCCGGAGTTCAAACATCCCCGTTTCTCACAGCTTACCGGTGACATCGCCGCGATGTTCCGCATGCGCAGCACCTACAGCATCTTCCGGGAAGGCGATTTCCATCTGCTGTATATCTCGGAAAAGCAGATAGCATTCCGCAGACGCAGTCACAGAGGACAGCTGACATTCGCCATGAATCTCTCCGGCAGTCCGGCGGAACTCAAGGCAGACCCGGAAGTCGGTCAGGGGCTGGATCTGATCAGCCGGAAGACGGTCCGGTTCAGCGGCTCCATGCATGTACCGGCACACAGCGCCTGTTTCTGGTACAGCGACTGGATCTGAATAAAAAAGGAAACACATCGGTTTCCTCATTGCAGGAGTCTGCGCATTTCTTCCGGCATTTCCTGCTCAATATGTATTTCTTCACCGCTGAAGGGCTGACGCAGACGGATCTCTGCGCAGTGCAGTGCCGGCCGGTGCAGCAGTTCCATATTCCCGCCGTACAGTCTGTCCCCTTCCAGGGGATGGCCGGCATGGGCCATGCCTGCCCGGATCTGATGGGTCCTTCCGGTCCGGATGGATATTCTCAGCAGACTGCGTCCGGCTGTTTCTTCAATCACTTCATAATCGGTTATGCACAGCTGGCCGCTGCGGGAAATCTGTCTGTCCCTCCGGCCTGCTTTTTTCTGAATGCGGTACTCCATCGTACCCTGTTTCTTTTCAAAGATGCCTGCGGCCACTGCCAGATACTGCTTATGCAGAAGATCTTCATCGCGCTGTCTCGACAGCCTTGCGGCAGCGATCTGCGATTTGGCATACACCATGATCCCCGATACATCCTTGTCAAGACGTCCGACTGCCCGGATGGTAAATCTGCCGCCGTAGTAATTCTGCAGCAGCGTACCCATGTCATCATCGAGATGTTCATGGCTGGGATGGCACGGCATGCCGGCCGGTTTGTTTACGATGACGAGATCTTCATCTTCGTACAGGATATCCGGCTTTCCGCCGATTCTGACCGCATGTGCTTCATCGTGCTGGGAGAAGACAAGATCAATCCTGTCTCCTTCGTGCAGGATCTGCGTTACCCGGCATGTTTCTCCGTTGCATAAGATACCGCCGGTGAATTTCAGTCTTGAGATTTCCCGCCGGGAAAGACCGGTGAAATCAGACAAGACGGTCTTAACCATAAGACCGTCCTGTTCTCTGCCGATCATAAAACTGACCGTTCTGTTCATGACTGTTTGTCGCTCTTGATCTGCGACCGCAGATAGCTGTCGATAAAGCCGTCCAGGTCGCCGTCCATGACTGCCTGGATGTTTCCGACTTCATAGCCTGTCCGCAGATCTTTGACCATCGTATACGGATGGAAAACGTAGGAACGGATCTGTGATCCCCATTCATTGGCTTTGACTTCGCCGCGGACCGCTGCCGCTCTTTCTTCGTTTTCCTTGATCCGCAGCTGCAGCAGTTTGCTCTTCAGCATATTCAGACATGCTTCACGGTTCTGCAGCTGTGAACGCTGGGTCTGGCAGAATACAACGATGCCGGTCGGCTTGTGCGTCATGCGCACCGCAGAGTCGGTTTTGTTGATATGCTGGCCGCCTGCACCGGATGAACGCATCGTAATGACATCCAGATCCTTTTCATCGATTTCGATTTCCGCGTCGTCTTCAAACTGCGGCATGACTTCCACCGACGCAAAACTTGTATGGCGGCGGGCATTGGAGTCAAACGGCGAAATGCGGACGAGACGGTGGATGCCGTGCTCCGCTTTCAGATAGCCGTAAACCATCGGACCTTCGATCAGTACCGAGCAGGACTTCATGCCGGCTTCTTCACCTTCCTGATAGTCCATCAGGGTGATCTTGAATCCCCGGCGTTCCGCCCAGCGCATATACATGCGGTACAGCATGCTGGCCCAGTCCATCGCCTCCGTGCCGCCGGCACCGGGATGGATTTCCAGAATTGCGTTGTGGTTGTCATATTCGCCGGACAGCAGCACCTGAATCTCAAACGCATCAAATTTCTTCATCGTCTCCTCAAATTCTTCACTGACAAGTTCATTCATGTCAGGATCGAATGAGGAAGACAGCTCTGTCAGCCCTTCGTTCAGTTCACCCAGAGCTGCGTCAAGGGCTTCGTGTGTCGATACCAGTTCTTTCAGCTGGTTTGTTTCCCGGATGATCCGCTGGGCTTTTTTCTGGTCGCTCCAGAAATCCTCCGCGTTCATCAGCTCATTATTCTCTTCTATCTTCTTACGTTTAGACGCGAGGTCAAAGAGAGTAGCCAAGCGACTCCAATTTGGCCTGGCTGCGAGCTACGCTCTGTTTCATTTCATACAGTTCCATTTTTATTCCTCCTGATTTGCCGGCATGACCCGTATGTTCATGCAGTATGCAACGATTTCCTGCGAAATCGTGCGCATCATTTCTTCAAACAGTTCAAATCCTTCCTGCACATAGGCCTGAAGCGGATTATGCGACGCATAGCTGCGCAGACCGATGCCGCTGCGGAGCTTGTCCATCATGTCGATATGATTGGACCATGCCCGGTCGAACATGCGGAGCGCTGCTTCCTTTTCCATCGGGATGACCTTTGCCTTGACCGGTGCGATCTTGTTTTCGTATGCCTCCCAGGCTTTGTTTACGCAGAGATCGACCATATCCTCACGGCTCTTTCCGTTCAGATCCGAAGCCGAAACCAGATTTCTGAATCCGATATCGTTGAGACCTTTAACAAGTCCTTCCGTATCCACTTCCTGATTGCGCGATTCCATATTTGTATGGGATGCCGCCATATCCGAGATGACCCGCTTGAACATATCATGGATCACGACATGGACATCTTCATTTTCAAGGATGTAGTTTCTCTGTTCATACATCGTTTCTCTCTGCTGGCGCATGACATCGTCATACTGCAGCAGCTGCTTACGGGCATCGTAGTTGACGCCTTCGACTCTGTGCTGAGCACTGGAAATCGACTTGGTAACGGTCTTGGATTCGATCGCGGTATCGCCCAGCGACGCAAACAGACTTTCCATTCTTTCCGAACCGAACCGGACCATCAGATCGTCCTGTACGGATACATAGAATCTCGACATGCCCGGATCGCCCTGACGTCCTGCACGTCCGCGCAGCTGGTTGTCGATACGTCTGGATTCATGACGCTCGGAACCCAGAACGCACAGACCGCCGAGTTCACGCACGCCTTCACCCAGCTTGATATCGGTGCCTCGGCCGGCCATGTTGGTCGCGATCGTAACTGCACCGCGTCTGCCGGCATTGGCAATGATCTCCGCTTCTCTTGCATGGTTCTTGGCATTGAGGACCTGATGGGGAATCTTGCGCTGATGGAGATACTTGGAAATCAGTTCCGATGTTTCGACCGCAATCGTACCGACCAGCACCGGCTGTCCCTTCTCATGCTTTTCAACGACTTCGTTGACCAGGGCATTGAACTTGGCTCCCTTTGTGCCGTATACGGCATCCGGGTAATCGATCCGCTTGACCGGTACATTGGTCGGGATCTCAAAGACATACATATTGTAGATTTCAAGGAATTCTTCTTCCTCTGTCTTTGCCGTACCGGTCATGCCGGCCAGCTTGTTGTAAAGACGGAAGAAATTCTGGTAGGTGATCGTTGCCAGTGTTGTTGTTTCCTGTTTGATGGAAATGCCTTCCTTGGCTTCGACCGCCTGATGGAGACCGTCGGACCACTGTCTTCCCTTCATCAGACGTCCGGTGTTCGGGTCGACGATGACGACTTCGTCATTTTCTTCATCGACGACATACTCGACATCGCGCGTCATGATGTAATTGGCCTTCAGAGCCTGATTGATATGATGAAGCAGCTGGGTATGCGACAGATCGTACAGGTTGTCTACCCGGAAGACACGCTCTGCTTTGGAAACACCCTGTTCCGTCAGCTGCACGCTTCTGGATTTGACATCGATCTCATAGTCTTCGTCTTCTTTCAGCTTGGAGACAAAACGGTTGGTCTGCAGATACAGATTCGCTGTCTGCTTCTGTCCGCCGGAAATAATCAGCGGGGTACGGGATTCATCGATCAGGATCGAGTCGACTTCGTCCACCAGAGCGAAGTTCAGCCCCCGCAGAACCCTGTCCTGGACTCTGGTGACCATGTTGTCACGCAGGTAGTCAAAACCGAGTTCGGAGTTTGTCGTATAGGTGATATCGCATGCATAGGCTGCACGCTTCTGCGCTTTCGACAGCTGGCGCAGATTCAGACCGACCGTCAGACCGAGCCAGCGGTGGATCTGTCCCATCCACTCCGAGTCACGCTGCGACAGGTATTCATTGACCGTAACAACATGCACGCCTTTACCTTCCAGAGCGTTGAGATATACCGCCATGACCGAAGTCAGGGTCTTGCCTTCACCGGTCTTCATTTCCGCAATATCGCCGCCCTGCATCACCGCTGCGCCCATCAGCTGCACCGGATACGGGAACTCGCCGATAACTCTGCGGCAGGCTTCTCTTGCCGTCGCGAATGCTTCAACAAAGATATCGTCCAGCGTCGCACCGTTTGCCAGTTTTTCTTTCAGTTTCGGTGTCATCGCCTTCAGTTCGTCATCAGACATTTCTCTGTATTTCTTTTCAAGATCCAGCACCGGCTGAATCTTTTTTTCTATCTGTCTCAGTTTACGGCCGTCTTCATTGAAGATACGGGATAAAACATTTGCCATATAACCTCCTCGACCATTCCATTAAAATGCCATCATATTATAGCGGTTTACCTTTTAAATAGCAACGAAACACGGTTCTTCCGCACCCATCTGTAATTCACGGATACGGCATAGATGCGGATCTGTATATTTCTGCCTTCCAGACAGCGCAGAGCACCGAGTATTGTCGATCCGGTCGTGACCGTATCATCGAACAGAACGATCTTCTCAGGCAGCACCGCATCTTCTTTCAGCCGGATCGCATCCGCCATTTTCAGACGCCCAGCCCGGTCCTGTTTTTTCTGTTCGCCGGCTGCGGTTTTCTCAAAAGCATCCAGCACCGGCAGCCCGGTACATGCCAGCATTCCCCGCAGATGATGAAAGCCGCGCTGTTTCTGCCGTTCCGGTGTACTGGGCATGGGAATCATTGTCCAGCCCCTGTACATCCGTTTCACCCTGTTTTTCTCCTCCGTCAGAAAGACATCCGCCAGGGCTTCATCGCAGCATTCTTTGTACTGGATCAGACAGGCGGAAAAGGCTTCATTGTACAGATAGGACGCATATACAGGAACACCGTGAAAGCGGAACCGCCAGCGGATCTTTTCCCATTGCGACCGGCAGGAAGAACAGAGCGGATCTTCGCCGATCAGGATATCCGTCAGACTGCCTTCCATCAGATCTTTTCCGCACATCAGACAGCGCATCGGTTTGCCTCCTCCAGCTGCCTGCGGCATTTTTCCGCAAGGCTGCTTTTTGTCCGGCACAGAAACAGTACATCCCCGTCCGGCTTCTGAAAGGATCTTCCTGCCCGGCCGGCAATCTGGATCAGCGATGCCTCATCGAAGACGGCATGGTCCGCATTGTATACCGCCACATCCGTGCCGCTGACCGTGACACCCCGCTCAAGAATGCTGGTACAGACGATCAGTCCGTTTCCGCAGCTGCGGAAGCGTTCAATCACTTCGTCCCTGTTTTCTGTCCGGCTTGTACAGATCATGCATTTATCAAACAGACAGAGAAACCTGCCGAGTCCTTCCGCTGCGGCAATTGTCGGAACGAAGACCATCCGGGGATGATCTCTGTGCTGTCTGGTCCAGCGGACCAGCCGGATCAGAAGAAACAGATGGAAACCGGTATGAATCTGCGGCACCGGCAGCGGATGCCCGTGCGGTCTTCTGTTCAGTACCAGTTCCGTAATGATTCCCTTTTCTTTCATATCCTTCAGTTCCGCGTCCGGTGTAGCCGTCAGATAGATCCTGTGTCCCCGGCAGGCCGATGCCGCAATCCCATGGAGTACGGCATTGTCTTTGTAGGGAAAGGCATCCGGCTCATCGAGGATCAGCAGATCGAACGCCTGATAATACCTGTAGAGCTGATGGGTCGTGCAGATGATCAGATCGCCGTCTGTTTCGGCTGTATGGCCGCCGCATACGGCAATGACCCTGGCATGCGGAAAATACTGTGCCAGACGTTCCCGCAGTTCCAGTACGACCTGCCTTCTCGGGATGGCAAAGCATACTTTCTTCCGTTCCTTCAGCGCTTCCGCAATACTCTGCACAACAATTTCTGTCTTGCCGGCTCCGCAGGCACAGTGCAGCAGGATGTCACCGCTCTTGACATACTGCGCACACGCGGATGCGATCCGTGCCTGTGCCTGCGTCAGAGGATACTGCAGAATATATTCTTCGCTCCCGGCCGGTATTTCTTTCAGCGATACCGCTTCTTTTTCTTCTTCGATCAGTGCTCTGCCGAACGATATGCATCTGCGGCAGTACCATCCCCTGCTTCCGTGATAAAAGTATTCCTGATCCGTATTCATACATCTTGGACACTGCATAATAAAACCTCTCTGCTGTATATATACGCAGAGAGGCAGGAAATTACGGCTGCATAAAATTGAAATAAAATGACAGTGCCGCAGCGGCAATATTCACGAGTATCATTCCGCTCAGGATCAGGATCTGCTTGCCCCGGTGTTCTGTCAGCAGCCCGATAAACTCCCGCACCGCCGCATTCGGCCAGAAATACCATTTCGTATCCGCACCGATGCCCTGTGCTTTCAGTTTGACATAGCGGGCCATCAGACCGCTGCGGAATACATGATACCTGCTTGTCGAGAAGATGACTTTCGCACTGGGACCGGCCGCATCGATGAGTTCTTTTGCATTGCGCATGTTTTCATATGTATTGGTGGACTGATCTTCCATCAGAATATCTTCTTCCGGCACACCCTGTTCCAGAAGCCAGTTCTTCATCGAAAGACTTTCGGAAATCGCCTCATCCGGACCCTGTCCGCCCGACGTGATGAATTTCGGATGTTTTCCGGTTTCGGCAATCTGTTCATTGTAAAACCGCAGAGCCCTTTCGATCCTTCCCCGCAGCAGCGGTGTCGGCGTTCCGTCCGGACGCAGTCCGCAGCCGAGTACGATGATATAATCCTTGTCTTTATCCGGTTCGAAAAACGCTGTGCGGATATTCGCATAGACCGTCCCTATCAGCATAAACAGATAATAGATAAATACCGATTCGAACAGTGCAAACAGCACATCATGGATCAGCCCGCCGATCTCGGATCCGGCGTAATTGGACAGCTGCTGTCCCCAGATGCCGGCCAGGATCAGGAGGGAAAGAATGATTCCGAGCAGATTGACAAACCCTTTTCCTTCATAGCGGATCAGAAAGATATTCGAAATGATCAGCGCCGCGGAGAAAACGACCAGAAACGGTGTCGTCACCCATGCATACAGCATGCTCAGGCTGTGAATTTCCTCAAACAGATGAAACGAAGCCGACTGATCCGGCGCAAATACATACAGGAGATGAAAGAACGTCCCGACCGTCAGAAACGCAGTAAACGCCGCATAGTAGATCGTATTGTAGGAATACGGATTGTACTCCAGCTGCTTCCGCAATGCGTCCGTCAGGAATACGATGCTCAGGACCAGTGCCAGCAGGATGACAAGATCGCTCAGAAGAATGCCATGGGGCAGATGAAGCAGGCTGATCACGCCGTACGTCAGAAAAGATGCAGTCCAGAGATACAGTATATTCCATACTTTCGGTTTGACATCTCTTGTATCAAATCTGACTTTTTTCATTTCCGTGTCCTTTCTATCCGAGTGCCGAAAGCAGTACAAACAGCCAGTGCGCAGCAGCACCGGCTGCGATGCCGCCGATGGTATGGCAGAGAATGGCCTTGCCGATCAGATCCTTGCAGTCAAGACTGTCCATCATCGACGCATGGGTGCTGAGATAGCCGCTCCAGCACATGCACATCGCCGTAAATACAGCAATATCGCCGGCATTTGCCAGACCGCTTCTGACCAGACTCGCCGTCAGACTCAGAGCCGCCCCGGCAGCTCCCAGGGCAGTCACAGGCACACCGATCGCTTCCGGCGACGAAAAACCGAACAGCGGCCGCAGCAGAAAATCCGCCTTTGACGCAAGCATCGGCAGCAGCCGTATGCCTTCATAAGCACTTCCGGTATATTCGCCGGATGCGGAAGGACCGTTGATCAGCATCATCATGATCGTACAGATGATCAGAACACCCGGTACGATACTGACACCCATCTTCAGACCGGCATGTCCGCCTTCCAGAGAAGAAGCCATGATCCGGCTGGCGATGCCGCCGTCCCGGACCGGACGCATGTTTTTCGGCACCGCCGATTCTTTGCCTGCGGAAAAACTATCATACGCTTCCGCACCGTAATATTTCTTTGTGAACACAAGCATCAGGCGGGTACTGACAACGCTGCCGATCAGAGCACCGGCCAGACCGACCAGCACCGCCGAGCCCAGAGACTCGCCCATCTGCGGCGAAAGACTGTACATATATGTACATACGATCAGACCCATGCCGAAGGCGGTACCCAGATTCGTCAGCGCCGGAAACTGGTGCTTTGTGAAATAGCGGCGGAAATGCCTGTCTTCCGCCAGGGCCAGAATTGCCGGATTATCCGAAAGAAATGTCGTTACGATTCCCAGCGCAGCTGCCCCGGGAAGACCGAAGACCGGTGCCATCAAAGGCTGCAGGATCCGGTTTGCGAGCGATACAAATCCGAATTCGGACAGCAGAGACGAAACCGCACCCATAATGACGCAGATCGCAGTGATATAAAGAACGGTATCGATCAGAAGCCGGTAGGCAGTGTTCATGATCGTATTCAATGTGTTTGCCAGTCCCATCTGCACGGCAAACAATGCGAACAAAGCGATAAAAAATACCGGAAACAGATAGGTTTCCAGACACAGTTCAGGTTTATAGGATACTCCTGATTCGTTTTTTTCAGATTCCATACAGCGCTCCTGTCATGCGCGGTGCAGCGCAAAGAAAATTGTATGTTTCATTGTCCCCTGCGTCAATCCATGATATTTCGGGCCTGCATGTGCACAATCTGATGCCTTTGGTGCAGGAATGGAAGTATAATGACAATATGATCGATACAAGGCTGCATTCATTATTGAAAGTATATGAGACCGGAAGCTTTACCAAAGCTGCACAGGAGCTTTCCCTGACGCAGCCGGCGGTTTCCCAGCATATCCGTTCGCTGGAAAATGCGCTGAATGTGCAGATTTTCGAGCGCCATAACAACGTGATCAGCCTGACCCGTGAAGGTGAGCTTGTTGTACAGTACGCAAAGCGCGTCAATGCGCTGTACAGCACCCTGCTCGAAGAACTCTCTTCGGAAACTTCCATCCTGAGAGTCCTCACCGTAGGCATCACCCATACCGCTGAAAGCAACCAGATCGCCGCAGCCCTGGCCGGTTTTGCCAATGCGCATGAAAACCTGACTGTCAAAATGATCACGAATTCGATCGACAACCTGTATGCGATGCTGAAGAATTATGAACTGGATTTCGTCATCGCCGACGGCCGGATCAATGACCCTTCTCTGCAGCACATGATGCTGGATACGGACTATCTCGTTCTTGCCGTGCCGCCTTCGCACCGCCTTTCCAAACGCAGTATGGTGACGCTGGATGAACTGAAAAAAGAAAAACTGATCCTCCGGCTGCCGAATTCAAATACAAGAAACCTGTTCATCGCTTCCCTGGAAAGCCAGAATCTGCGCATCGATGATTTCAATGTCGTTCTGGAAATCGACAACGTCGCTACGATCAAAGATCTGATCCGGCATGATTTCGGTGTGTCCGTCCTGCCCAAGAGCGTCTGCCTGGATGAACTGAAAAAGAAAAAGATCAATGTTCTTCCGATCGAAAACCTGACAATGATCCGGGAAATCAACCTGGTCTGCACCAAAGATTTCCGCTATCCTGAGCTGCTGCAGGAAATTGCACAGGAGTATGTCAAAACAAAAAGTGTTTTCTGAATATAAAATTGCAAATTTATCCTTGCAAAGACAATTGTAATTTGCTAATATTATTAAGCACTGCAGAAATGACTCCTTAGCTCAGTTGGTAGAGCAACTGACTCTTAATCAGTGGGTCGAGGGTTCGAGTCCCTCAGGAGTCACCATAGTAAAACGGCTGATCGCTTCAGCCGTTTTTTTCTGTTCTGTATGCTGCGTACATTCTGCCGGATATCATCATATCCGCGGATACTGACGCAATCCACCGCGCCGCAGAATACGCAGTTCATCTTTTCCCCGCGCCATCGGCAGTCCATCTGAGAGACTGTGCTTCTGCCCGGACTTTCCGCGTCATCGGTTTACCTGCATTCATTACGGACGTATTCGCATGTATGGTCAGGCACAGACAGAGAAAAACGAAGCCTTTCAGCTCCGTTCACTGTGCAGGGGCGAAAACGGACAGCGTCTGCCGATGCACTGATTATTCATGGAAGACCGGGTACAGATGATCTGCCTCTTCTTCATCTCAATCCCGAATGTATCTTTTACATAATCGACCGCCGCAAGGATCGATAAATAGGAATCCCGCTTGCAGCACCGGGGTCCGCCGGTTTCAGCGATCCTGTCCAGTGCCTTTGCGGTCATCCGGTGCCACAGCGCAAACAATTCCTGGCTCAGAGGCGTTGAACCGGAGATGATTGATCCGGCAGATCAGCCTGGCACCGCATGTCAGACATTCTTTGCGCATGTTCCTCCTGATGATCAGTTGACCGGTGCATAGCCGGACATCTCTACAATCTTCTGTCCTTCTTCGGAAAGGATCCAGTCCAGCAGTGCCTTTACATTCGGCTTGTCATTGGATTCCAGCACTGCGCATTCCACTTCGGCAGTCAGCGGGTAGGCACCGCTGCGGATGTTTTCGACGGATGCTTCGATGCCGTCGATCTTCAGCATCTTTACATTTTCCTCCTGGTGCAGTCCTTCCAGGAAGTAGCGGAATGTATAGCCAAGCGCACCTTTTTCATTATTGTATTCAGCGACCATCTGAATGACCCCTGTCATGGAGTCAAACACTTCATATGTCTTCGGTGTCTGCAGCGGTGTATCACCCATGAAATACTCCATCATGACCTGCGAGCCGGAACTCTCGGGACGCTGGAACGCAACGATTTCCTGGTCTTTGCCGCCGACTTCCTTCCAGTTTCTGATCTTTCCGGAATAGATATCTTTTACCTGCTGTACGGTCAGACTTTCGACCGGGTTGTCTGCTTCCGTAAAGAAGACAAATCCTTCTTTTGCGATCGGTGTCAGAACGATCTTTTTGTTTTCGCTTTCGGCATAATACTTCTGTTCTTCTGAGGGACGGGCACCGAAGAACATATCCGCATCGCCCCTGATCAGCCGGTAGTAGCCCTGGGAACTGTTCGTGAATGAAACATATCTGCCGTTGGTGAATTCATAGTCGCCCTTGATATATTTCTTTTCGATTTCACCGATATTCTGATATACGTTCTTGGCAAACGAGGAATACATCGGATAGCAGGCTTCGGCACCGTCCAGCACCGGCATATCTTCTTCCTTTTCAATGATCAGAGAAGCCGGATGGTCCAGCAGATACAGCTTTGAAGGATTGCTGTACGGCATATAATCCGAAAAATCAGTACTCGAGAAATGATTCATATATCTGAAACTGTGTCCTTTGTATTTATATTCCGGACTGTTGAGGAAAAAGACGGTTCCCGCCGCAATCACAATGACAGCAGTCAGCGCCAGCGGAATGATCTTTTTATCCGGACGGAAGCCGTAGACCAGACCATAGGACAGCAGCGCATTCCACAGCAGCAGTCCCGCTGCCAGAGCACAGAATTCCGCATACTGCCCCATCAGGCCCATGGCAAACATGGCCGGCAGGGCCGGAAACATGAATACGCCAAGTACCGAATACAGTTTATATACGGAACCGCCTGTCACCAGCATGGCAATCAGCGTTACCGCAATCAGCGCCAGCAAAAGCATATAGTTCATCCGGAACAGATCCGCATTGACGAATTTTCTGAGCAGAACATACAGAAACGTATCGCTGGCAATCATGAAGCAGATCAGCCAGACGGTAAAGTCAATATTGAATATGGAACCCACCGGCATGCCGGACATGAATCCGAGCAGCGCCGATGTCATCAGCGGTACAATAAAGAATCTCGTATAAAGGTTTACATATTTTTTCATCATCATTTCTCCCGGGTCATGTTTCTGAAGATTTCCCTGATTTCATCCATATCAAAGGAGGATGCTATTCTCTCATCCTTCGGATTCAGGATCCGGTAATGAGAGGAAATGACATTCTGCTGGATGCGGTATCCTCCTGTTTTCTCAATGTCGCGCCACCATACCTTTCCGCCCATCGTGGAAGGATAGGATATTTCCGTATCGCTGTATGCGATATTCCTGATCTGCTCAAGAATATGCGTATCGGCAGAATCCGCAAACAGACGGCTGTCCGCAAAAAGCGCGCACAGCGCAATGCATTCCGTCCAGGAAAGCGTCCGTCTCCCCTTCTCTGTTTCAACGAGCGATTTTCTGGACATGCCGAGCATGCCTGCCATCTGTTCCTGATTCAGACCGTATTCGGCACGGATCAGTTTTTCGGAAGCGCTCAGATTTCTGATCAGTTCTTCTTTCTTCATATTTTTACTTTTTGTGTAATTTTACACATTCACTATACTATAGATGACGGTCTGATACAATAGGAACTGAACTGTTTACGGAGGCTTAGGTTATGCGTATTAGCTGTCTGATGGAAAACACCACGGAAACACCCGGCTGTATCGCAGGATCTTACGCAAAGTAAGTGAAACCAGGTCTTGAGTTGAGGAGATACTCAGAAGAGTGCCTCCTTTTTAACAGACCATAATGAAAAACTGCAGGACA
>CADABS010000031.1 GCA_902786245.1 uncultured Erysipelotrichaceae bacterium
TCTATATGAAAAACGGAGGAATATGTCGAGATCATCTCGATATCTCCTCCATTTTCTTTAACCGCCTCTTTCAGAGGCATACATTTTCAGCAGCCTCG
The DNA here is from genome assembly GCA_902786245.1 of uncultured Erysipelotrichaceae bacterium. Classification (GTDB taxonomy): domain Bacteria; phylum Bacillota_I; class Bacilli_A; order Erysipelotrichales; family Erysipelotrichaceae; genus Bulleidia. The sequence continues at coordinate 99 of CADABS010000031.1, forward strand.
CATCTGCTCATTTTCTTTTGGTCCATCTGCGGTTGGATACCGTGCGCATGACACGCAGCGGATTGGCTTCGCCTTCGAAGTGATAGGGATTCATGCCGGTTTCTTTCCATCCGGCAATGACATCTTCCGCATCTTCGATGAATGCCTCGGCTGCCATGAGGCCGTAGAGTCTTGTCGGAATGACATAGAAGGGAACCTGGGGATATTTCTCTGCCAGCTGCTTCGCATTCATTGCCAGATGCGGACACAGCATGACGACATCGACTTTGTCGACTGTATCGCCGATGCCGCCGAAGTCATAGGGCTTGAAGAGAAAATCCGCTCTGTCACCCAGGCCTTTCTCCTGTGTTTCTTTATTGAGATGAACGACCAGGGCACTGGAAGAGAATCCGGCCCCGCATGTAATCATGATATGGATCATACAGTCCTCCTTCTTACAAAGCCATTAAACCATGGGACTGCATATGTATGGAAGATTTTTCTGTCAATTATTGGGACATCCGGAATTGAAAAACAGCCGGATGGGAAGGATAATGGCGTTGGAACGATCTGACGGAGATAAAATTATGAAATATATCAAATACTGGCTGCTGGCCGCACTGGCGGTTTTACTGATCCTGACTGCGTCCATACCCCGCATCACGGAGCCGCCTGTACAGGAAACCCAAGAACCGGTACAGGAAACACTGCCGTACTGGAATGCGTCTTCCCCGGTCATGCATTCGATCATGGACTATGTGCAGGAAGTCTCTGATCCATCTTCCGAGATGTATGTGAACCCGGCTGAAAGAATTGCCGTCTTTGATTTTGACGGTACTTTATACGGGGAACTGTTTCCGTCCTACTTTGATACATGTCTGCTGATGCACAGAGCCCTGCATGATGAAGGATATACGGCACCGGAAGAAATCAGAGCCTATGCCCAGGAACTCGAATATGCATATGACCATGGTCTGCCGGAACCGGAATCGGATCTTTCCGGTGCCCAGTGTCTGGCCCAGATGTTTGCCGGTATGACGGTCGAAGAATACCGGGCTTATATCCGTGCATTCATGGATACACCGGTCTGGGGATTTGAAAACATGACATACGGCGAAGCATTCTATCTGCCGATGCGCTCGGTCATCGAATATCTGGATGGACATGACTTTACGGTATTTGTATCAAGCGGATCAGAAAGAAACATGGTAAGGGAACTGATCACAGGAACACTGGATGAATGGATCCCGGCTGACAGAGTCATCGGCAGTACGTTTGCGCTTTCTGCTTCACAGCAGGGGGAGAAGGCCGGCAGAAGCTATGAACTCAAAGAAGACGATGCGGTGATCATGGCCGGGAATCTTGTTACAAAGAACCAGAAGACCAATAAGGTATTCTCGATCATCGATGAAATCGGACAGGCACCGCTGATGGTCTTCGGCAATTCATCGGGCGACCTCTCCATGGCAAGATATGCTCTCCAGCATAACGGCAGGGGATATATGCTGTTGTGCGATGATACGGTCAGAGACTACGGCAATACGGAAACCGCTGATGCATTCGCGCAGAAATGCATTGAATACGGGTTGGAAACCATATCCATGAAGGATGATTTTGAGACCATATACAGGCAGGAAAGTCACAGAAAATAAGCGGTATGATAGAGCAAACAGGACAACAGAGAAAACAATATGATCATTAAAGCAGTGAAATTCAGAACCGATGGTTTTTATTCGCAGCCGTTTGCCTTCGGCGGTGAAGAAGGTCCGCAGGCATTTGATCCCAATATCCGCTACCGCGGCAGTCTGCAGCTCGATCTGCGGCTATGTCTATGATCCTGCTGAAAACAACGGCGCTGCCTTTGAAGATCTGCCGGAGGACTGGAAATGTCCGCGGTGCAGACAGGGCAAGGACAAATTCAATCCGGCATAATACAGTGGACATCTGTGATGAGCAGATGTCTTTTTTTCTGCGGATGCTTTCTGTTATGTGCACAGTGCGCTAAAATGAATAGCGGATCACAACAGTGGAGAATTACAATGAAAAAGACATATATTGCGACCATGCCGAACAAGATCGGTGCCTTTCTGAAAGCCAGTGAATGCGTATCGAAGCTGAACATCAATATCACCCGGATCAGCTATAACAAAGCTGTCGATTCGCATACCCTGTTCATGGATGTCAGCGGCAGTGCCGCAGCCATTGAAGAGGCAGACAGACAGCTCAAGGAATTAGGCTACCTGGATGCGGAAGGACATGAGAAAAATGTCGTGCTGCTCGGCTTTACCCTGAAAGACAGACCCGGGGCAGTGACCGAAATCCTGCGTCTGATCGAAGATTTCGGCCTGAATATCTCCTATGTCAATACAAGAGAGAATGACGCAAAGGTCAATAATGCCGTCTTCGGTCTTCTGGTCAGGGACGAAAAGGTACTGGATGAATTCCTGCAGAAGGCGGAACAGCACTGTCCGGTTCAGATCATGGATTACAACCATGCCGAGCAGGTCTATGACAACAGCATCTTCTACCGTTCCTTCGTATCCGGACTGATGGAGACATGCGGTCTGCCGGAGGAGAAGCGGGATGAACTGCTGGTGTGCTCCAACCAGATCATGCAGATGAAAGAGGACAGCGGACAGTCTCCCTACAGAACCTTTGAAAGCATCAGCCGTTTCTCGGAGCTGCTGGCAAAATACCGGGGACCTGCGTTCAATCCGAGGATCACGAGACATCCATTGGCAGATCATACCGAACTGCTCCTGATCGAGCCGCCGTGCGGATCGAATACGATGGTCATCCGCAGCTATGATGAATATCTGTTTATCGATTCCGGCTATACCGTATACCGGGAAGAGATGAAAAAGATCCTGCGCAGGCTGATTCCGGATTTTGATCATATCCCGAAAAAGATCGTTCTGACCCATGCCGATGTCGATCATACCGGTCTGCTCGATCTGTTTGATGAGATCATCGTGACTGAAAGGACAAAGCAGTGGCTGATCGATGAAGCAGAAGGGAAAGACGGCTACCGGGAACATCTTGAAGCCCACCGTCCCTATGTACGTATATGCAAGGCGGTTTCGCATTTCCGTCCCTGCGATCCGGCGAAGATCCGGACACCGTGGAAGTATTTTGAAACCCTGGACGGACTGCTGACACAGATCGGCTTCTTTGACTTCGGCGAGATGCATTTTGAAGTGTATGAAGGACAGGGCGGCCATGTGCCGGGGGAAACGATCCTGATCGATTATGAACATCAGGTGGCCTTTACCGGCGATGTCTATTTCAATGTTCATTCCGTCACAAAGGAACAGGCGGAATACAATAAATATGCACCGGTTCTGCTTTCTTCGGTGGATTCCGATCCCCGCCAATGCGCAGCGGAGCGGCAGGCGATCCTGATGCGTCTAGGCCAGGGCGACTGGCAGGTGTTCGGTTCGCACGGCATGAAGAAGGAATACAGCATTCATATCGATGAGTAGGCTATGGCAGAGACAGTTGGATTTGACAACTGCCTCTGTCTTTTGTATACCTATGCATTGGACTGCAGAGGTAAAACAAATGATCAATACTATCCGAAAATATATCGAACCCGACATCAGACTGCGCAGAGCAGGCTGTGCCGTACTGGCACTTCTGCTTGCCATATCCGCTTTCTGCTTCATATACGGCACAAACAAGCTGCAGATCGATCCGGCAGAATGCAGCTTCCATCAAGAAGTGCAGATGCAGAGAGACAGAGAAGCCGAGGAAATAGATGAAGACAGCACCATGTGCGATGTCATCTACGTGTATGAAGATGCACAGATGACAGTTTCGTATACGCAGGAGGCGTATGCGCAATTGACAGATGACCCCATCACTGCCTATGAGTATGTTTCAAAGAACGGGGAAAAACTGTATTTTGCCCATCCCGGTCCAAGCGCCTATGAAATCAGAGATACATATAAACAGAGCATGGCTGATACATTGATGCCGGTATTCAATCTTGCCAACGCGCTGCTGATTCTTGCGGTATCGCTCAGTGTCATACTGATGTTTTCGGGATTCTTCAGTACCTATGAAAAATGCTGGTTCCTGTCGATCATGGTACTGGCAGTGATCGTATCGGTGCTGTTTCCCGAGGAAAGCGCCAACGGTGTCAGCGGTATCTGGATCATGTTATTGTATCTCCTGGATACATTCCTGAATATCCTGTGCGAACTGCTGATCTCGAAACAGTCCAGATACAATTTCCTGGTTTCCGTTGCGGTAGAAATCACCGAGATTGCGATCAGTCTTGTGCTTATGTACAGATTTGCGACCATGGCCGTGACCCTGCTGTTCTGGCTGCCGATCGATATCATCTCCTTCATCAACTGGACAAAGCATAAAGATGAAGAAGAGGATGAACTGACAAGAGTCAGAAAACTGAAGGGATGGCAGGAAGTATTGGTCATTGCCGCAATCGCTTTATGGACACTGGTGGTGGGATACTGGATGAGCGGATTGAATATTGCGACCGATTTCTTCGGGGGAAACAGAGATCTGGAAATTGTCATGATTTATCTGGATGCCTGTGCTTCTGCGGTAGGTATTGCCAACGGACTGTTCATTTTCTTCCGGATGCGGGAACAGTGGATCGCATGGTATATCTGTGCCGCCCTGGAAGCCTTCATGAATATTCTTGCCGGACAGTATGTTCTGCTTGTATTGAAACTGGGCTATTTCACCAATACCACTTACGGATATATCAAGTGGAGCCGCTATATCAAAACACATCAGGAGGATGCTTCGCTGTTCTGAGCCATGCAAAGTTTCCGGAATGTACGGTATGGAATTGATTCAATGCAATAAAGTTGATAAAATATGCAGGTAAAAATGAAAGCAGGTAATGAGTATGGCTATTGAAGCAGGCGATTTTAAAACAGGATTAACGATCATGAACGACGGCGACCCGTGGGTCGTTCTGGATTTCCAGCATGTCAAGCCGGGCAAAGGCGCAGCGATTCTGAAGACAAAGCTGAAGAACCTGAAGACAGGTTCCACACAGGAAATCAACTTCAACGCATCGGTGAAGTTCGAAGCTGCCAATATCGAAAGAAAGCAGGCGACGTATTCCTATAACGACGGTGAAACATATTATTTCTATTCACCGGACGGAAGCGAGTCTTTCGAAGTCAACAACGTTCATATCGGCGACAAGAGCAAGTACATCGTTGACAATCTTGACTGTGTACTGATGATGTTCGACGGCGATGTTCTCGACATTCAGCTGCCTTCCACCGTTGCGATGACAGTCGTTGAGACAACACCGGCAATCAAGGGCGCTCCTTCCACCCAGACAAAGGATGCGACAACGGATACGGGTCTGACTCTGAGAGTTCCGCAGTTCATTGAACAGGGCGAAGTCATCATGGTCAACACCGATGAAGGAAAGTATTCCGGAAGAGCCTGATCAGGGCTCTTTTTTCAGATATGAGCAGAACAGCACTGGTGACAGGAGGCAGCGGCGGCATCGGCAGTGCCATCGTTAAGGAACTGGCAGAATACGGCTGGGATATTGCCATTCATTATTTTCAGAACAGGGAAAAAGCAGAAGAACTGATGGAGCAGCTGAAGGCTCTTCCCGTCAGATGCATCTGTGTACAGGCGGATATATCCGATGAGCAGGCAGTCGATGCGATGTTTACAAAGATCGAAGAGGAACTCGGTCCGGTAACCGCTCTGATCAATAACGCCGGCATCGACCGTCCGGATTTCTTCATGAATAAGAAAACAGAAGATTTTCACAGGGTCATGGATATCAATGTGCTCGGTGCCTGGCACTGTGCCAGAAGAGCCTATAAAAACATGATGGACATGGAAACCGGAAAGATCGTCAATATTGCTTCGACAGACGGCATCAATACGTATTATCCGGTCAATATCGATTATGACGCATCCAAGGCAGCCCTGATCTCACTGACCCATAATCTGGCGGTGCAGTTTGCCCCGTATGTCAATGTCAACTGCGTCGCCCCTGGCTTTATCGGAACCGAGAAAGAACTCGAAGGGTATGATGCGGAATTCCTCAAACAGGAAACGGAAAAAATCTTAAAAAAACGGTACGGAAGACCGGAAGAGGTCGCCCATACCGTACGCTTTCTTGTCAGTGAAGAAGCGGAGTTTATCAATAATACCGTCATCCGGATCGATGGCGGACAGATGGGAAGCGTCTAGGCTTCCTTTTTCTGTGCTTTGGTCAGTGCCAGCATGATCATGAGCTTTCCGTATGCCAGAGAAAGCCCGCCCTGCATATAGAGGGTATAGGGAGGAATCACCGGGGCATCGGCACTGAGTTCGATCGTGCTGCCCTGGGTAAAGGCACCGCAGGCCATGACTTCATCGAAAGGATAACCCGGCATCGGTGCGGGAAGGACGGTGACATAGGAATCTACCGGGGAAGAGGACTGCAGTCCCTGGGTAAAGCGGACCAGGCTTTCTTTATCCCCGAGTTCCACTGTCTGGATGATATCGGTGCGGTATGCATCATAGCGGGGCGATACATTCTGATAGCCCAGCTTCTCCATCATCCATGCCGCAAAGACAGCGGTCTTCAGGGCACTGTTGACAGCACGGGGTGCCATGAACAATCCTTTGAAGAATGCATTGTTCAGATTGAAATTGGCACCATGTTCCTTGCCAAGCCCCGGTGCTGTTAACCGGTCTGCGCACATTGCGATCAGATCGCTTCTGCCGGCAATATAGCCGCCGGTGGAGGCGACACCGCCGCCGAGGTTCTTCATCAATGAACCGACGACCAGATCCGCACCGGCATGGCCCGGTTCTTTTTCTTCCACAAGTTCGCCATAGCAGTTATCGACCATGATGATGACTTCGTCATTGACTTTGCGTATCTCTGCGATCAGATGAGCGATCTTTTCGATGGTCAGGGAAAGACGGGAGGAGTAGCCTCTGGATCTCTGGATCTCCACCAGCTTTACGTCTTTTCTGCTTAAGCGTTCAACGATCGTTTTTTCATCGAATTCGTTGTCGATGAGATCGATCTGTTCATACTGTACGCCATGGGCTTTCAAGGACTGGCTGGAGTCTCCGTACAGTCCGATCATTTCCTGCAGGGAATCATAGGGAGTCCCGGTCAGGGAGATCATCGTATCCCCATGTTTCAGCATCGCCGAGAAAGCAAGCCATAAGGCATTTGTCCCGGACATGATCTGGGGACGCACCAGGCTGTCTTCACATCCCAGTACGGACGCATAGATCTTTTCCAGTTTGTCCCGGCCGGGATCGTAGTTGCCGTAGCCGTTGATATCGGCGAAGTCGGTATAGCTGACCTTGTTCTCAATGAAAGCAGAGAGAATACGTTCGGAATTGACAAGAGAGATCCTGTCGATGTTTTTATAGACGGCATCCAGTTCGGAATCGGACTGCTGTGCCAGTGTCAGTATTTTCTGATCAATCTGATCCAGTATCATAGTGTTCTGTTCCTTTCAGCCTTAACATTATAGCCTTGCCATGAACGCAAAGAAAGGGTGCTGTGACGGAAACAGTACTTCAATGAGGCAGGAACAGGTATCTCTGATGTATCATGGAAGCAGAGACAGGGTACAAGGCTATGGAGAAAAGAATATGCATATTTCTGATCTGCGCACTGGCGCTTGCTGCCTGCACAGGCAGACACCAGGAACCTCCCGTCAATGACAGTACAACAGATACGGCAAGAGACACCAGCCATGAAGAAATCACCTGGGATCTGATCCAGATGGTACAGCATAATACAGAGGTAAAGACTCTGCTGGAAAAGTCCATTGCCAAAGCCTATGCGATCAATCCCGATCCGGATACCAATCCGGTGGATTGCCTGGAGAACTATTATGCATTTATCGACAGAACTGTGAAATGCATGCCATGGGAAATCGATCCCTCACAGGAACACAGCAGTCTCTATGACCGTATCGATCAGTCCATGGGCTGTCTGTACTTTGTCATTGACCAGCCTCTGGAAGAACTGGAAGACAAAGGATACTTCCATAACTCGATCATGTATCATGAACCGTTCAGGACATGGTGGACGCAGTTTCTTTCCGTCAACGGTCAGTTCCTGAACAGCGAAGCATCCTGGAATGATACGTATTATAAAAATGCATTGAAAGAAGAAGGCTTTGGACTGGATACAGGTTTATATGAAAATCCATCGAACTGGCACAACTTCAATGATTTCTTTGCCAGAAAACTGAAAGATCCGTCCCTGCGTCCGGTTGAAGCAGAGAGAAGATGATCATGTCGTTGTTTCACCGGCGGAACATGCAGGTATTGCCATCAAGACGGGTACCCTGACGGATGTATCGGTACTGTTATAAAGAATACTATTCCGAAAGCATCGGCTGGCAATCGCTGGAGACAAGGGGCATTGTCATTGTCGAAACTCAAAGCAATGCATTATGTGCAATCATACCGGTAGGCATGTGTCAGGTATCATCAGTCAATTTCGAGGAAAGCGTCAAAGCCGGAACAGAAGTGAAAAAGGGCGATCCGCTGGGATATTTCCTGTTCGGAGGAAGTGATATCATCATGGTATTTTCCGGAGATACAGGTTTTGAAATGACCGCAGAAAAAGATGTTCATCTCGATATGGGCAGTGCATACGGTACAATAAATACAGGAGATCAGTAATCATGGGACTGTTTACAAAGACAAAGGGAAACGGATGGAATTTTGATAAAAACTCAGGCACATTGTACATTGACGGAAAGCTTGACAATGTAAGTAAGTATTTTAATAAAATTGCGGATAAAGTCAGAAGAATCGTCTGCCGCAAAGGTGCAGTTCTGACTGCCGGAACAGAACTTTTCAAAGATATGAGAAATCTTGAAACAGCGGATCTGTCTGCCCTGGATGTTTCCGGGTGCACTTCCTTCGGTTATATGTTTTCCTGCTGTACGTCTCTGAAAGTCCTGGATCTTTCTTCCTGGGATATCAGAAATGCAAGAAACATGGAACGTATGTTCTTTCTCTGCCGGTCCCTGAAAAAAATCATCACCGGACCACAGTGGATCCCGCACAAAGTTACAGACACGGGCAGTATGTTCAACAGCTGCGGCAGCCTGGAGACAATCGAACAGGCGATGCTGGATCTTCCTTCCATCACTTACTGCAGTTACATGTTCCAGGACTGCGGCAGTCTGCGCACTCTGAATCTCCGGGGAATGGATGTACGGAACGCAGTTTATATGAGAAGCATCTTCAGCGGCTGTAAAAATCTCAGAGAACTCGATCTGAGCGGCTGGCAGATCCCGGATCAATGCAATACAGAGAATATGTTTGAAGGGCTGTCCGGAAGCGTCCGCATCTATGCGGATGATGACAGTGTCATCAGACTGCTTCCGGATGGAATACAGGCACGCAGCCATGAACCGGAACAGAAACAATGCCCAGTCAAAGACAAAGAAACACCGTCTGTGAATGAACCGGAACCGAAACAAAGCACTGTCAAAGACAAAAAAGCACAGTCTGTGAATAAACCGAAACCGAAAGAAAACACCGTCAAAGACAAAGAAACACAGTCTCTGCATGCACAGGAACAGAATGACAGGATCATTCAGGGCAGCGGCTGGTCCTTTGATCCGGATACCGGTGCGCTGACATTCAGCGGCATCATTGAAAAAGTACCGGATGCATTTGGATCCTTTGCGGAACAGGTCCTGACCGTCAAAGCACTGAAAGGGGCAGCTTTGAGAAATGGCAGGAATATGTTTAAAGGAATGAAAAATCTTGCCCTGGCAGATCTGAGGAAGCTGGATGTATCACAGTGTACAGATTTCACGTATATGTTCGGTTCGTGCAATGCCCTGAAGGTTCTTGATCTTTCTTCCTGGGATTTCACCAATGCAGCAACAGTCAATCATATGTTCTCGGGATGTACTGCCCTGGAAGAAATCATTACCGGACCGAAATGGATTCCTCGGAATTTATCCACTGCCGTATTCATGTTCTCCGGATGCCGGAAACTGCAGGAACTCGATTTCTCTGCCTGGGCAGAAGCTCCGTTGGAGAATACCTGCGGCATGTTCTACGGATGTACATCTCTGAGGGAACTGGATCTTTCAATGATCCATACAGCGAAAATCAAAAACATTGGCAATATGTTCAACGGCTGCACAGACCTGCAGTCTCTCCATCTGGACGGGTGGGATGTTTCCGCTGCCGAAAAAATGGATGCCATGTTCAAAGAATGTGGATCCCTGACGGAACTGAATCTCAGCGGCTGGGATGTTTCCGGTGTATCTGATATGACCTGGATGTTCGGCGGCTGCGAAAAACTGAAAACTCTGGATCTGCGGGGATGGCGGATCGATAAAAGAACAGATACCGAAAATATGTTCCGCAGTCTGCCGAAAACGGTACACATCTGTGCGGATGATAAGAGTGTTGTGAATTCTCTGCCGGACTATCTCAAAGTCAAGGCTGTTCAGGCGGAAATACAGACATCAGAAAAGGAAAGAACAGCACCTTCGGTGAAAGAAACAGAGCCAGCACATGCAGTGCCGGAAAACATAGAGACAGGATTGCCGGAAGATGCATATTCTCTGTATCTCAGAGCCATTGGCTACTGCAACGGAACGGAAGGACTGCCGCAGGACCTCAATCAGGCACTGCAGACTGCTCTGGCTGCCAAAGAACATGCAGAAGGGCAGCTGTTGAACAATATCCGGTATCTGATTGCACAGATCGGATGGATGCACACGTATGACCGTGAGGATGAATCAGAAGATATGATCGGTCAAAGGAGAGATGCAGCAAAGAACGGCGATACGAATGCCCTGCTGGATCTCGCGAACCGTCTGTACTTCGGATCGGAATATGTGGACAAAGACCCGGAGGAAGCGCTGATCTGTGCGGTACAGATAAAATACAGCAGATTCTCCGAGAATAAGCTATATGCGGAAAATCTGCTCGAAGTTCTTAGGGAAAACAGTCTGTATGATACACTGGCAGCCGGACTGGAAGCGGAAAAATCCGGTTATCTGGCAGAAGCATTCAAACAATACGAGAAAGCTGCTCTGCAGGGAAGTGCAGCAGGCATGTGGTATCTTTCCCGGATGTACCGGGATGGTAAAGGGACTGCCGCAAACCTGAAGAAATCCGATGCATTCAAAGAACTGGCGGCCTCTCTCGGCTGGGGTGAAGCTCTGTTTACAGATGCGAAAGACAGTTTCAATACATACATTAAAGGCGGCAGCGCAGAAGAAGCGCGGGATAAGATACGCAAAGCAGAGGCATACGGACATCGCCTGAGTAAAAACCAGAATCATGAACTCGGAAAGATGGAGGTGCGGGTGCTGCAGGTTCTGGGGTACTGATCATCAGAGAAAGCCTGTCGGAGGACAGGTTTTCTTTCGTCTGCTGGAAGCAGTATGATGCATGGTATGGAAATCATACGGTATCTGAAAAAACATCCGGAGCTGAGCATCCGGATGAGTGCCCTGTGGAGTCTTGTCTACGGAGTATTCAACCTGTCCCTGTCTCTTACCCGGAAATCATACTGGTATCTGGCAATAGGCGCGTATTTTCTGATCCTGGGAACCGGCAGACTGACAGCTGCCGCAGTGAAGGGAAAACTGAAGACAAAACTGCGTATGACAGCAGGCATGATCCTGTTTCTTGCCGCTGTCATTGCCGGACTGATGTATATGACGATCCACGAAGTTGTCTATCCGGAAGGAAACAGAATGATCGTGATCGGGCAGGCTGCGTTTGTTTTCACCATGCTCGGTGCGGCTGTATATAACATGATTCTTTCCATCCGCAGAAAAGACCGTACGGTGATCATGGCCAGGAATCTGTCCATGACAGCAGCCGTCGGTGCAGTGCTTTCGCTGCAGAGAACGATGCTGGGTACATTCGGCAATGCCGCAGATACATTCAATATTCAGATCGGTGCATATACCGGGGCAGGAGCAGTGATCATTCTTTTCCTTCTGGCATATGATCTGCTCAGGGAATCAAAGAAAAAGATAGGGGAATCAGAATGAAAGTACTGGCAGTTGTCGGTGCAGGAAAAGGCGGAAATACCGACGCATTGGTAAATGCTTTTGTACAGAGTGCTGTCAAAGTAGGACAGCAGGCAGAAATTGAATATCTGTTTGAGAAAAAGAACATTCACGGCTGCAATGGCTGCTATATCTGCCGGAAAACCGGATCCGGTACATGTACGATGCATGATGATCTGACACCGGTTCTGAAAAAGGCAGCGGAAGCGGATGTGATCGTGCTGGCTTCTCCGGTATATTTCTACAATGTCTCGGCACAGCTCAAGATGTTCATGGACAGAACATATGCCATCAGTAAGCAGAAAATGGAAAAAAGCTGATGGCAGTTTGAAGTCTTTACTTAAGCGCTAGAGGAGAAATAAAATCCGAACCTTTTCATTCATAAAACCCAGTGTTTAAGCCAAATATGAGAAAAGGTTCGGATTTATCAAAGGTTCGAAAGGTTCGGATAAATGAAAAAATCCGAAGGTTCGGATTTTTCAATTGAAATTGTACATTCACAGGTCCCAAAGTCAGGAAGTCAATTGATAACTTACATTAAATATTATATAAGATTTCAATGAGGTTGCATGTTTCTCATTGAACAGCCATGCCGGACAGACGGTGCCGTGCGTGATCATGGCGGTTTTTTTACATTGCGGACATGCAAGAATTGTTTCCGCAGGGAGGAAAACAGCATGATGGATACACAGAAAAAATACACCGTGGAAGGTGTTGTCAATGAACTGAAGCAGTTATTGCATGAAGATATTCCCGAAGGATACAGACGCTGGGCAGAGGACGGCATTGTATTCATGCGGAAATACAGTGAAGCAGATGTACAGGATTTTCCCAATAATATCTTTGCCTATATCGGCGATACGCCGATGCCGGAAAGAATCAGAGAACTGGTGGAAGGCATTCTGGAACAGGGAATCAGCGAAGGCAGCGGCAGAGCCGCATGCAATCTGGGTGCCCTGTATTATACCGGTGCCATCGGCGAACAGTCCTATGCCAAAGCCAGGGAATACTATGAGATCGCGGCAGAATCCGATGATGAGCAGGCAGTCGAGAACCTGGGTGAATGCTGGTATCTGGGCAGGGATTGCGAACAGGACTATCAGAAAGCGTTTGAATGCTATGCAAAAGGCGCATTCAACGGAAGGGTCGGTTCGCTGTTCAGAATTGCGGATATGTACCGGTACGGGCAGTATGTGACAAAGAACGAAACAGAAGCGTACCGCATCATCTCCAGATGCATCGATCTGATCAATGCCGACCATGATAAATTCGTCTTCTTTGAACCCGATGTCTATGTGCGCTATGGCGAGATGTTACTGACGGGCAGCGGTACAGAGAAAGATCCGTTAAGGGCACTGTACTGGGCCCAGCAGGCGGAATACGGCTTCCGCCATCAGGAAGCAGACCATATGTATGAGGCAAGACTCGGTACGGAAAGGGCGATGCGTCTGATTCATGCATGTAGGCAGGTACTGGACCGCGAAAACGGTATTTCCCCTGCCAATTGACTGCTGCAATAAGAAGCAGAGGATAAGGCAGGCAATGCCCTTACAGCCATTCGGGAAGGATACTTTGCAGGTCTCAAACCGTAAAGAACACCAACCGCATGCACAGATGTGCAGCGGTTTTTTCTTTTCCTGTGCTTGACTGTTCCCTAAGGGAACAGACCGATAATAAAAGAACGAAACACAGGAGAGAACATAAAATGTCAGAAAAGAAAACGAATCTCGTTCCGGCAGTATGCACACAGTGCGGCGCCAAGCTGGAAGTCGATCCTGATCAGGAGGCAGCGGTATGCCCGTACTGCGGAACGCCGTTCATCACTGAAAAGGCAATCAATCATTACAATATTACCCATGTCCATCAGAACAATACCGTGCATATCCAGCAGGGCAGGAAGGGAATCTTCCAGTCTATGGCAGATCTTGCGGACAGGCAGCTGGAAAGAGAACAGAACGCCAAGATCAGAGAACAGGAACTGCAATTGGAGAAGCAGAAACTCGAAATGATCAGGGAAGAAAAAAGAAAAGCAGCCGCCTCATCGTTCCTCAAGAAGATTCCCTGGTTCTTTGGATGGATCTATATATTCCCGCTTCCCCTGACCATTCTTTTATCCAGGAAACAGGATATCGATCCCCGGAAGAAGAAAATATATATCGGCGGCGCCTGGGCTGCATATGCAGTACTGATTCTGTTACTGATCATCACCGGCAGAGCATCGGAAAAGAAAGAAACCGCAGCTCAGACACCTGTGATCGAACAGAAAGAACAGCAGACAGAACAGGAAACTGTTACATGGCAGGAGAAGACAAAACAGGCCAATGACTTCGATACCATGGAACATGTCACAGTAACAATCGGTGATTATCAGATCGATGTACCTGCATGGCCGCAGGACAGTGACGGAAATTATCTCATGAAGGACAGCGCAGGAAAACTGGTTGCTGTATTCAGAGTGCTGCATAATAATACTGCTTATACGGATGAAACGCTGGTACAGAGAAGATCTGCTGATCTCAGGGATATGATGAAAGCTGACATTTTTCAGAATTCTGAATTGATTTCAGAGGACTCCGTCAAGATCAACGGCATTGTTATGAACGATGGTGTCTTTCATTCCGAATTTGTAACAACCAGTAATAATGTACCGGTCATAAACAGAATGATCTGGTTTTCCAATCCTTCTGATTCTTCGGTAAATATTATTCATTTCATGGAGACAGACAGTTCGCCTGCAGGCCATACAGACGATCTTATGAAAATCATAAACTCAATCAGAATTGCAGAAATACCGCAGGAGTCTGCAGAAACATCCGGCAATGGCATGACATTTGAAGAATTCAAGAAGTACATGGATGATTATGAGAGCTTCTTTGTTTCCTATGCGGAATTCATGAAGACCTATGATGCCAATGATACGAGTATGCTTTCACAGTATATTGAAGTACTCTCACAGTACAATGATGCAATGGCTGCACTGGATGCGATTGATGAATCGCAGCTGACACCGGAACAGGATGCCTATTATACAGAGGTGATGCTGAGAATCAGCCAGAAGCTTCTGGAAGCAGCGAATCAGTAACAGATATAAAAGTACTCTGCGATGTGAAATACACCACAGAGTATTTTTAATCAGTTATTATTTCTGCATTTTTGTTTCCTGGGCGATGGCTTCAATTTTCTGTTCTTCGATGTGGAGCAGGTCTCTGTCATTCTGCAGAGAAATCATTTCATCATAGACCTGTGACTGAAGGGCTTTCAGCTCTTCCCAGGAAGTCTTTAATGTTTCATTCTGCGATCTGAATCTGTCCAGCAGGGAACGGTATTCTTTGGCAGCGGTGTATCTGCCGGTATGTTCAGCAATCTTTGAAAACGGTATTTCTGCTTTATGGAGACGGGACCGACGGGGAATGTTTTCTCCGCTGATGCCAAGTATCTTTCTGCAGGTGCTGACTTCATCGGAAAGACTGTCAAATGCCTGCTGCTGTGCATTGATATCTTTCTGTTTACTGTCGATATCACTCTGCAGGGCGCTGACCACCGCTTCTTTCTGATAGATTTTCTCTTCCAGTTCTGTGATCCGGGTATTCAGTTCATCCATCTGCCGGCTGTATTCCTCTGGATTTGTACTGATTTCGGCTTTCAGTATTTCCAGTTCCTGCTGGGCCTGCTGATATCCCTGCCTGCGTCCGTTGAGGTATTCTGTGAATGCTGAACAGCCGGCTTCATCATAATCCACGGAAGAAGTGCCGCATTTACTGTTCCAGTATTCTGTATCATCGAAGCCCGGTTCTGCAGAAACAGGAATGAGCGGGCTGACTGTCAGCGCTGTACATACAGCAATCAGACATCTGATTGGTTTTGTGTTTTTTAGGGTGCAATTCTGCATGATGTCTCCTTGTGTATAGATGAAAGAATTCGTATCGATTAATACATATATCGTACATCAAATTGCAGAATACAATCCGTGAATATGTCCTGGTGACAGATGATTTGTTCTGCGGATTTGCATTATAATACTGGCAGTAGAGAAAGAATATGAAGAATACAATGAAAGCATTATTGGTACTGCCGCTGGTACTGTCACTGGCAGGATGCGGTTCGTCTGAACCGGCAGTGACAGAGGAAGTAAAAGAAGAAACAGCTGCGGAAACACCGGAAGAAGACAGCAGCAAATCCGGATTCAGCCCGTTTACGGCAATCGATACGGATGAGCTGACAGTCACGGTTACAGCTGTGGATGTGGAGAGTGATGAACCGATCAAGCTGGAGTATGAGAATAAAACAGCAGATAGAGAATTTGCAATACGGTATCCGCATGTAACAATCGATGGTTTTGAAGATGAAGATATTGATGAAATCCATGTTAAGCCGGGGAAAACAGCGAAAGATCAGATCTACAACAGTTATCTGCCGGCAATGTCGGAACTTGGTGTGACATTTACTGATTTTGAACTTGATATTCAGGTCTTCGATGCGGATACCAATGAGGCAGTACTGGAAGAAACTTTCCATGTATATCCGTATGGCGAAGACAGAGCAGAGGAATTTGTACTGAAAGAAGACATGTTCAAAGCAGTGCTTCTGGATAATGATGAATGCAGAATATCCGTTATAAGCGATCAGTTTAAAGCCGATCAGGGCCGTTTCAGTGTATATACACTTATTGAAAACAAGACAGATCACGAAATCAGATTCCGCTTTGATCAGGGCAGTGTCAACGGTACTGAATGTGACGTCGATGCATATGCGTCTTCTGTGCGGGCAGGAAGCAGGTGCATCACTACTCTGTACTGGGAAGGTGTCACTGCTGAGAGCATTGAAGAAGCCTCCTGTACAATCAGATTGCTTGATGACAATCGTACGGAAACCGGAACAGAAACATTAACGTATAAGCCTGAATAAAGATCATGCAATGCATGGTCTTTTTCAGAAAGGATGAATGAATATGGGTGCGAAATGGATCTGGTATCCGTCGGATTTTGAACTGTATCACAATATGATCCTGCATAACCGCAGAGAAGAATATGACTATATCTTTCCTGTCATGTGGCATATACAGAGACCGGAATCGGTATGCTGCTTTTCTAAAGAAGTGACATTGAAGAAGGAACAGATAGTATTTGTACATGCCAAAGGCATGGGCTATGTGAAGATCGGTGAAAAGAAGATTGCACCGGTAAATACAGAAGTATTGCTGCCGGCAGGTACATATATACTCGGTGCGGAAGTAACAAACCTGGAGACGTTCCCGGCATTGTTCATTGACGCAGATGAAGTATGTACCGATGAAAGCTGGGTGGTTCATTTCAATGGTGCAGCCCGTAAACATGCATCCTGTGAGCCTGCTTTTACTGAAGCAGAAGATGATCCGGCAGTATTCCCGTTCTGCTATCAGAGTATTGTGCCGAAGAGTACAGAAGAGATCAATGGCGGTATCCTCTATAACTTCGGAGTGGAAAGCTTCGGTATCATTGCAATCAGCCGTACCCTGGACATTGGAAGAATTGATATTTATTACGGTGAATCCAGAGAAGAAGCACTGGATGAGAAATGGGCATATCTCCGGGAACATATTCCTGCCGGTGATGAAGCCTATACATGCAGGGCCAGGGCATTCCGTTATATCTATATCAGAAGTGAAAAGGGTATACCTTCGATCAAAGCAAAGGAAGAGTATCTGCCAATCAAAGATATTGCCAGCTTTACATGCGATGATACACAGCTGCCTGCCATCTGGGATATATGTGCAAGGACACTGCATTTAAATGCAAGAGAGTTTTATCTTGACGGTGTTAAAAGAGACCGCTGGGTATGGTCAGGAGATGCCTATCAGTCATATATGATTGGCAGATATCTGTTCAATGACAGGGATATCACAAAGAGAACGATCCGGGCATTATTGGGCAAAGGTCCGTACTTTCAGCACATCAATGTCATCAATGACTATTCGATGTATATGTTTGCGGCAGTCAGAGAATACTATGAAGCGACCGCAGACGTACAATTTGTTCTGTCCATCAAAGAACAACTGACATACCTCTATGAATTCATCACATCAAGACTCGATGAAGAAACAGGATATGTCGTTGCCAGAGACGGAGACTGGATCTTCATTGACTGGGCAGACATCGATAAAGACGGACCCTTATGTGCAGAACAGATCCTGCTGTATCAGGTATATCAGTCTATGGCAGTCATAGAAGATATATGCAAAGACTATCATGAAGACTTCGGCATTGTCGGAAGGCATCACTATGCCGCAAGTTCCACCAATGCCGTACCGTTTAAAACAAAACAGAAAGAAAACAATTACCTGGAGAAAGCAGAAGCACTGAAACAGAACATCCTGCGTGACTTCTGGGACAAAGACAGCCATGCCTTTATCGATACCTATGCATCAGGAAAGAACCATATTACTAGACATGCCAATATCTTTGCCATTCTCTATGACTTCGCCGATGAAGCCATGCAGAAAGAAATCGTGGAACATGTACTGCATAACCCTGATATCGAT
Organism: uncultured Erysipelotrichaceae bacterium; assembly: GCA_902786245.1. Classification (GTDB taxonomy): domain Bacteria; phylum Bacillota_I; class Bacilli_A; order Erysipelotrichales; family Erysipelotrichaceae; genus Bulleidia. Next base: position 18,627 of record CADABS010000031.1, read on the forward strand.
GAAATCACAACACCGTATTTCAAACTGTATGAACTGATGGCACTGGGCAAGACAGGACATATGGCAGAGGTACAGGACTATATCGACAGCTACTGGGGCGGTATGATCGACAACGGCGCAACCAGTGCCTGGGAAGCATATGATCCAAAGAAACACGGAACAGAACACTACAATATGTACGGCGATCCCTATGACTGTTCCTTATGCCATGCCTGGGGCAGCGGTCCCATCTATCTCTTAACAAGATACTGTGCAGGAGTATATCCCACCTCACCCGGGGCAAGAACATTTGCCATCGCACCGGATCCCGGCAGATATACATTCTTTGATACAACCGTACCCATCGGTACAGGAACAGTCACAATACACTACAAAGATAATCACATCACAGTCATTACAGACATACCGGGAGGCACATTATACTGGAAGGGACAACAAATACCGGTACCGCCGAATACAGAAATCACAGTATAAAACTATAAATACCAAACAAGAAAAATATGAATTGCGTTCACAAGATATCATTCGTGTATACGGAACCGGATTATCGGTTTCATTGGTCAAAGGTAAGCGGAGCACAGTAAGATATCGAAATCCGGCCAATGGAGAGATTATTACCCTGTCATATAATCCTTCCGAGATCAGAGTGCCGACCGTTTCGCAAAAACCGGATAATGTTCTGACATTACAGAAGATCGGCGGTAAAACCGACTATGAATATGTATTCGACGCCAAATATAAATTGAATCCGTCGTTACCGGGCACGGATTATTACGAAAACATCGATCATACTCCCGGACCTCAAACGGATGATATTAATACAATGCACCGTTATAGAGATGCTATCGTATATCGGAATGATGCATCTCCATATGAAAGAACAATGTTCGGAGCATATGTATTATTTCCATACCAAAATGAAGAAGAGTATAAGAATCACAGATTCTATAAAAGCATAGAACAGGTCAATATCGGCGGACTTCCGTTTTTACCTACAGCGACTAAGCTGGTGACAAAAATGCTTGATGAATTGATTTCCGATTCACCTGATTCGGCTTTTGAAAGGGCAATTCTGCCGAGAGGTATAGAAAACAAACTTGCTAAAGTCGATTGGAGTAAAAGAGATGTTTTGATCGGTACGCTGCGGAACAGAGAGCAGCTTACAGCTTGCCTGGAACATAAGTTTTATCATATACCTGTATCAAGAATCGATGAGGATCATTTGCCGATCCATTATGTTGCAATATACCAGACAAAAGCATTGTTCGGTTCGGAAGCGAAAATCGAATACTATGGCGAAGTGAAATCAACACGAATTGTAAAGCGTGATGACATTTCGGAGATTCCTAAGGATTCAGATGAACTGTATTACAGGTTTGATATTAAAAACTGGAAAAAACTGGATCGTCCGATTGTTCCCAAGGAACGCGGTTTCATTAATGAGTTCACGAATATGTTTCTGTTGAGACACAGTTCGCAGGTACCGGAGTTGTTATTACAATCAGAAGAAGAATACAGGTTTTATACAGAACTGAAACGAAGAACAGATGCATCAGTTATTAACGAAGAAGATCCTGCATCGGGTTTTGAAGTTAATGGCAGCAGAATTGCATTTGAAAACGGACAGATTCTTGTGATCTCAAACGGAGAGATAATTGAACAGTGTTCTATCAGTGAGTTTGCTAAAACGCCGAACATGGTATTCAGGAGATTGTTTTCAGTAATTTAGAAGTGCCGGCTTCATATGATATAGTTAACTACAGAAACTGACCATTTGTAACCACTATCAGAAATTAAAGGATTTATAAGATGGCTAATTTGAGTTTATTGACAGGAACACCATGGCACGTTGAAAAGTGGCATTTAGCTGAAGGGGATACACGTCGGCATTGTGCCAGATGTATTTATTATGAAAAGCAAAATGAAAAGTTTTGTTCTCGCATCGGAAGGAAATGTTTTGGCTCTGCACATTGTGAATACTATTCAGAAGAAGCACATCAGGATATTGCAGTAAAACCGTTCAGCAGTTCTTTAACACCACTCGGTACTTCTAAAAATGACATTGCAAATACCGCAAAAGCAAAGGACGAATCCAAATCCGAATCGGAAAATGTAAACCTTGCAAAAGGATACTCGAATTTTGCGTTCATCGGATCGGTAAATTCGGAAATTGAGCAAGTGGCAAGAGATGCCGAATACTATTTGGGTTCCGATGCAAATGTCGCTATATATAAGATCGGCAGACTTGGAGAATTAATTGTTAACAGTGTATTCGATAAGGAGAATATATCCTATTTGAAGAGCGAAAAACAGGTTGATTCGATTAATGCTTTATATAACAGGAATTTACTTCCTAAGGAAATAGTTGCTTCGTTAACTAAAATCCGTATTGGAAGAAATAAGGCTGTTCATGAAAACTATGATTCTGAAAAAAGTGCCAGAACACTGCTTAAAAACGCTTATGTGATTTGCTGCTGGTTTATGAAACAGTACGGGTCATCACTTTTTGATCCGACAAAAATGACATATATCGAACCGTTTTATGAAGGTGAGAAGTTTGAAAAAGCTGCTAGTTATATTCTTCCGCCGGCGGTAAAAGAAGAAATCAAGAAAGACAGCACTGTTATTGAGAATAAAACCAAAGTTAATGATGCTAAAGATAATGAAGAAACTGCAAAACAGATTGCAAAAGTTGAGAAACTGTTAGATATCGAAACCGTTGAATTCTCTTTCTCTGATGCCATCTTAATTGAAATGCGTTGTGTTCCTCAATTAGACAGCAAAATCCACATCGGAATTGATGAATTATACATAGAGAATAATCTTGAAGCACCTTTAGAAAATACAATCCTTGAAATTCAATCGAATCCCGGAGTTTGTTTACCGTATACCCGTAAGATTGTCAGTGTTAGCGGTCATAGGGGATTAACAATTCGAAATATTGATCTGACCGTTGATGCGGATCAGTTGGGTAAACTGAAAAAGAATCCGTATTTATATCTTTCCGTAGTATTGAGACAAGGTGAAGAAATCATTGCTGAAGAGAGGGCTGATGTTGAACTTGGTGATGATGTATTAGAAGCCATTAATCTTGATGCTGCGCAGGATATCCAAATGTCAGGAGAATCCGATCCGGAGAACATGTATGTCAATCCGATATTGGATGAGGAACAGAAAAGAATATACATTCCATGCGGACTGGGTAACAGTGATAATGGTTTCTTTATATACGGAATAAAGAAAACACGTTTATGCAATTATTTGCAAGCTGATATATATGCATTGGTTTATAACTATTTACTTCGTGAATCCAGGATGCAAGCGGATTATTTACCAGTGTATCTAAAGGATCTTTCTTTGTCATATCAATTGGATTACAGAACTGTTTTCAGGCTTTCAGTTGTAATACTGCAAATGATTAAAAACAATTATGTCAAAAACAATTCGATATCCGTTAAGTATATCGGAAACAAAGATGATTTTAAGTATGCTGCAGAATTGATAAATGATTATGCCGCAAGATTCGCACGATTGTTACATGTAAGGTTTACTCCGCTTGCTATAAAGAATGAGAGTGCGGGAATTCAGGTTTCAATAAATCAAAGAGCTACGATTTATACTATGAATAATACTGAACTCAGAACTAACGCCAGAGAGATGTGGTTCGGTCATAAACTGAAATACAATTTACAAGACACGGATAAGAACGATCTGTTATACATTCTGCATGAGATTTCGACGTTTAGTGTTTTCAGAGAGGGTCAATTAGAAGCACTTACGGCAATGCTGAACACCGAAAAGAACGCAGTCAGCATCATGCCGACCGGAAGCGGAAAGTCTTTGGTTTTCTATATGGCTTCTTTACTGCAACCGTTACCTGTAATGATTGTTGAGCCGACTGATATTTTAATCACCGATCAGATAAGAAATCTGAAGAATATACATAGAATCGATAATATTGCTCATTTGAAAGTTACCGCTGATTTTGATTTTTCTGATTATGATATTCACAACAATCTGAATTACTTAACCCCGGAAACACTAACGAATAGGAATTTATTCAGTTCATTTATACATAAGTTTAATTTAGGTGAGAATTTGAGATCTGAAAAAATCAGTCCCGGCCCGATGATGGCATATTTCATTATGGATGAGGTTCATTGTATTTCGAATTGGGGCCATGATTTCAGACCGGAATATCTGATGATATCCAGAAACCTGGAAAAGTACCTGGATCACGTACAGATTTGGGGATTTACGGGAACCGCTAATTATACTGTTGTTGAAGATCTTCAAAAGCAACTTTCCATTCCGACAGAGAATTTCTTTTCTCCGATTCAATTTGAAAAATATAATGTGTCTTACGATTTCAGAGAATGTAATACACAGGAAGATATGTACCTAAATGCAGCCTCGATATTAGCAGAGTGTAATGCAAGAGGTGAAAGAACAATTATCTTTACCAAAAACGATCAGATTACTGAGAATGTGGCGCGCGCAGTTGATTATAATGCTATTCCTTTTAGTCATAATGATTTAAGAGCATATACCGATTTTGCCGAAGGACACATTAATTCTATGATTTCATCTGAAGAATTAGGGATTGGCATCAGTTTTCCGAATGTCAGAAATATTATTCATTTCGGCTTGCCGCTTTCAAAAAATGAGTATGTCCAGGAAATCGGACGTGCCGGTCGTGCAAACGAACGTGTCAGATCATACGTATTGTATTTGGAGAATAATTCTGAGAATGTGGCATCCGGGTTGCTGGACAGAAATCTGAATATTGCCGAACTGCCGAAAATGTATTCACAGATGGATAATGATTATTCGGATATTTACCGCAAGTTGATGGGGAATATTTCGGATAAAGACAAGTTATTAAAAGATCTTATAGACTTAAAGAACACACTGCTCGGTAAATTCCAATCATCTGTTCTTCTTGAATATGACGATAATGATCTGAAAGAAGCTAAAAAGAATCTGTACATGCTGTATGTTTGCGGATTTATCGAAGATTGGTATCCGTATGAAAAAGTACCTGACGAAAACATAACAATCGCTTTTGTGCTGGTAATGCAGCTTTACCCTTTTTCTTTGCCGAAACCGATTGATTATATGTGTCTATGTTTCTGCAGCCGCTCTTTGCAAAAACATTCATTCTTTCTTCTACAAGTTCAGACAGATACTTAACAGCACTGATCGCATCATGTGTATTTGTTATTATCGGTGCTGCGAGATGTGCTGCATCGTGATATTCGGCAAATTCGATCTTCTTAGTATCAACAAGAAGCAGCTTCAGTTCTTCCGGATCCGAGTGCGTCAAAAACGTGCAGATCATCGCATGCAAAAACAGTGATTTGCCGGTACCCGTAGAGCCGCCGATCAGCATTGGCGATGATTCACATAAAAAGTCCGTTACTACGCAGCAATAGTCATCCTGTCCGAGAAAATACAGTAATGGGTGATCATCACCTTCTTCAGGCGGACTGGTAAAAGCATGCCAAAGAGAAAAGACCGTCCTAACAGGATTGCTAATAATGACTGCAATGGTAAAATCTTCCGCAGGCTGCGAAACAATTTCCAGATTGTTTACTGACAGCTGCAGCTGTAATGTTGACCTTAATCGGTTTAACTGCCCCGCTGTCACACTTGTAAACACTCGCAATATGAATGCAGTTCTATTCGAACTGACCCTCGTATCGATCAGTTCAGACCTGATTCCGTTCAGCCTTAAAACCTCAACTAATTGCTGAGACTTCTGTTTGCTGTATTCACAATTCGATATCACATCTTTGTCATTACTGTGATCATCTACTAAATCAATGATGTTCTTATATATTTTTGCCATATCTTTGAACGATGATTCCAGAAACATTGAAGATTTGTTTGTGTCAACATTTTGGATAAATTCCTATGATTTGCATCATAAAATTCATCCCCTTCTATTGATTTAACTAATTTAATTGAATAACTTATAACACGATTCCGAGAATACCGATAATGAGATTAATGACTAAAAGTGCGATCAGAATATTCTGTTTTCCGCTTACCCCTTTTTCAATTTGACTTATTGAAGTTTGGACCTGATTAAGTACCTGTTCAGAATTACTAATAATCTTGTCATACCGTGTACTCAACAGTTCTTCACACTTGCGTAATTCATTCTCGGTTGAAGCCATCTGACTTATATACTTATTCGTTTCTTCTTCAAATACCCGACCAACACTAATAATACTCTTATTCATCTCTGTCTTAGTTTCAGCAAGCAATTCCGAATACTTATCAGTTAAAGCGGAATGATATTGTTTTACAGCATTTGTCGAATTGTTTAAATCGGCATCGTATTTACTTAAAATATTCTTATTAGTGTCAATGAGTTTCTTATTTAGTTCTTCATTAACATTCTGAAGTTTGTAAGGAATGCCTTGAATTTCCGAAATGATTTTCTTGGATTCATTATCAAAACTCTCTGTTTGTGCTCTAACAGCTTCGCTAACACTCTTAATCCCGACAATCAGGTCTTTTGACGCGAGAATATTTTGCTCAAATTCTTTTATTTCATCCTCTAATTGTTTTACATTATCGAACATACTTACAGTCTCCTTTGATCATGAAAATAATGTATTCAGTCTTTTTGCTATAACAGCCAGGAATATGTCATCTATTGCTTCTGTTTTATAAATTTTATCAATAAACTTATAAACATCTATATCATGCCTTTTCCCGTATCTTTCCAGATAATTCGTGATCTCCAGTTTGCCTTCGATCTCGCAAGCGGGATACATTTTCCAGAAGAACTCATTCAATACCGGCTTATGCTCTGAAGGTATAGATTTCATCAGTCGATCCAGTCTGCTTTGATTCAATCTGCCACCGGCTTTTAATTCATTACCAAGTAATAGCAAGTCTAGTTTATATGAGTACTTATTACTGTTGATTCTCTCTATATTCGCAATTGTAGACCTATTGAATCCGACTATGGATTTTTCGAGAATCTGTCTCAAATCCATTGAATTATATTCATTTTCTTCATCAATCATTACAGTAAACGGTAATGCAAAGAATTCCTTTATCTGGTCCGTAATTTCTTCCGAATTCATATTGTTTCCATGGCTGATAAACTCATACAGATCCATAAACTCTTCATTATGGCGATAGAGATATTTGTCATAGTACCAATTTATGTAGATACTGAGTATCTCATCGGCCGATTTAGCCAAAGCGGTTTTTACAAGTTCTCTCTGATTACCGTCTCCCAGGGAACTTAAATAACTTCGGAATCTGTTTTGCATAGCTGATTTCAGGTGATTCTCATCACGATCTTCAGGTATTTTCACGTATATTCTTGCCTTATATAGTGATGATTATTGATGACATCACTGATTTGCTGCTGAATTATCGTGAAGAGTTTGAAAACCTGTATCTGAAGATAATCAATCAGGCAAACAGAGCCGGTGTATATTTAGTACTGAGCGCCCAATTGCCTTCTGCTGCAGTTATCCCTACATCGATCGTCAGAGCTTCAGCAATGCGGATTTCCTTTTCCGTAACCTCCCAAAGAGACAGCATGATTATTCTTGAAGAAAAAGGTGCTGATTATTTAGCCGGAAATGGAGAATTTATATACAGAAATCTGAAGCAGAATGAAATTGAGAGGCTGCAGGGACTGTTTGTATCAGACAGTGAAATATCAAAGATATCAGACTATGCAAGGAAACTCGGCAAACCTGCGTATTTAGATCAATTCATTCTGATAGGAGCCGATTATTCGACGGGCAGTATATTGATTAATGATGCTGTCACAGATCCTTTATATGATGAAATTGTAAGCAGGGTTAAAAAGAATGAAAATGTAACAACCTCATTCCTTATGAGGGAATACGGAACCGGATATCACCGTGCAGCCGGACTGATGGATGCTTTGCGAGAAAACGGAATTATAGAAAACTGTAGGACTGTATCATCCGGTGACACTGTTACTGCAGTAAGCACTGAGCAGACAACGGAGGATCTTAAAGTCCCTGAAATGAAATCACAGGAAACAGCACAGACGGAAGTGCCGCCACAGCAAGAACCTGATTTGGATTATTCCATGACATTGAAACTGGTCGGTGTGGAAGAAACGGTTTCAGATAATCAGACAGAGGAGAGCCGGAAACCGATTCGTAAAGATATAGCAGATAAATCGGGAAAAGGAACTGAGAACAAGCAGGCTTCTGTAAAGATCGGTGACTGGATGGCCATGATAACGTTTATTCTGTTCGGTTTTGTATTCCTCTGTGTTCTTACTGACAGTATCTGGCACCTGGTCATAGTACTGTTCAGCATATTCGGTTTTATGCTTTCTGCACCTTTCTTAAGAGGGCGGGTAATGGATGTTATCAAAAACGATAATCTGCGATATGCATTGGTTGTATTGTGCTATTTCATTATCATAGTCTCTTATCTGAACAGAATACCCTGATAAAATCATTCGGTTTATGTAATATCCAAATGGCAGAAAGGATGGTACTCTCATGAAAAAGCTATTTATATTATCACTGATCCTGCTGTTCCTGTGTGCCTGTACAAAGACATATACACTGGATGAGGGCAGATATATGCAGGATGGTTTAGTTGAAGGCAATGGTCTGGTACCGTATCTTCTTGTACAGGAAGGGAAACTGACAGTTGTACCTGATATCGTGATATCCTATGTTCCTTCCGGTACTGTTTCTGTAAAGGGTAATGAAGTAATCATGGAAACAGAATATGCAGATAAGTATTGTGTATTCGCATTTAAACTGACTGATGATAATACACTGCAGTTTCTGTCAGAGAAGTCGGAACTACCGGATCTGTTCGGGACCTGGGATAACGGCATCATTTTCAGACTTGCAGATGAGCAGGGACAGTAACTTCTGCTCTCTAAACACAGCAGCGCAATAAGCATTTTCGAGGCTGTTCCTGCTTTGAAATGAAGCATTTATGTGGGGAGTTGTGGACAAAGAGTGGACAAACGCAATGAACCGGGGATAAATGCTGTGAATCGTGGAAAAACACCGGAAATGTGGAAAAAAGTGCAGGGAAAAAGACAGTAAAATGGGAGAAAATCGACAGTAATATTAGAAGTTTTCAACTATTTTTATCTGTTACAATATATATGTAAACCGAAGGCCTGACGTTTACTGGAAAGAGTGTAAACGATAATGAAAATTGAATATGATGAGCTGGCTGAACAGGTCAGAAACAGTACAGATCCTGTTGATACATTTCTTGCGTCATGGGATGCAAATGAGCTTTTATTGGACTGCATGTCTTTGAAAGATAATCAGAGAACGTTATTGAGAAGCTGTATTTCTGATCTTCTGGAACTGCAGAAGGCATCATTATGGCAGGAAAAAAGCGATGCGGAAAGAACGGTTCACAACCCGGATGGGGATTTCAGATATAATCTTCTGGATGATTTCAGCACGAAGAGAATCATCAGAGGTCAGGAAATCATTGACTGGATCACTGATAACCAGGTAGAGGATGTGAGTATCATTACCACGGATGACGGACTGTATTTCAGTCTGACAGATATCCATGATTCAGATCATTACGTGGAGTTCAGACTGAACCGGGCTACGCGCAGGCCAAGATATGAGGCTTATGAAATGCATATGAAAGAGTAATGACTGTTCCGGTGAAGGTGCCGCCCGGTCCGCAAAGGGTACCAGTATGACCGGTGATCTGTTATATGCAATCTGAGGTATACTGATAGCAGTAAAGCAGTACAGGATGTACAGAAGGAGCAGACATGAAATACTTCGTATGTTTACTTGCACTGGTATTATCCGGATGCGGTATATTTCAGCCATTGGACAAAGACGGCATGATCTATGAAGACAGAACTCTGATTACCCTGGAACAGGCAAAGGAAAAGATGGCAGAAGACGGTGCAGTGATCATCGATGCCAGAACACAGGAAGAATATGACGAAGGGCATATTCCCGGTGCCATTGCAATTCCGGTGGGAACCATCGGAACTGTCCGTCCGGAACAGCTGCCGGATCTGGATGCGGTGATACTGATTTACTGCAAAGAAGGCAGGTGTGCTTCGGAGGCGGCCAGCCGGCTGATTGATCTTGGCTATATGCATGTCTATAACTTCGGCGGCATCGAAGACTGGGACGGCGAAATCGTAAAGTAAAGGAATCCGGTTCAATGGATGTTTCTCTGAATTTAACAGGGGGACATCCATTTTGTTTTCTCCTGTATCCGGCAGCTGATCTTCAACCATGAGGGCAAGGTGTCTGTAAACCTGAAATTGGTTTCTCTGTTTCTTCTCTGTTTCATTGAGCGATCATATGACAAAGAATCCTTGATTTGCGATCAGCCATGATACAATAAGCATATAGGTTTGTATTACTAACTAGTGAATGAGATGATGAGGTGATTATTCTTACTGTTTACAAGCTCTGCGACATGGTGCTGATCGATAACTTTCTGCTTTTGAAGTTTCTTTTTTTCCAGTATTACTATCCGGAAGTCGCTGATGTCATGACTGACAGGAAATAAGGTTTCATTATCAAATTCAGCTGCTGAAGCTCTTTATCATCTTTCCGGCCGTATCCGCCCTTGCCGCTGTGATCTGCAGCAGATTTGCATCCGGCATGTAAAGGGCAGGAATGCACAATCACTGATTCTTTTCATCATCCGTCCGTATCATTCAGGTGTTTTCTGAAGCAGTCCCGGTGTTTTCTTCTCTGCGATGACGGGTATAATACTGTTGAGGTTGAACACGATTATGAATAATCAGAAGTTTTTTGATGAAAGGTATGATGTGATCGTCATCGGCGGTGCTCTGGCCGGTCTTGCGTCTGCTCTGACGCTGGCGTCGAAAGGAAAGAAGGTGCTTGTTCTCGAACAGCACAACCTGCCGGGCGGTGTTGCGACATCGTTTGTAAGAAGCGGCGTGGAAATTGAAGGAACGCTGCATGAAATGATGTCGATCGGACCGAAGGAATCACCTTTGAAGATCCGGAAGTTCTTTGATGAGATGGGTGTCGATATCGAATGGCTGCGGGTGCCCGATGCCTACCGGTTCGTCGACGGAAAGAAGAAGACCGATGTGCTTGTCCATCCGGGAACGCACGGGAATTTTGAAACGCCTGCCTTTGAAATCGCGCAGGCATGCGGCGACAGTGACGGAAGCGTATTCCATGCGATCCTTGAACTGCTGCAGCTGTGCCATCGCGTCTATAACTCGGTCAATGTTCTTTCCGTTACCCATATGTCCAAGGCGCGGATGCTGATAGAACATCCTGACTTTGTCCGAACCGCCGGCTACAGCGCAAAGGAAGTCATCGATACATTCCATCTGCCGGATACCGCTGTCGATATTCTTTCCGCCTACTGGATCTATGTCGGCGATGTCATTGACAATCTGCCGTTTACCGTATGGGCAGTGCTGATGGCGGATTATCTCGGATACGGCTCCTATGTGCCGGCGAAATTTTCCCATGAGATGTCCCTGAAGATGGCGGAAAGGGCCATGGAGATGGGATGCCAGGCGGAATTCGGTATCCGGGTGGATAAGATCCTGGCTGAAAACGGCCATGTCAAAGGCGTACGGTTAATGAACGGGGAAGAGATCCAGAGCGATTATGTCATCTGTTCGGCATATCCGGATAAAGCCTATACGTCGATGATCGAACCGCTGTCGGAAGTACCCGATGGCGCATTGAAATTCGTCAATGCAAAAACGGTCGGCGTCAGCTGCTTCTCGGTGGTGATGCTGCTGGATCAGAGCCCGGAAGAACTCGGCATCCATGATTATTCGACATTCTATGCGCCGCATGGCATGGATCTCAACACGATCTTTGAAGAATACGCGACAGAGGGACCGTACAATTACATCACCTCGATCTGCACGAATCTCGCCAATCCGAACGCTTCGCCGAAAGGCACCTGTATCTATTCGATCACGGCGCTGCCGCGGCCGGAAGGATGGTTCGGCGTCAATGAAGAAAACTACGAAGAGATGAAACAGAAGAATGCCGAATACTTTATCCGGATGGAATCGGAAAGACTCGGTGTCAGCCTGAAAGACCATATTCTTGAAATCGTCATTGAAACACCGGTGACCATCAGCCACTATACCGGCGCCTATCAGGGATCTGTCTACGGATATATGCATACGATGGATGACCATATCGTCGCAAGGCTGCAGATGTCCGAAGCGGAAAACTATATTCATGGTCTTGCCTTTGCCGGTGCCCATCAGATTTCCGGCGATGGCATGGGCCCTGCCGTAACCAACGGCAGAAAGGCCGCAAAGATCATTCTGGATATGATGGAGGAGGCACAGGGATGAAAGTCAGAAACTTTATTGAAGATGTCGGCGGTGCGTCCCGTGTGACAAAACGCAGACAGGCCGTCTATGACAAAGCCTCAAATACACCCAAGCCCTTTGATCCGATCGGCGATACCGCGAAGAAACTGCATCCCGGCTTCATCGATCTGACCGTCACATCCGTCAGACAGTCCGGTAAAGACGCGCGTACGATCCGCTTTACGGCGGATCATCTGCCGTATTTCAAAGCCGGTCAGTTCATGACCCTGCGCATGAAAATCGGCGATTCCATTGTCACCAGGCCGTACTCGATCAGCTCTGCGCCATATGAGACACGCGGCGAAGCTCCGTTTATTGAGATCACCGTGCGCAGGCCCAGAAAAGACGGCTTTGCGGCAGACTGGCTCTATGACAATGTGAAAGAGGGAGATACATTCACCGGCGAAGCAGGCCTTGGCGAATTCTGCCATGAACCGCTGCGCGACGCAGACAGGATCATGGCCCTGGCAGGAGGAAGCGGAATCACGCCGTTTGTCTCGATGGCAAAGGAAATCAGAAACGGAAAGATGAAAGCGGACCTGACCATCCTGTACGGTTCAAGAAACGAAGAAGAGATCATTCTGAAGGAAGAACTGGAGGAATGCATTTGTGACCATGTGCGGGTCATTCATGTATTGAGCGAGCCGGAAGAAGGCTGGACAGGGGAAACAGGCTTCCTCACAAAAGAACTGATCGGAAAATATACACAGGGCGATACGTCATACTTCATCTGCGGCCCGCAGGTCATGTATGCGTATATGCTGAAACAGCTGGAAGAAATGAATGTGCCGAAGCGGCGCATCCGCTGCGAAGTATTCGGCCAGGCAGCCGATATTACAAAAGACACCAGCTACCCGTCAGAAATCAAAGACAGTGTATTTGATCTGAGAGTCGAGCAGGGTACGGCTTCACAGGTGATCCCGGCAAGGGCAGACGAATCCATCGCCGCGGCGCTGGAAAGGGCAGGCATCGTAATCCATACCCGCTGCCGCAGCGGGGCCTGTGGAATCTGCCGCATCAAAGTGCTATCCGGCAGATACCATGTGCGTACGGAAAATGACGGCCGAAGGGCAGCGGACAAAGAATTCAATTATGTCCATGCCTGCGCGGCCTATCCGCTCTCCGATCTGACCGTAAAAATCAATATCCCCATGCAATAGCAGAAGAAACACCTGATTTGAATATTTCAGGTGTTTTCTGTTTCTCTGCCGGTGGTATCATATTCATATGTTAGAATAAACTAACTTATGTATATGAATGAAACAGGGAGATTGATATGCAGTTTGATGAAATGGGAAACAGAAACGGGAAGACATTGATGTTATTGCCGGGAACGGCCTGCGACTATCAGACAAATTTCGGCAATGTGCTGGAAGCGCTGGGTGAGAAATACCATCTGATCTGCGTCAATTATGACGGCTTTGACGGCAGCGGTCTGATCTTTCCGGATATCATCACGGTCACGGAAAAGATCGAAGACTATATTCTCGAAAACTACAACGGAAAGATCGACGGGGCCATCGGATCTTCCCTTGGCAGCACTTTCGTCGGCCAGCTGATCCAGAGGAGAAGAGTGCATATTGATCATGGTATTTTCGGCAGTCCGGACCTGGACCAGAGCGGCAGGTTTTCCGCCTGGCTGCAGTCCAAACTCGTCGTTCCCTTACTGACCGGCTTTACGAAAAACGAAAAGAAACGGGCAAAGACAAAGGAAAAGCTCAAAGGTTTCTTTGAAATGAGCGATGAGACAGCCGACCGCTTCATGGAATGCTTTTCCAGGTTTTCGCCGGTTTCCATCAAAAACGAATATTATTCGGATCTCCTGACATGGCTGGATGATGACATTGCGGTCGAAGGCACGAAGTTTCATTTCATCTATGCCGAAAAGATGGGCGAGAAGTATCTCAAACGCTATCTGAAGTATTTCCATGACCCCGAGATCCGTTCATTCCCCATGCAGCATGAACAGTGGGTATTCGGCGGACCCGAATACGCGGCGCCTGTGCTGCAGGCAATCGATGAATTTATGGAATTGCAGGTGAAGAAATGAATCATATAAAAGCGCAGGAACTGTTCTGCTTCGGGCAGATCAGCCGGTCATATCGCTTTGTGAACTGTTTTATCCGGAAATCCGGAAGTGCGGTAAAATAGAAACAGTAAAAACAGACGGAGGTATCGTTCATGAAACAGATAATTCTCAGCAGAATGCGCAGAGAGTATACGCTCGAGCCGCGTGAAATGGGCAGCCTCAGAACCATTCAGAAATTCCCGTACCGCTTTGACTGCGAAGCATATACCGTCAAGGGCGTTGGAAATCTGTTCTTTATTTCCATGAAGGCAATGTTCGGCCTGATGACCATGTCGACAGCTGTCATTACACCGCTTGACAGAGATCTTTCCTTTGCGAACTTTGACATTGTCAAAGCGGCTGGCAAAGAGACGTATATGTTTGAAATGTATAAGAGCGCGCTCCATGATCCTGATTTTTCTTCCTTCCGGACGATCAGAAAGGAATTTGGCGACCTGACGGATTATGAATCAAAGCCGCGCTGGTATGACGCGCTGCGCCTTGAACCATCCATTTCCAAGACGGGAAGGAAGATCGGCGGCAGAGCAGAGAGAATGATGGAAACATGCCTTGAGGCATATCTTGTGCTGCTGCGCAATGCGCCGGAATGCGACAGGGAAGCCAAGAAAAAAGCGGTTGAAGAATACACCGGACGCCTGATCAGTGAAGGCGGCGCTGCCGTTGACAGCATGAATAAGATCATCGGACGGGAAAAGACAGCCGAGCTGATAAGCACATATATGTACGGTCTCTGAAATGGGAAAAGCATACCGATCATAAACGGTGTGTTTTTTTTCTGTATTCCGGTGCAGGTGAGAAGTATTTTGTCGCCTGAGAGACGACCTCTGCAGTATATGGAAAGACTATACTGCAGGTGAAGGAGGACATTGACGATGATAATCAGTCCGAAACTGTATGCTGAAACAGAACTGAAGGGAAAACCTAGTAAAGAAATCATGAAACGAATCCGTCTGATGAGACGGGAAATCAGGGATCTGAAAAAAGAACTGGAAGAAAACATCCGGCCAACCGATGAGATGTTTCCGGGGCGTCTTCAAAGAATCCGGTGGAACCGGGAATGCATTGCACTGGCAAGGAAAGCAGCAGAAGAAACAGGAGAAGCCTGTCCGCTGACGAAGGCAGAACAGAGAGATCTTGCATTCAATGCATCATTGCAGGATCTGAAGAAAGTCACCTTTGAATACAGCGGATATGCAATCGGTATTGAAAAGGTGATCTGTACCCTTATGGGTAAAAAGGTTGTATTCAGATATGAAAGTCTGTTCAACAGGAAACATGCAGATCATGAACCGGTGGATCGGGAAGAGTTCATTGATGACATTGCCCATCTGCATATCGGTGAATGGAAAAGAAGATATTCCGATCCGATGATCAAAGACGGTATCACGTGGCAGCTGAAATTTGAATATGAAGGAGATATGAAACCCGTTCATATTCACGGATATAACAGTTTCCCGTATAACTATGATGGTCTGCTGGATCTGTTGGGAATCGATCCGGAAGGAGACCGGCTATGAAATATAAGGATACCGGGTTCCGTGCATTCTATCATCACTTTACAGCCATACCGATGAAGGAGAATCTGCGCAAGGCATTGAAGGATTTTCCCGGAATGTCAGATGCAGATTATATACTGACCTATGGCTATATCGATCATACAGCCGGAATGACACTGGAAGTACTTGCGGCAGCGCTGCATACGGAAAACGGTTTCCGGTTCGCAGAAGGCAATGACGAAGTGTCTTTCAAGATCCGGATCGGAGATGTTATTGAGGATGAAGCCGCATATTTTGATGATGAAAACGGAATTCTTGCGGAAAGATATGCCGCAAAACTGGAAATGCTCAGAGGATATGATGTTTCCGAAGAAATCGAAAAGACACGGAATATGACATTCCTGGATGGCTGCAGAGATGAAACCTGCATCGATGATGTTCTTGTCTGTCTCATGAAGGACGGACTGAAGACAGAAGGCTGCTGGGTCAGGATCAGCGGCCTGGGCGATCACTGGATCATGGGCACGCTGCTGAATGAACCGGACCAGGACTTCGGTTACCACATGGGTGAAACGATCGGTTTCTTTGTACAGGAAACAGAAGATCAGAGGTATCGCTGTTACTGCGATATGAATCCGACGCAGAGAATTACCGCAGAAGACCTGGAAGACGGCAGTCTGCTGGAAGCCGCAGTCTCTGCCTTCAACAAAGAACGCACCCAGGATCATCTGTTCGAACTCCTGGAAATCCTGCGGGACAGCTATGTATGGGTACCATGCATAGCCGTCATGAGCGAAGAAGACCAGAGATACTGGGATGAAATTGCACAGAAGTTCAAAGATGATCCGCAGGGTGATTATTCCGAACTGATCGGTACAGAATATGTATCGAAGGGAGAGACACGATTGATTCCGGATATATTGCAGAACGGCGATGCATTCTATTTCCCGATTTTCTCCACGGAAGAAGCGATGGGTGAATACGGCAATGGTTTCTCCAAGGTACAGAAACATATGCTGGAAGTCATTCCACTGGCCAGAAACAACGAAAAGAAACCCGTCGGTATTGTACTCAATGCCTTCACGGAACCTTTTGTACTGGATGCAGGTATCTTTGAAATTGTAGAGAAGATGAAATCACGGATCGGCTGAAAAGAAGAATCCTTCATCAATGAATGAATGGTATCATTCATAGTATGAAATACACACATACAGACAGGCCCGGCTTCCTGCTGGGATTCATCGATTTCTTTACTGCCGGAATTTTCTTTCTGCTGTATATGCCTCTTGGAGGCTTACAGGATGAACTGGAAGAAATCATCGGTCATAAAGTCATGCCATACTGGAAGGCATATGTACTCGGTATTCCGACATTGTTTATCTATACACTTGTATGGATGGCACGGATCTCAGAAGAAGTGAAAGAAAAGGCAATCGAACTGGGGTTGGATGGACCCTATACTTCCTGGCGCCATATGTTCTGGTGGAATACCCTCGGACTT
Source organism: uncultured Erysipelotrichaceae bacterium (assembly GCA_902786245.1). Classification (GTDB taxonomy): domain Bacteria; phylum Bacillota_I; class Bacilli_A; order Erysipelotrichales; family Erysipelotrichaceae; genus Bulleidia. The sequence continues at coordinate 36,074 of CADABS010000031.1, forward strand.
CCGCTGATGGGTCCGGCAGTTGCCACCCACCGTTTCTTCAATACACTGAACCGGGTCGAGAAAGAACTCAACCGCAGAGGCTCATAAAGAAAGGAATCCATGGCGGATTCCTTTTGAATATCGGTTCAGAAATCGATATAGCTGTTGTATTTCTTTTCGGGATCCCTGACAGTCAGGTACCAGTCCTTCCAGGACAGTGTATCCGGTTCATAAAATAAGAAAAGATGTACCTCATTGCCTGCCGAGATGAAGGTAAAGGGATCATCGCCGGGATAGCCCCATTGATCGACGTCAAAGCTGGACCGGCTGAGACCCGAATATCTCAGATTCCCCGGGCAGAGAACAATGCCGATGAATCTGCCTTCATCGAAGACTGCATTTTCGGGACGCAGATCGAAGCATCCCCGGTAGGAACCTCTGGCATCTTCTCCGCTGTCGGAGTCTGCCAGGAAGTACATGGATCCGGAACGGATCATGATCCAGCGATCCTTCTGGGCATTGAAAAGGTCTGTTTCTTCCGGTGTATATTCTGCCTGGGCAAGATAGACGGTTTTTTCTTCTGAGAGTTTGACTGCAATATGGTTATGATGATTCTGGGGATGATCTATGATCACTGCGTGCTTCATGGCTCTTCCTCTATACTTTCAGAGGTATTATAGCAGGAAGAAGGGGAAAATCTGCGGAATGTAACATGACATGTTACATTCTGAACACCCGTGTTGCTTGATGAAAACCGCATGGATTCCTATGATGAAGACGTCAGAAAGGAAAAAACGACTATGAATGAAATGGGAAACAGAATCTCCCGCAAGAGAAGGGACCTGGGTCTGACCCAGTCGGAATTTGCGGATGAACTGAATGTCACAAGACAGACAGTCAGCCGCTGGGAGGCGGGTACCGTGATGCCGGATATAGACAAGATCAGCGATATCGCCGATATTCTCGGTGTCAGCTGCGACTATCTGCTCAAGGACGATGTCACGGAAGAAAATCCGGTTGTTACGGGAGGCATCAGCCGTCTGCTGCGGAGTGCGGAAGGAAAGACGGTACGTCTCAGCTTCTTTGAAGATGAAGCGGATATCGATCTGTTCAATACAGACTGCCGTATTCTTGCCTTTGAAGGCAGCTGGATGAAAGTACAGGCAGAGACGAAGAAAGGAACCGTTGAAAAACTGATTCCGGTATCCTCGATTCTCTCCCTGGAAATTAAAGAGGAGGCCGCATAATGGAATATATCGGATTTGTATTCGGTATCTTCGGTCTGATGGCATACCTGGAGGTATCTTCTCTGAAAAAAAGAATCGATGCACTTGAACGGGAACTGAGCGGCATCAAGGGAACGACCTACCATACCAACAAAGCATCCCTGGTCAGAACCGTACGGGACTATATCGGTCAGAAGGCAGAGATCATTCTCAAGGAAGACCATGAAGATTTCGATATCATCAACTACGGCAACAGTAAACATGGCTCCAATATCATCCTGGACGCAGATGATCAATGGCTGCTGGTCCGGATCGAATCACCGAAAAAGACTATGGAAAAACTGATCCGTCTGGAATCAGTGGATAGGATTTCTCTGCGGCCGGAAAATGAACAGTAACAAGCATGAGGAAGGGAAACCTTCCTCATTGATCTGCTATAGTACAATCAATGCATAAGGACGGAGGTATTCCTGCCATGTCAGAAAACAAAGAGAAAGAACTGCGTCAGCGCATCGGCAATCTGGCCTATGAAGTAACACAGAACAGCGCCACGGAAAGACCTTTTACCGGTGCATATGATACCTTCTTTGAGAAAGGAATCTACGTGGATATCGTCAGCGGAGAACCATTATTTACATCCCTGGATAAGTATGATTCGGGATGCGGCTGGCCTGCATTCACAAGACCCATTGCAGAAACAGCTGTAAAAGAGAAAAAGGATTTCTCCCATTTCATGATCCGCACGGAAGTCAGAAGTACACAGGCAGATTCGCATCTGGGCCATGTATTCCATGACGGACCGGCAGAGAAGGGAGGATTGCGCTATTGTATCAACTCTGCCGCATTGCGTTTTATTCCGTACGAAGACCTGGAACAGGAAGGTTACGGTACATATAAGAAACTGTTTGAATGATCTGCATACCTGCAGGTCATTTTCTCTTTGACAGTTTAGCGCTATAATTGTCAGCGTAAACTAACTGGTAGATACTGCATACGTGTTAGTTAATACTAACGGAGGAATGTATGTCATTGACGTATGAAATACTGAAGCGGGCAGTGAAACTGTCCGGTCTGAAAAAAAGCATGGAAATGGACAGCAGTGAAATCATAGAAGTCATGAACCGGAGGAATGCAAAGAACCGGATTCCCGATCTCAAAGATCAGGATTTTGATATTGAACGGATCCTCTGTGACGGCTATCCCGTGGTTGTGATGAAACATAAAGAGAAAACAGAGAAAGCCTGTCTGTTTCTGATCGGCGGAGGCATGGTGAAATGGCCCAATCCCGCTTCACTGAAAAAAGCACTGCGCATCGCGAAAGAAACAGGCCTGGATCTCTATGTACCGTATTATCCGTTATGTACCAAGAATCCCGTCAGCCGCAGCTTTGCGATGATCGCGGAAACATACAGGACGATGCTTGAGGAATATGACAGTTCAAACATTACGCTGTTCGGTACATCCTCCGGCGGCTGTCTTGCCCTGGGGCTGATTGCCTATCTGAATGCCATGCATATGGATCTTGCAAGGCCCGCACAGATCCTTGCCATATCTCCCGGTACCTGTCCTGTGAGCAAAGAAGAAAAGCAGAGAATGGCAGAACTGGATGAAAAAGATGTGATCATCCCGGCAAAGTATATGATCACTGCGGAAGAGATCATGAAACACGGAACAAAAGTACCCGGGTATATGCTGCATCTGCAGGAAGGGGATTTCACCGATTGTCCCAGGGTGACATTCATGTACGGAAGCGATGAAGTGCTTTATGCCATTGCGCCTTCCTTTGAAAAAACAATGCAGAAATACGGAGTAAATTACCGGATGATCATCGGGGAAGGCATGTTCCACTGCTACCCGGTATTCCCCGTCTGTCCCGAGGCAAAAGCAGGCTGGGATCAGATGATCCGGATCCTGAAGGGAGAAGAAGTATGACAGTATTGATCGAAATCATAATCGGCTGTGCCGTATTCGGTGTCTTTGCAATCTGGAATACAGCCAGAGACCCGTTGGCAGTGATCTCTGATTATCCGCCTGCGATCCGGCAGAGATGCAGAGAACTCGGTCTGATCGAGAATACAGAAAAGCATTACAGTACAAAGGATTATGTGCGCAAGGGCATTGCGATGATCCTGTTTGCCGGGATCTTTGCGTTTGTGCTTTCTAAGATCAACGGTATTCACAGTTTCAAAGAAGGCTTTCTTGTTTCTTATCTGATCTGGCTTGCCATTGCCTGGTTTGATGCTCTGGTCATTGACAGTCTCTGGTTTACCCATTCCCCAAAGGTACGGATTCCCGGCACGGAAGATATGAAGGAATACGGAGACTGTATGTTCCATATAGAACAGAGCGCCATCGGTTCTCTGCTGGGACTGCCGGTGTGTCTGCTCACCGGTCTGATCGCATCGGTTTTATAAATATTTTCGGAAAAGAAGGTGAAGCATGCATATTGAAAAGAATTCTGTACAGGAAACACTGATCATACCGCTCTATGGCAGAGTCATGTGCACCCGGATGTATCCTCAGCTGTTTCAGGACAGGCAGGCAGAAAACCTGATCCGTGCACTGGATTACGATTTCAGCGCTCTGGAGAAAAAAAGCAAAGGCATCGGCTACCGGTTCGGTGCGCTGGAAACAGCGATGCGCCAATATGACATGAAAATGGAAATGCAGGCATACCTGAACAGCCATCCCCATGCATCTCTTGTGAATCTTGGATGCGGTCTGGATACGACCTGTGAAAGCATCGATAACGGAAAGTGCCGTATCTATAACCTGGATATGCCCGATGTCATTGAAACAAGAAACAGTCTGATCCCGCCCAATGATCGTACCGTGAATATCGCCTGCGATCTCAATGATCATACCTGGGCAGATCAGATTGAAAGTTCTGATGGAGTCTGCTTCATGGCTGCCGGCGTATTCTACTACTTCACAAAAACACAGATACGGCATCTCTTTACGATGATGAAGGAACGGTTTCCCGGGGGAAGACTAGTATTCGATACTGCCGGAAAAATGGCTGTATCGATGATGGTGAAGACATTTATCAAAGATGCCGGCATCAGCTCCATCGAAGAATGTTTCTATATTGAGAAACCGGATAAAGATCTGGCATGGCTGAATGCAGAGATTTCCTGGAAGGGATATATGCTGGGTTCTAACGATCTGAAACATCCCTCGGTTTCTGCTTTGTTCCGGATGCTTGCGAAGACCGGCGATTCCGTCATGAAAATGCGGATCATCCGCATTGATTTCTGAGGAGGAATATGAAAAAAGAACATCTGCCTGTATACGGACCCGGACCGTTCTATACAGGAACCATTATTATTATCACTGTCCTATGCGTAATCTTTCATTCTCATCTCCCATCCGGGCAGATCGTTTCCCTGCCATGGCTGTGCCGTCTCTGCGGTTCGTTATTGATCATCGCAGGCATTGCTTTGTGGGTATATGCGGTGATCCTCTCGAAGATCGATGACGGTATTGTGAATAACAGACTTGTCACAGAGGGTGCCTATGCATTGGTACGCAATCCTATCTATTCTGCTTTTATGCTTGTGTGTGACGGTATACTGCTGTGGCTGTGCAATCTCTGGTGCATCCTGCCCGCACTGTTCTATTGGCTGTTTATGACAGTATTGATGAAAGCGACCGAAGAAAAATGGCTCCAGGATCTCTATGGACAGGCATATATCGATTACTGCCAGCGGGTCAATAGGTGCTGGCCCTGGTTCCCGGAGAAAAACCATGGATAAGATACAGCAGAAAAGAGAAGCAGAAAAGAAACTGGTGACAGAAATGATCATGCTGTACTGCCATGACTGCCATCATACGGAAATAGGGAAACTATGTCCGGAATGCGAAGAACTTGCCGCATATGCGCAGCAGCGCAGCGACCATTGTCCGTTTATGGAAAACAAGACGTTCTGCTCAAACTGCACAGTCCATTGCTATACGCCGCAGATGTGGGAAAAGATTCGCACAGTCATGCGCTACAGCGGACCGCGGATGATTTTCCATCATCCCTGTATGGCAGTAAAACATCTCATATGCTCAAAAACGGAAAAGAAAAGGATGGAAAAACAATGAAAAAGGCTGTCTTTATCTGTTTGGAATGTATATGCTTTGTTCTTGGTACAACCGGTGTATTCCTGCCGGTGCTGCCGACGGTGCCGTTCTATATGTGTACGGTATTCTTCTTTGCAAACAGCTCGCAGAAACTCCATGACTGGTTTATTAATACGCAGCTGTATCATAAACATCTGGAATCCTATATGAAAAAAGAAGGCATGACCGTAAAGACAAAGATCTCGGTCATCGCCACGGTGACGGTTCTGATGGGCTTTGGCTTCATTATGATGGCCAGAAAAGAAATATGGATTCCCTGTCTCATTCTTGCGGCCGTATGGGTCGGCCATATCATATATTTCGTATTCGCTGTAAAAACAATTTCACAGGAACAGTGAGGATAAACAGATGAACAGAAAAGAACAGATATCCAATGCATACCGGATGACCGGTGAAAAGAGTTCATTCTATGATGGCATGATGACTTATTCCACACCGCTGGGAAAACTCATCTGCCGGCTTGTATGGAATATGGACGGTGAAAAGAATATTGCATATATCACGGAAGCACTGTGCGGGATTCCGGAGGATTTTGCCGGGAAACTCCTGGAGGTGCCGGTGGGTACAGGGGTACTGACCATGCCTGTATACAGAACACTGAAAGATGCGGATATTACCTGTCTGGATTATTCAGCGGATATGCTGGAAGCGGCGAAGAAGAAAGCAGCAGATCTGCAGAATATAAGCTTTATGCAGGGAGATGTATCGGCACTGCCGTTTGAAGATGAACACTTTGATATTGTACTTTCATTGAACGGATTCCATGCATTTCCCGATAAAGAAGCAGCCTTCCGGGAGACGTTCAGAGTATTGAAGAAAGGCGGTACGTTCTGCGGCTGTTTCTATATCGAAGGGGCATGTAAACGGACGGATGCGATCATTCAGACCCTGTACCAGAAACTCGGCTATTTCACGCCGCCCTATGAGACAGAACAGTCGCTGCGAAGAAGACTGCAGAATATGTATGCATCGGTACAGGTGAGCCATGTCGAAGGCATCGGCATTTTCAATTGCATAAAGTAAGGAAGTTGTGCAAAGCATGTACATGCGCTACCATCTCATTGGAGGGCTGCATATGACACTGGATGAACTTTCCAAGAGAATCGAAACGGGGAAAACAACATGTACTGCACTCACAGAAGAAGTACTGCGAAGGATCGCAGAGAATGATACAGGCGGCAGAAAGCTGAACAGTGTATGCTGTCTGAATCCTGATGCACTGTTTCAGGCAAGAGCCATCGATGCAGAGATCCGCCGAAACGGCAGAAAAAGTCCGCTGCACGGCATCCCGGTATTGGTGAAAGACAATATTGATGTCAAAGGGATGATCACAACGGCAGGTTCTGAAGCACTGGCAGATAATCTGTGCATGGAAGATGCGGTGATCGTAAAAAGACTCAAAGAAGCAGGGGCATTGATTCTCGGCAAGGCGAATCTTTCCGAGTTTGCCTACTGGATGAGCAGACAGGATATGCCTTCGGGATACAGTTCCTACAGCGGTCAGGTCGTACATGCCTGGGTGCCGGGTATCGATCCTTCGGGAAGTTCGAGCGGTTCGGCAGTGGCCGTCAGCGCAAGACTGATACCCTTTGCCATCGGCACAGAGACAGACGGATCATTGATGTCTCCGTCCATCGCCAATGCGATCATTTCGATCAAGCCGACGGTCGGACTTGTGCCAAGAACCGGTATACTGCCCTTAAGCTGTATACAGGATACGGCCGGCCCCATGTGCACCAGCGTACAGGACTGCGCCGATGTACTGCAGGTGCTTTCCGGAATGGATGAAAACGATACAGCTTCGTATAATGCATGTGTAAAGGATTACCGGAGTGCATTGCATACAGACGGCAAGGAATTAAGGATCGGCATCCTGCGGCAGGATTACGATGAAACCGCACTGCAGACGATTGAAAAGGCAGTAAGCATACTGCAGGAAGCAGGGGCAGAGGTAAAGGATATTGCAATTGAAACGATCCGTCAGGATGAATCGGAATGTCTCATGCATGAATTCAAGCATGATATTAATGTCTATCTGCACCAGCACCACAGTAAGTGTCAGAGCCTGGCAGACATCATTGCCTATAATAAAGCCCATGCCAAAACCTGTCTTGTCCATGGCCAGGATCTGCTCGAAGCTTCTGAAAACAAAAGCGGCAGACTGATGGAAAAAGAATATATTGAAAAGCGCATGGAACTGCGTAAAACTGCAAGTGAGAATCTGGATGGGACATTGAAGAAATACAGGATCGATGTCATACTGAGTGCAGGAGCCAGGCCGAAGGGGAATCTTTCACCCATCAGCGGCAATCCCTGTATGAGCCTGCCGGCAATCGTACCGGATGAGAGGGATTATAAGCCCTGTTCCTGGTATCTGATGGCAGGGGCCTACAGAGAGGACCATTTACTGCATACGGCATATATCCTGGAACAGAAAGCAGGAATACACACATGTCCTTCCTGGACGGAGGAACTCAGATGAAACAGGACAGCAGGTTTATTCAGACAGCCATTTATATTGCAGTATTTATCGTTGCGTGGAATATGCTCGATATGCTGTATACGATCATATTCACACGGCAGATGTATCACTTCAGTTTCAGCAGGGGACTCGGTGTACCGGTCAGTGCAGCTATACTGTTCAGTCTGCTGTTTGTCTGGAGAAATCACGATTGAAATGACAGCCGGTTCTGCCGGCTTTTCAAATGTCTCTTTACAGGCGACCTGTGATCAGAAGTAACGGATTATACTGCAGATGTAAAACAAAGGAGGACAAGTATATGTTAGGTGCAGTTTTCGGAGATATCGTCGGATCGGTATATGAATTCCATAACACGCATGATTATGATTTTACACTTCTGCAGAAAAGATCGGGACCGACCGATGATTCCTGCATGACCCTGGCAATGGCTAAGGCACTGATGGATACCGAAGGACAGGATGATGAAACGGTGAAAAAGGCAATGGTCAGACAGATGCAGCGGATCGGCAGAATGTATCCGGATGCCGGATACGGAGGCAGATTCTTCTGGTGGCTGCAGGAAGAGGATCCCAAACCCTATCACAGCTTCGGCAACGGCAGTGCGATGCGCGTATCGCCGGTCGGCTGGATGTTTGATACGCTGGAAGAAACACTGCATTATGCAAAGCTCAGTGCCGAAGTCACCCATAACCATGCGGAGGGAATCAAAGGGGCTGAGGCCACGGCCGCAGCGATATTCCTGGCAAGAACAGGAAAAAGCAAAGAAGAGATCAAATCGTATATCGAAAAGACATTTGATTATGATCTTTCCAGAACACTGAAGGAGATACGGAAGGACTACGGTTTCTATGCGATCTGCCAGAAGTCCGTTCCCGAATCCATCATCGCATTCCTGGAAGGAACAGACTATGAAGATGTGATCCGCAAAGCAGTCACCCTGGGCGGCGACAGCGATACGATTGCCTGTATCGCCGGCGGTATTGCCGAGGCATATTACGGGCTGCCGCAGGCATTCAGAGAAGAAGCACTGCAGCGTCTGGATGATGAACTGCGCAGTATTGCCATCGGCTTTGAAGAACGCTTCAGCCGTAAATGAAAAAAGGGACTTTTCAGCCCCTCAGAATCCTTGCTTTGAACGCATCGAGTGCTTCCTGGCTCATGCCTGCTTTGCGCAGGTATGCTTCGGCATAGGGAGCCAGGGATGCGTTTTTATAATCCACGGAAGGATCATTGACAACGAATCCGATCATCGCATCGATGTTCATTTCCTTGATGGTTTTGTATTTTGCCGGCTGCTCTGCTTCATTGATCTGATAGTAATTGTCATAGGTGAGCATATAATCCGCGACGATCTCTTCATAGGAAGCGCCTGCCAGCATCTCCACAAGCATGCATACAAATCCGGTCCTGTCCTTGCCTTCGGTGCAGTGAATCAGATAGGGACCGTCAAAGGCGGAGATGTCCGTAAAGCCCTGGGCAATCTTCCGGGCGAATTCATCGGCCAGATAATTCATGTTCAGAGCGATCGGAATGACATGGCCGTATTCATATAAACCCCGGAAGTATTCGCAGTTGAAACCGTGTCTTGCCATATACGACTGGATCTTTACGTCATTGTCGGAAAGATTCAGGATAGTATTGATTTCTGCTTTTTCACAGAGCTGATCCACATATTCTGCCCGGTTATGGGAATTGTCACAGGGCGAAGCCGAACGGTATACCATATTCTCTTTGAGAGAACCCATATTGATCGGGCGGAAATTGGCAAATACTTCATCGCTGGGATAATCCGTACGGATATCCGTATAGGCAATATCCCGTGCTTCCTGGATATCCAGGTATTTTCCTTTTTCATTCAGTTTGACCGATGCCGTGTCATGTTCCTGAACACCCGATGTCAGCCAGAGACTTTCGCGGGGTTCCTGACGGGCACCGGGCATCAGCTGCAGATTGGCAGTTTCCCAGAGATCTGCTCCGTAATTGACGGCTGCCTTAATATAGTCATAGCCCGGATAGGCAATCAGCAGCGGTTCTCCTGCCGCGACATAATAGCCGTTGTAATAGGGGATATCCTTCAGTTCATAGCCGTTGGAGAAGGTCACATCGACACTGTCGCCGTAAGTAAAGCCAAGGGCATTGAAATCATCGATGGAGATCTCGATATAGACGCCGCCGAATTCCTGTTCGTGCTGAATGGGATATGCTTCGATCCCGGGCTTTTCTTCTTCCCCGGGTTCTGATGCACAGCCAGCCAGAAGGGAAGCTGCCAGTAATGTCAGAATGTTTTTTTTCATAGCTCTCTCCGATATGCATTCATGTATGTTATTGTTTCCAAACATCCATTAATAGTATAATGCCTTCGCCGTCAACTACCCACCCACTGATAAAGTGAGTGGGCTTGTAACTCCCCAGTAGTGCAAACGTCTTACGACTCCTACCTTTTGCTTATCTGATTACTCAGACAGTGGGGTTACATCACAGGGTGATTGACTGCACCCTTATCATCTCAGATATGCTGAGGTGATACTGTATCCGGTACTTGACTATCCTTTGCAAGATAGTTGATTCCCATGCGAT
>CADABS010000032.1 GCA_902786245.1 uncultured Erysipelotrichaceae bacterium
GAAGTTTCATAGTTAAATCCGAAGAATAAGATAATCATCTCGGATAATTTTTTTTCTGGGATAAAGCGTGTTATCAGAGATCTAGGATAACACGCTTGGAAGAAAAAACTGTGTTCCCTCCAGACCGGTTATGGCCATGAAAACAACTGATTATGAAGACATTATGGATGCTCTGAAGAATTATCCGAAGGACTTGAGAAGCGATCAAACGAATGAATTTGAAACCGAACAGGCAATCGATGACAATGGCTCGTTCAGCAGGGCAGATATAACGCTTGGTTACAGACAATTCGGGAAGAGAACAGTCTGGCGTGGAGTTTTGAAGGAGGTGCCTTATGTATCTGACCAGGGCTGAAGTCGCTTTTGCGTCAAGATTGGGAGCTGACTGTTTGCGGGATACACAAAAAATACACGCAATAGTTACAGGTTTAACAGGCGGAAAGCAATCCGACAGTCATACAGTTTACAGAGCAAGAGTATTGCAGAACAGAATTGTTATTTATTGCTATTCAGATAATGGTGCTGTAAATGAAGTTCCGTTTGTTAATGTTACCGGAAACAGGGATGTGACAGCCTGGCTTGAATCATTAACAAACGGGATGACATTAGGTTTTAACCTGGTTGCTGCTCCATCCAAAAAGGTTAAGACTGATGGTAAAAAGAATTCTCAGCGGAGATTACTGCGCAATAAAGATGACAGGCTTGATTGGCTGAACAGAAAAGCTATGCAAAATGGATTTAAAATCATCGAGGTTCAAGAGCAGAAAGAAGTCAGAAGTACAATCAGGCATCCTGCAAGTAAAGGCGGAATGATGCACATCAACGCTTTTGAATACCAGGGTACACTGACAGTAACTGATGAAGAATTATTCAAAAAGGCAATAAAGACTGGGATCGGAAGTGGCAAGGCATACGGATTCGGTATGATACTGATTAAGTAATAATGCAGAATCTGCAGGAACTGCCGAAACTGATAGACAGTTTAAACTTTCTCTATATTGAGCATGCAGTAATTGAGAAAGATGCATCTTCAATCATTGCTATTCAAAAAGATGGGAAAATACCGATTCCGATTGCCACAATAACTACCTTATTATTAGGACCGGGAACATCCATTACACACGCAGCCATCAAGGTTATGGCGGATACGGGCTGTATGATCATATGGTGTGGAGAATATGGAGAAAAGTACTATGCCCATGGATCAGGTGAAACGCGAAGTGCGAGAAATCTGTTGATACAGGCCAAATGCTGCATGGATGAAAACATCCATTTAGAAGTTGTAAAAGCGATGTACTTATTCAGATTCCCGGATTTGGACGCCACTGGAATGACACTTCAGCAGATCCGTGGGATGGAAGGAATCCGAATCAGACGTGTTTACGAGATGATGAGCGAAACAACGGGTGTCCCATGGACAGGGAGATCCTACAGGACTGATTCATGGGATAATGCAGATGACATTAACAAAGCACTGTCTCAAGCTAATTCATTGCTATACGGTTTGTGCCATGCAGCAATCGTTTCCCTGGGATATAGTCCCGGACTTGGTTTTATACATGTAGGAAAACAGTTGTCATTCGTGTATGACATTGCTGATTTGTACAAAACTGAAACTACCATTCCTGCAGCTTTCGAGGCTGTTCAGACAGGTCAGAATGATTATGTGCATCTGCGAAGAATTTGCAGAAGATATTTTAATGAACATGATATTCTTGGCAGGATTGCTAAAGATATATCCGGGTTATTTCAACAGTACAAAAATGAAGATCAGGAAAACATGTATCAGGCTGGTGATTTATGGGATGTGAATAATTCGACAATTGCTGGTGGAGTCAACCATGGAGATACTTAATAGTTATGGTTATTTTCACATTAGATGCTGCACCGTCAGCAATTCGGGGAGAACTGACCCGATGGTTTCTGGAATTGAAACCTGGTGTGTTTGTTGGAAACGTCAATAAACGAATCCGAGAATTACTTTGGGAGAGAATTTGCAAGACAGTAAATGTTCGCGGAGCAGTAATGGTTTTTTCCACGAATAATGAACAAGGCTTTGAATTGGAAATATACGGATCACCAGGAAGAACGGTTATTGATTTAGATGGAATACAACTAATCAAAGTTACAAAATGAGTACACATTTCTAGTGTATGCCCCACATGCGTGGGGATGAACCGGTGTACACTTCTGAAACGCCTATCACATTGACGTATGCCCCACATGCGTGGGGATGAACCGGTGAAACGACTCCGTTTTACGCGGACAACATCGTATGCCCCACATGCGTGGGGATGAACCGATAGTCCAGCGGAAACAGGCATACCTCATGGCGTATGCCCCACATGCGTGGGGATGAACCGCATTTATCTCGGTCATGTTCGGAATCGTCAACGGTATGCCCCACATGCGTGGGGATGAACCGTAATATCTGGCAAAATCCGGTATATATGCGTAGTATGCCCCACATGCGTGGGGATGAACCGAACTGCTGAAACAGGGCATCAATGACCTTAAGGTATGCCCCACATGCGTGGGGATGAACCGTTGGCGTATTTCTCGGCGTGATCGTGGCGATCGTATGCCCCACATGCGTGGGGATGAACCGAACTGTGCGAACTTCCACAGATTCTTCTCATCGTATGCCCCACATGCGTGGGGATGAACCGGTGCCGGTGATCCGCCTCGACCATATGACAGAGTATGCCCCACATGCGTGGGGATGAACCGCGGATGCCTGCCCGGATCGCACTTGTGTTCTCGTATGCCCCACATGCGTGGGGATGAACCGAGGATGCCAACCATCAACACCCTCTTTCATCAGTATGCCCCACATGCGTGGGGATGAACCGACCGGAAGGGGATGGAGATACTCGGACGAAGAGTATGCCCCACATGCGTGGGGATGAACCGGATGAAGAAAAAATGAACCGAGTGACATTGATGTATGCCCCACATGCGTGGGGATGAACCGCAGATACTTTCCCTGTCGTCGTGCTGTCTGCAGTATGCCCCACATGCGTGGGGATGAACCGTTAGTGACAACAGGACTGCCATCATACTGTCCGTATGCCCCACATGCGTGGGGATGAACCGATCATGGTAAACGTATTACCAGTGCTCTATGAGTATGCCCCACATGCGTGGGGATGAACCGCCTCAGCGCTTCCTGAAATCCGGCGAGACACCGTATGCCCCACATGCGTGGGGATGAACCTCAGATCCGGGAAATCATACGGCGACATTGCCCGTATGCCCCACATGCGTGGGGATGAACCGATTTGATCTTCATGACCACAACACAGAAGCTTGTATGCCCCACATGCGTGGGGATGAACCGAAATAAGGAGGTCATTAACATATGGCAGTTAAGTATGCCCCACATGCGTGGGGATGAACCGATAAGGAACGACGCCCTGCTGGATATTGCCGCGTATGCCCCACATGCGTGGGGATGAACCGCTTGGAAGAAGGATCTCCAGCTATGATATATCGTATGCCCCACATGCGTGGGGATGAACCGATGGGGGATATGCCTTCCTCAGACTCAGTATGGGTATGCCCCACATGCGTGGGGATGAACCGGCTTTCCGGGGAGGAGATACCCACGCAAACAGGTATGCCCCACATGCGTGGGGATGAACCGCGGGATCTTCAGAAGCGGCTGACCAAACTATGGTATGCCCCACATGCGTGGGGATGAACCGACGTTCACACTGGTCGGTTATCAGCGTCCTACGTATGCCCCACATGCGTGGGGATGAACCGTATGGTATATAATAGATAAGCCTTCTTTAATCGTATGCCCCACATGCGTGGGGATGAACCGTATTTCCGTAAGGCTCGAAAAGGCAGTATCTGGTATGCCCCACATGCGTGGGGATGAACCGTTGTTGTGACATCGTAGACAATGTTGTGATAGGTATGCCCCACATGCGTGGGGATGAACCGCGGAAGCCCGGCGGTAAGTGGGTGCTATATCAGTATGCCCCACATGCGTGGGGATGAACCGAACATCGAGGACAACGTCGCCAGCGCCCAGACGTATGCCCCACATGCGTGGGGATGAACCGCCAAGTGTGAGACGATCAGCGGCGCGGCCTACGTATGCCCCACATGTGTGAAGACGATCGAAAAGGGATAGTAGAGGAAAACACGATTTATTGACCGGGGCAGGATCTGTCCCTTTTTCTGTATCCGGCAGGGGTCACTCCGCAGTATGCATGAAATACACGGGAAAAATGCGAAGGGGAAGAATAGCCCAGATAATCGCTGATCTGCAGAATGCTTTTGGAACGGTCTGCCAGCAGGGCTTTTGCCTTTTCTGTTTTCACCTGATGAATGAAATCATTCAGCGTCTGTCCGGTTTCCTTTTTGAAAAGCATGGAGAGATGGCTTCTGGACAGAGAGAACTGGGCAGAAGCCGGAAATCATCTCAATGACTGTGTATGCTCTGACAGATCATAACAAAACACCCGTCTTTTGACGGGTGCTTCATCTGCCGGAATCAGCAGTCTGCAAACAGTGATCATGATGAATGCGGTCAGCGAAGAGAACAGCCCATCCGCAATTGTATATGCCAGGGAGACCGTCAGACGGTCATGACTTCAATTTCTGCCCGGACAAGCTTTTCTCTGACATTGTCAGGAATATCTGCGTCTGTCAGGACGATGACATGGCTTGATGACAGATGCAGAGGAACCGTACCTGCCTCATTGAACTTTTCGCTTTCCGTGAGAATTACGACATTATCAGCGGAAGCGGACATATCACGGACGGCCTGTGCCCGGAGCTGGTCTTTATTGGTGAAACCGGTTCTTTCACTCCATCCGTCGGTACCTGCGAAGCAGTATTTCACATTGTAATTCATCACGCAGTCGCGGATCATCGGACCTACCAGACACTGCGATTCTTTCTGATAGATGCCGCCGAGCAGAACGATCTGCACATTGGTTTCACTGCGGATATAATCCGCGATAAATGCACTGTTTGTCACAACCGTGACATTCTTTTTTGTTTTTGCGATCGTCAGGGCTGCCAGAGCACAGCAGCTGCCGTTTTCAATGAAGACGGTATCGCCGTCGCTGATCAGTTTTGCTGCTTTTGCGGCAATCCTGGTCTTTTCTTCATAATGCCAGGCAAGACGGCTGTTGACATCGTCCTCGCTGCTCAGCTCTGCGAATCCGTGAATGCGGCGGATCAGATGCATTTTCTCCAGTGCATCCAGGTCTTTGCGGATTGTGACCTGGGAAACACCGAGCAGGGCGGATAATTCTGTTACTTCGATTCTTCTGCGTTCTACCAGAAGACTCAGAATTTCATTTTCTCTCTGTTTCTTCATACCTATCACCGGTTTCATTTTAAATCGATAAACTTTCAAATGATAGTTCAGAAGAATGCGCTGATGCCATGACGGATAAAGATCTGTCTGTATTCCTCCAGATCTTCGCGGTGATATGCCGTGACATCCTTATAGGCATATGCCCGCCCGAGCTGTTCGTATTTGTTTTCGCCGAACTGATGGAAGGGAAGCAGCTGGCATTCTGTACCACCGGCTTCCCGTATGACGCGGGCAAGATTCTGCGCATCTTCCGGGGAATCGTTGAATCCGGGGATGACAGGAATCCTGGGCAGTACATCTTTACCTGTGGAAAAGGCATATTTCAGATTCGAAAGAATCAGTTCATTCGGTACACCCGTTCCTTTTTTATGCGTACCGGAATTCCAGTGCTTTACATCAAAGAGGATGGTATCAACGTTTTCAATGACAGATGCGAAGATTTCCTGACTGGCAAAACCTGTTGTTTCACAGCATGTATGCAGTCGGTTTTCCTTTGCGGCTTTCAGCAGATGGATGGCGAATTCCGGCTGTGCCAGCATCTCACCGCCGGACAGGGTCATTCCGCCGCCGCTTTCTTCATAGAAAGGAAGGTCCTGCATGACGGTATCCATGACTTCTCTGACTGTCTTCAGTTCACCTTCATTTTTCAAGGCTCTGCCGGGACATTCCCGGAAACATTTCCCGCAGCCGTCGCATCTTGAAGGATCAACCGTGATTTTTCCTTCCTGCATACGGGCTGCCTGATGGGGACAGACTTCAATGCAGTGATGGCAGCCAAGACATTTCTTCGCATCCCACATGATCTCCGTCCGGATCAGCTGACTTTCCGGATTGGCACACCACTGGCAGCGCAGAGGGCATCCTTTGAGAAAGACAACGGTGCGGATTCCCGGTCCGTCATTGACGGAGAATTTCTGGATATTGAATACAATGCCTTTGTCTTTCATAGCAGGATACCTCACATTCATAGAATAATCGGTATGCATACGCTTGTCAACGCAAAAACTTACGAATGAAACTAAAAATAATTACATAAGCAATATTATTTGTTGACAGTTTCTGTCAGAAAACGTATATTGTAATTGCAACGAAACAAATAACGCTTACGAACGAAAGGAAAGGCAATATGGAAAACAGAGAACACTTCGGCACACTGACAGAAAGAATGCAGGCATTCCGGGAAGAAGTTCTTGATGAGAAACCTTATGTGGACGCGGAAAGAGCAGTTCTGGCGACAGAAGCATATAAAGAAAACAGAAACCAGCCGAGAGTCATGATGAGAGCACTGATGCTTAAAAAGATTCTTGAAAACATGTCAATCTATATTGAAGATAAAACTCTGCTTGCCGGCAACCAGGCGACAAAAAACAGAAACGCACCTGTCTTTCCGGAATATACATTGAAGTTTGTGATTGATGAACTGGATCTCTTCGAGAAAAGAGACGGCGATGTCTTCTATATTACGGAAGAAACGAAGGAACAGCTCAGATCCATTGCCCTGTTCTGGGAAAACAACAACCTGCGGGCAAGGGGCGAAGCGTTACTGCCGGATGAAGTTTCCGTCTTTATGGAAACAGGCGTCTTCGGAATGGAAGGAAAGCTCAATGCCGGCGATGCCCACCTGGCTGTCAATTACGAAAAGGTCTTAAAGGAAGGCTTAAGGGGATATGAGGAAAGAACAAGAACTTTGAAAGAAAGTCTTGATCTGGCCGATCCGGAATCGATTGACAAATATGTTTTCTATAAGGCAGTTCTCATTGTCATCGATGCCGTGCATACCTTCGCAAAGAGATACAGCACTCTGGCTGCGGAAATGGCAGAAAAGGAAAATGACCCGGCAAGAAAGGCAGAGCTGCAGGAAATGAGCAGGATCTGCGCAAGAGTTCCCTATGAACCGGCTTCTTCCTTCCATGAAGCAGTGCAGTCAGTCTGGTTCATCCAGCTGATCCTGCAGATCGAATCCAACGGCCATTCCTTAAGTTACGGCAGATTCGATCAGTACATGTATCCGTATTTCATCAATGATCTGAAGAGTGAAAGAATCACAAAGGCAGAAGCGCTGGAACTTCTGACATGTCTTTGGATCAAGACACTGACGGTCAATAAGGTCAGAAGCCAGGCGCATACATTAAGCTCTGCCGGTTCTCCGATGTATCAGAATGTTACGATCGGCGGACAGACAGCGGATAAAAAGGATGCGGTCAATGAACTCAGTTTCCTGGTTCTGCAGTCGGTTGCCCAGACAAGACTGACACAGCCGAACCTGACAGTCAGATACCATGCCAACCTGAACAGACAGTTCTTCGATGAATGCATTGAGGTCATGAAACTCGGCTTCGGCATGCCGGCACTGAACAACGATGAGATCATCATCCCGTCCTTTATCAGCTGGGGTGTCAAAGAAGAAGACGCATACAACTACAGTGCCATCGGCTGCGTGGAAACAGCCGTACCCGGCAAATGGGGATACAGATGCACCGGCATGTCCTATGTCAATTTCCCGAGACTTCTCTTATGCGCGATGAATAACGGCGTTGATCTTACTTCCGGAAAGAGATTCACAAAAGGCTATGGATATTTCACGGAATGGAAAGATTTCGATGAACTCATGGATGTCTGGGACAGGACAGTCCGGGAGTTCACAAGATACAGCGTCATCGTGGAAAACGCGATCGATAAGGCAAGCGAAAGAGATGTACCGGATATTCTCTGTTCCGCTCTGACCGATGACTGCATCGGCAGGGGAAAGACAATCAAGGAAGGCGGTGCAGTCTATGACTTCATCTCCGGTCTGCAGGTAGGCATTGCCAACATGGCGGACTCTCTTGAAGCAATCAAGAAACTTGTCTATGACGAAAAGAAAATCACACCTCAGCAGCTGTGGGATGCCATTCTCGATGACTTCCAGAGCGAGGAAAACAGGAGAATCCAGGATATGCTCATCGATGCGCCGAAGTACGGCAATGACAACGATGAAGTCGATCAGCTGGTTGTCAAAGCATATGACAGCTATCTGGATGAAATCAGAAAGTATCCGAACACCAGGTATGCAAGAGGACCGATCGGCGGTATCCGCTATGGCGGGACATCATCCATCTCCGCAAATGTCGGACAGGGTATGGGAACCATGGCAACACCGGACGGCAGAAATGCCCGTGAACCGCTGGCAGAAGGGTGCTCACCGGCCCATAACGCCGATAAGAACGGACCGACTGCAGTCTTCAAGTCAGTCACCAAGCTTCCGACGGAAAAGATTACCGGCGGCGTGCTGCTCAATCAGAAGATGACGCCGCAGATGTTATCGACGGAAGAAAACAAGCAGAAGCTGGAGATGCTGCTGAGGGCGTTCTTCAACCGGCTGCACGGATATCATGTACAGTACAATATCGTCTCCAGAGAAACACTTCTGGATGCCCAGGCGCACCCGGAGAAACATAAAGACCTGATCGTCAGAGTCGCAGGATACAGCGCATTCTTCAATGTCCTGTCCAAAAAGACACAGGACGATATTATCGGCAGAACAGAACAGTCACTGTAAAGGAAAGAAGGAAAAAAGATGAAACTGTTTATTGATGATGCAAATCTTGAAGCAATCAAAGAGATCAATGAGTATTACCCGGTTGACGGAGTCACCACCAACCCCAGCATTCTTGCCAAGGCCAAAAGAGATCCCCGCGAAACATTGAAAATGATCCGGGAGATCATCGGTGAAGACAAGATCATCTTTGCCCAGGCTGTCGATCTCACATTTGAGGGAATGCTCAAAGACGCTCATATGATTATTGAACTGCTCGGAAAGAATACGGTCGTCAAGATTCCTTCCACACCGACAGGATTCAAGGCAATGATGGCCTTAAAGAAAGAAGGCATCACAACCTGCGGTACAGTCGTCTATACACCGATGCAGGCATATCTTGCGGCCAAGGCAGGTGCTTCCTATGTCGCTCCGTATGTCAACCGCATTGACAACATGGGCTATGACGGAATTAGTGTCGTGAAGAAGATTCAGAATATTCTTGAAAACAACGGCATGGACTGTGAAGTTCTGGCAGCTTCCTTCAAGAACAGCCAGCAGGTTCTGGAACTGGCGGAATACGGTATCGCCAATGCCACCTGCGGTGCCGATGTCATCCGTGCCTTTGTAAAAAATGCCGCAATCGACGGAGCAGTGCAGGATTTCGTCGATGACTTTGAAGCACTCACAGGCAGAACATCCATGTCTGAACTTGACTGAGATTAAACGGACGATATCTGTCATCCGGATTTCTGAGAGATCATAACAAAACACCCGTCATCTGACGGGTGCTTTCAGGATCATCTGCAGGGAATCAGTTGTGTCTGTAAGCAGTGATAATGATGAATGTGTTCAGCGCAAGCATGCCGAGCATTAACAGCAGTGTTGTGACATAGCTGCCGGACGCATCAAACATGAACCCGATCAGCGAAGAGAACAGCGCATTCGCAATTGTACCTGCCAGGGAGATCGTCGGATAGGTGCGGCTGTAGTTCTCCAGGCCGAATGTATCCTTTGTGATCATGACGACACCGACCGTGCCGAGAGAATATGTCAGGCCGAAGAGAGCTGCGCCGACATACATCGCAAACGGTGCATGGACCAGCCACATGATGGCAGCCGCCGCAATCGTCAGAGCGCAGTACAGGAGCAGAGAGATGCGCGATCCGAGTCTGTCTGCCAGCGCACCGAGAACGATCTTTCCGGCACTGTTTGCGACCATGCATATGGATAACATCATCGCACCGACCGAAGCTGCCATGCTGTAGGAACCGGCAATTCCCGGGAAATGCTGGGGCAGGGCAGTCGCACCGCAGGCGAGGAAGGAATAGATGATGACCATGATAAACAGGGCTTTGGAGATTTCCTTTGTGCCTGTTTTTGTTTCTGAAGAAGAGGATGTCTTAACCGCTGTTTCATCATATCCGAGCGGTACCATGCCCTTTGTCTTCGGATCAAGAGAGGGCAGGAAGAGAATCGCCGGCAGATTGAGCACAGCCATCAGTACGGCTACGACAAGATAGCCTGTTCTCCATCCGGCACTTTCGATGACAGAGGAGATGATCGGTGAGAACAGCGCACCGGCAAGGCCGCTTGTGCTCATCGCGATACTTGTCGCAAGGCCGACATTGGCCTGGAACCAGTTGTTGATGACGGTGGTGACAGTGACGAAGCCGAGAATACCGCAGGCAAAGCCTCTGAGGGCATTGAGAATATACATGACCATGATATTCGGAGACAGTGCAAGCAGTGCCGTGCTTCCGGCGATGACGGCTGTTCCGGCAATGAGCAGAACCTTGAGCCGTTCTTCTTTCAGAAGTTTCGGAGCAGCGATGCCGCCGAGAGCGAACACGAGATTGCAGATGGTCAGTGTCATACTGACCGATCCTTTCAGAATCCCGAATTCATCCGCGATCGGTGTGAAGAACAGACCGGCAACGTTGGTCGGCAGACCGACCGCTGTTGCGATCATTCCCGACATCGCAATC
This sequence comes from uncultured Erysipelotrichaceae bacterium, assembly GCA_902786245.1. Classification (GTDB taxonomy): domain Bacteria; phylum Bacillota_I; class Bacilli_A; order Erysipelotrichales; family Erysipelotrichaceae; genus Bulleidia. The sequence goes on from CADABS010000032.1 coordinate 10,844, forward strand.
AGGATGAGAAGATATCTTCCTTTGATTTTCATGCCAGATCCTCTCCGTTTGTCTTAATTACTTTCTGATACCAGTAGAAAGAGTCTTTTCTTTCTCTGTGCAGGTCGCCGTTTCCGTCATTGTCCAGATCGACATAGACAAGTCCGTAGCGCTTTTTCATTTCACCGGTGGATGCGGATACCAGATCGGTGCATCCCCACATTGTATATCCCATCAGGTCGACGCCGTCTTTGACTGCTTCTGCCATGGCTTCGATATGGGAGCGCATGTAGTCGATGCGGTATGTATCATGGAACTTGCCGTCTTCGCTTCTTTCATCGATGGCACCGAGTCCGTTCTCAACGACCATCAGCGGAATTTCATAGCGGGCATAGAAGTTATTGAGCAGAATGCGCAGTCCCTTCGGATCAATCTGCCATCCCCAGTCAGAAGCCTTGAGATACGGATTCTTGACACCGGCAAACATATTTCCCTGTGCCTTGGTGACATTGGGATCCGCTGAGGAAGCAGAGCTCATGTAGTAGGAGAAGGAAAGGAAGTCAACGGTTCCTTCTTTCAGGATTTCATCATCGCCGGGCAGGGTTCTGACGTGAATATTGTTTTCCTCAAAGAATCTGGCTGCGAAGTAGGGATAATGGCCTCTGATCTGGACATCAGCGCAGAAGAACATTCTGAGATTCATCTCATCGTTCATTGCCTTGACGTCATCCGGGTTGCATGTATATGCATAGACAGGATGGCCGATCGTCATCATGCCGATTTTGAATTCCGGATTGATTTCATGTCCTTTTTTCACTGCCAGGGCACTGGCGACAAACTGATGATGCAGAGCAGTGAAGCGGTCGCTCTTTTCTTCATCGGTTTCTTCGATGCCGAACATCGGTCTGTGATCGATTCCGGTCATGCCGAGGCTCAGAATTCTGCCGGAGGACTGTACACCGTTGTTGATCTCATTGAAGGTCAGCCAGTACTTTACTTCATCTCTGTATTCGGTGAACAGGGTTTCCGCATAGCGCATGAAGTGGCCGATCACTTCTCTGCCTGCCCAGCCGTTGTATTTTTCGCTCAGTCCCCAGGGCAGTTCATAATGGGAGATCGTTACCAGCGGTTCGATATTGTACTTTCTGCATTCCGCAAATACATTGTGATAGAATGCAAGTCCTTTTTCATTCGGTGTTTCTTCCATGCCGGTCGGATAGATTCTTGACCAGTTGACGGAAAGACGGAAACACCTGAATCCCATTTCGCCATAGAGAGCGATGTCTTCTTTGTAATGATGATAGAAATCTACTGCCCGGTGAGACGGATAATATACTTCCGGGTCGATCTCTCTGTCCCACAGACGCGGTGTATCAACGGTTCCTCCGCGGATATGATCAGGTACAGAAGGACCTTTGCCGTCCTCATTCCAGGCACCTTCAAATTGATTGGCAGCTGTTGCGCCGCCCCAGAGGAAATCTTTCCTGAAAGCCATAAATATTATCTCCTTTTTTGTTTACGGTATAAGTATAATCAATTGCCGGACATATTACTAATGCCTATACTGATTATCATTATATGCCTGCAAAGCATATGATGATATGCAGAATATCTTATTGGAACTTCCGACCGGATATGTAAAAATATGCACACAGACAGGAGGCTCATATGATTGCATGGATTGAAAAATGGATCGAACCGAAATATCAGGTCGAAGAAAGCCGGAAGCGGTTTTCCAACCGGCAGCTTCGGCGGATGATGATTCCTCTTTTTATTGAGCAGCTTCTTCTGATGATCGTCGGACTGGCGGATACGATGATGGTTTCCCATGCCGGTGAAGCAACCGTATCCGGTGTATCTCTGGATACAATGATCTATACGATCTTCATTCTGATCTTTTCTTCGCTGGGTGCCGGCGGCGGTGTTATCGTTTCCCAGTACATCGGCAGACAGGACAGAGAAAACGGAAATACTGCAGCTTCGCAGGTCTTTCTGGTATCCTTTTTGATTTCCATCGTATTAATGATCGTATTGCTGGGAACAGGAAACATGATTCTGCATCTGCTGTATCCGAGCGTCGATCCGGCAGTCATGGATGCCTGCCGCACCTATCTCTGGATCGTTACGCTTTCGTTCCCTGCCAATGCCGTCTATAATGCCGGAACGGCTTTATACAGATCCATGGGAAAGACATCGGTCACGATGCGGGTCTCCATGGTCATGAATATGATCAATATCGTCGGCAATGCTATCGGTATCTTTGTTCTGCATGCCGGCGCTGCCGGCATTGCCTGGCCGACAACCATATCCTGGTATGCGGCAGCGGTGATCATGACATATCTCTGCTTCTCAAAGCAGAACACTGTCTTTATCGAATGGAAAAAGATCATCCGGGTGAACCGTGAAATGATTTCCAAAATCATGAGCGTTGCGATTCCGAATGCAGTTGAAGGCGGTCTGTTCCAGCTGGCAAAGGTCGTCCTGGGATCGCTCATCGCAACATTCGGCACTGCCCAGATCGCAGCCAACGGTATCGGACAGACGATCTGGTCTCTGGCGGCAGTTGTCACCAGTTCCATGAGCCCGGTCTTCATTACCGTAATCGGTCAGTGTATCGGTGCGGACGACAGAGAAGCTGCGAAGTACTATCTCTGGAAACTGCTGCGGATGACAACGATCCTGACATTTGTCTGGAATGCACTGGTACTGCTTGCACTTCCGGTGCTGCTGCCGCTGTATGATATTTCCGAGGAAACAAGGCAGCTGCTCATTATCATCGTTTTCATCCATAATCTGTTCTGCGGTACGATCGGTGCTTTCTTCGGTCCGATGTCATCCGGTTTCAGGGCAGCCGGCGATGTGAAATTCACCATGGTTGTGTCCATATTCTGCACCGTGATCTTCCGTACATCCATGTCGTTCCTGCTCTGTTCGGGACTGCGTATGGGTGTCATCGGCATTGCCATTGCCATGGTCATGGACTGGGCACTGAAGGGAATCATTCTGGTGATCCGGGAAAGAACCGGAAAATGGCTCAGCCATACGCTGATATAAACATATACTTAAAAAGAAGTCCGTGTGAACTGGACTTCTTTTCAGGTTATGCATTACTGACCGATGCCGCAGAGATCCCTGATCACAGTGAAGAATTCATCTGCAGCAGGGGTAAGCGGCACACCTTTTTTATAGGCAAGGACCGTACCTGAGGCAAGAGTGGGATACAGCGGTATCTTGATGAGTTCGGAAGTATCATAGCCGGACAGCGAACCGTCGATGATCAGTGCCACTGCATCGCTGGCCATGACGATTTCCGCAGCTGTCGTGCTGAGATTGCTCGTATAGGCGATATCCGGTTCATTGTCAGCCTGAAACCAGTTGAAGACTTCCGCCCGGACACCGGAGCGCTCCGGAAAGACAAGTTTCTGATGCATCAGGTCTTTTACCCGGATCTGTTTTCTGTCTGCCAGGGCATGGTTGATGCGCATCAATGCGACCCAGCGTTCCTTTTCCGGCAGGCGGATGAAACTGTATTTTTCAACGCTGACCGGTTCGAGAAGAATGCCGAAATCCGCCAGACCGCTGTCGATTCTTTCCTGTACCAGATCGGCAGTTCCGGTGAAGATGGAGAAATGCACTTTCGGATATTTCTGCCGCATGATCTCGCAGGCTCTGATCATCAGCGCATTGGCCGCAAGACCGCCTGTGCCGATCGTCAGCTGGCCGGAAATGTCTTTTTCTTTTTCGTTCAGTTCTTCCATCGTTCTGTCCGCAAGGTCGACGATTTCCTGCGCTCTTCTGCGCAGAAGGAGACCTTCTTCGGTGAGGATGATCCGCTTTGATCCCCGCCTGAAAAGCATTGTTCCGGTCTCTTCTTCCAGAGCGGCCAGCTGCCGGCTGAGAGTAGGCTGGGTGATATTGAGGTATTCAGCTGCCCGTGAGATGTTTTCTTCTCTGGCGACTGCGAGAAAATAGCGCAATACTCTGATTTCCATGGTCTTTCCTTTCTGCTGTTCACGGATACTATCATATTATACAGAACTGTTTCTGATCCGGCTGAATGATCAGTGCCAGACACAAACAGACCCCGAGGGAGTCATCGGGGTCATGTTTATGCATAAGTCTGTGATTGCAGATAGTCTCAGCCGCTGTATTCGGCCTTCATGAATCTGGTTTCGATATCGTCGAGCTGTCTGCGGAAGATGATGACCAGAGCCACGCCGACCAGTACCGGGAAAGCCATAACTGTCCACATCATCGGAACATAGCCGAGTTTTGCGGCAACATATCCGCGGCATTAAAAATTCGTATCTGCAGACATCGGACTGGGGCTGGCAGATCGATCCGGAAGGACTGCGCACCTACCCCAACCGCATCTACGGGCGGTATGAGATCCCGGTGATGGTCGTTGAAAACGGCCTTGGCGCAGACGATGCAAGAAGCGAAGACGGAGAATTCCATGATCAGTACCGCATCGACTATCTGCGTGAACATATCCGGGCAATGAGAGAAGCTGCCGAGGATGGCGTTGACCTGCTGGGCTATACGATGTGGGGATGCATTGATCTGGTCAGCGCATCGACCGGTGAAATGAAGAAACGCTACAGGTTCGTCTATGTCGACAAAGACAATGACGGAAACGGCGATCTGCACCGTGAAAAGAAAGACTCCTTCTATTGGTATCAGAAAGTCATTGCGAGCAACGGAGATGAGCTTGATTGATAATCAGGCCATGCACAGCAGGAGCTGAACTGAAGAATATGAATAAACCGGCGCTGCGCCGGTTTTATCGTGCTTTATCAGCTTCTGTCCCGTGATACCACGGTCCTCTGCGGTAGAAGAGAACGGACAGGACCGTTGCGGTGATCCAGCCGATCGGCCAGGAACACCAGATACCCGTCGAACCGAGAGATGTCTTTGCAAGGATAATGGCAAGGGTGACACGCAGGATCAGATCCGTGAAGGTTGCGGTCATGAATTCATTCATGCGTCCTGCTCCGCGCAGGATGCCGTCTGCCACCAGCTTTGCGGAAATGACGGCATAGAAAGGGGATGCGATGCGCAGGAAAGTCAGACCTGTTTTCATTGCTTCACCGGATGCCTCATTCATAAACAGCATCAGCAGCTGCTTTCCGCCCAGAAGATATAAAGAAGTCAGCACTGCCGACAGGATCCATACCATTTTCAGACCGGCCTGGAAGCCTTCCGGTATCCGCTTCAGTTTTCCAGCGCCGATATTCTGCGCCGCATAGTTGGAGACGCCGTTGCCGAGTGTGGTGAAGGAAGTAATGACCAGATTGTTCAGTTTGATTGCGGCAGAATAGCCTGCGATGACACCGGGACCGAAACCGTTGATGACACTCTGCAGGATGATATTGCCGATGGAGATGAAGCTCTGCTGCATGGTGCTGGGCACTGAGATCTTTGCGATCCTGCCGCACAGTTTCCACGAAAACAGGGCATACGTTTCTTCCGTCCGGATGCCTTTGAGACGCTTCATTACAACACTGAGTGCCAGTACGCAGCTGATGCCCTGACAGATGAATGTTGCCCAGGCAACGCCTGCGACTCCCATATGCAGACCGGCGACAAACCAGATATCCATGAAGATATTGCTGAGGGAAGAGGCAGCCAGGAAATAAAACGGTGTCCTGGAGTCGCCCATAGCCGAGAATATGCCGTTGGATATGTTATAGAAGAACATGAACGGCAGCCCCCACATATAGATATCAAGATACAGCCGGGAATCCGCCAGGATTTCTGCCGGTGTTCTGATCAGTTTCAGCAGAGCACCGCAGGAAAGAATGCCTGCGCACATCAGGACTGCACACAGTACGCCGCTTGCGATCATTGCGGTGGATACAGCTTCTTTCATCCGTGCATACTGTTTTGCGCCGAAGAAAGTGGACACAGTGACGGAACACCCGATATTGCAGCCGAAGGCAAAGGCAATGAAAATCAAAGTGATTTCATAACTGTTGCCGACTGCCGCAAGGGCGTTTTCACCGATGAACTTGCCGGCAACCAGACTGTCGGCGATATTGTACAGCTGCTGGAAAATGATACTGCCGAACAGGGGCAGACAGAACTGCCACAGTACCTTCTCCGCTTTTCCTTCTGTAAGATCTTTATTCATACCGTTCCTATTCTCCAAATCCAACGACATATATTATATTTCTGCAGGTTTCCAAAGTACTATAATTCTTTTCTATTTTTTTATTGCTTTCAGAATATCAGTCACCGGCTGTACAGCTCTTCTGAATAAATTCTTCCGGGAATGATGATCACAACCGGCAGAAGATAGGAAACGATAATGACAAATCTGTTACATAAGTAATACAGATGCGATAAATACCCGTGCAATCCGTTTGGAAACTGTATATTCTGTTGTTGAAAAAAAGAGGAGATTTAAATCATGAACTGCTTTTTTCCGGAAAACTCATACGGTGTTTATGACGGACCGGACGGCTGCGGAAACATGTTTATAGGGATATGTGAATAAATTGCATGATATAATTTATCTAAATTGAAGTATGGGTGGAGGGAAGAATATGTCAGAAAGACCACATTCCAGAAAACGCCACGATTCAGGGAAGACAACCCAGGCACAGAAGCATGAAAGTCTCGGATCGGGACGTCAGAGCAATAGCGGATTCAGATCATCGGCAGTGACCAGAGGCGGCGGAATATCGCTGGCAGCGATACTTGTTGCGGCTTTTATGCTGTTCGGCGGCAACGGTTCGCAGAGTACAGATAACACATCACAGAACACGGCACCGGCGAACAATACACCGGCTGTCACGCCGTCGCAGTCTTCTTCGTCGAATACGTTCCATTTCGGAACACCGACGACGAATAACGTGACGTATAACAATGCGTCCAGCAACGCGGTGAATACGTCGGTATCCAGCGGGGCAAGAGACAAGTATACGACGATTCTCGGCAACGGCCAGGATCAGGTGACGGTTCTTGTCTACATGTGCGGAACGGATCTGGAATCCAATTACGGCATGGCGACTGCGGATATCAACGAAATGGCACTGGCATCGCATTCGGATAAAGTCAATATCGTGATTGAATCCGGCGGTACCAAGAGATGGAAAAACAATGTCCTGACAGCCGGCACAAATCAGCTCTGGCTTGTCCAGGACAGAGCGCTGTATCCGCTGAACAGGGATCTTGGACGCAGAGCGATGACGGATTCGGACAACCTGGCGGAGTTTATCCGCTATGGCGTCCAGAACTTCCCGGCAAACCGCTATATGCTGATCTTCTGGGATCACGGCGGAGGATCGCTGACCGGCTATGGCTATGATGAGCTGTATCCGAACAGTTCCATGACGGTTGACAAGATCGCTTCAGCGCTGGAGAAGGGCGGCACAAAGTTCGATATCATCGGATTTGATGCATGTCTGATGGCAAATATGGAAACAGCACTGACAATCGAGCCGTATGCGGATTATCTGCTGGCTTCCGAGGAAACAGAGCCGGGCACCGGCTGGTACTATACGGAATGGGTAACGCAGCTGAGCCAGAACAGTTCCCTGTCTTCTCTGGATATCGGCAAGAAGATCATCGATGATTTCTGCACCAAGAAGCAGAGCGGCAGCTCTTCTGCAGACAAGAACACGCTGTCGATCGTTGACCTGGCAGAATTCAGGAATACGGTGCCTTCCGCACTGAGCAGTTTTGCCAAATCCGTATCAACGGCGGTATCCAATAACTACCAGGGTGTTTCCAATGCCAGAAGCGCAACCCGTGAATTCGGTCAGGCCCAGAGACTGGATCAGATCGATCTTGTGCATTTCTGCGATACGATGAATACTTCCGAATCCAAGAAACTGGCGGAAGCGCTGCGCGGCTGTGTGAAATACAACCGTACCCGCAACGTATCCAATGCATACGGTCTGAGTATCTATTTCCCGTACCGCAATACAAGACAGGTTTCCACGGCGCTGAAGATTTATGACAATATCGGATTTGACCGCGATTATGCAGCTGCGATGAAGTCATTCGCGAATCTGCAGGCATCCGGTCAGTCCGTCAACTACGGCACATCGAATTCGCTGTTCGATCTGCTGGGCGGATCGGCTGTTTCCAACGGAACTTCGTATAATTCCCTGGATCTGTCAAGTCTGCTCGGCTACGGCAGCCAGTCTTCTTCCTCCGGCTATGATCTCTCCAGCCTGCTGGGCGGATCGAATGCGGTGGACAGTTCTGCATATGATCTGATTTCGGCACTGCTCGGCAGAGCGCATATCGACAATGAGAATCTGACCTATACCGACAAGAACGGACAGAAAGTCCTGTCGCTGAGTGAAGATGACTGGGCGATGGTGCAGGATGTCAAGCTGAATGTATGGGCAGATGACGGCGGCGGATATATCGATCTTGGTCAGGACAATATCTTCGAATTCGATGCGGACAATGATCTGATCGCGGATTATGACGGTATGTGGCTGGCAGTCAATGATCAGCTGATCTCCTACAGAATGCTGTATACGGATAAAGCCGATGACGGCACATGGCTGACGGTCGGATATGCACCGATTCTGCTGAACGGTGAAAAGGCACGTCTGATCATCGAATTCTCCGGTGAAGAGGAATACGGCCATGTCGTCGGTGCGGAGATGGTCTATGATGAAGTCAATACGGACGGCAAGCTGATCCCGTATATCGATGACGGCAATGCACTCAATGATGAAGAAACGGCATGTCTGAAGGCCGGCGATGAGATCCGCTTCACATGCGATTACTATACATACGAGGGCGAATACGAAGATACCTATATTCTCAGCAATCCGGTCTATGTCGGCGAAGGCATGACGGTGGAGGATGTGACCATCACCGGTCAGGATATGATCTTCGGCTATGTGCTGCAGGATATCTATGGATCCGAGCGCAGAACGCCGATGCTTCCGTACAGCGAATAATCCGGCTACAGTTTATTGACCATGAGTCAAACGGATGGTATATTAAAATCAGCAGAGAATTGCAGTAATTGGCAATTATAAATAGTAAGGAGAATAATTATGGGACTCATTTTAGCAGCAATCGGTGCAGCATCATCCACACTGTCTGATCAGTGGAAAGAGTATTTCTACTGTGACGCTCTTCCTTCCGATACGATCTGTGTCAAAGGTGTCAAGAGAACTTCCGGTCTTTCCGGAAACTTCGGCAATGACAATATCATCACAGACGGCTCCGTGATCGCGGTTGCGGACGGCCAGTGCATGATCATTGTCGAGCAGGGACAGGTCGTTGATATCTGCGCAGAGCCGGGCGAATACAAATATGATTCAAAGACAGAACCGTCTCTGTTCACAGGCGGACTGGGCGAAGGCATCAAGAATGTATTCGCACAGATCGGCAAGCGTTTCACATTCGGCGGTCAGCCGGCGGAAGATCAGAGGATCTATTATTTCAACACAAAAGAACTGACAGGCATGAAGTACGGAACTGCTTCCCCTGTACCGTTCCGTGTTGTTGACCAGAGAGCAGGCATCGATATTGATATCAATGTCAAGTGCTTCGGTGAATATTCCATCAAGGTTACCGATCCGATACTGTTCTATACAAATGTATGCGGCAACGTAAAACAGGCATATAAGATCGCGGATATCGAAAACCAGATGCGCAGCGAACTGCTGACAGCTCTGCAGCCCGCTTTCGCAAAGATCAGTGCCCAGGGCGTACGCTACAGCGAAGTTGTCGGACGTACAACGGAACTGGCAGATGCGCTGAATGAAGAACTGTCCAAGAAGTGGAAAGAACTGCGCGGTATCGAAATCGTTTCCTTCGGTGTATCTTCCATCAAGGCAAACGAAGATGATGAGCAGAGAATCAAGGATCTGCAGGTTGCGGCAGCGTACAAGGATCCGGCTACACTGGCAGCCAACTATGCGGCAGCCAACATGCAGGCTATGAAGGATGCGGCCAACAATGCCAATGGCGCAGCCATGGGATTTGTCGGACTGAATGCAGCCCAGGCAGCCGGCGGTGTCAATGTCAACGGACTGATGGCCCAGGCAGCAGCTGCACCTGCACCGGCAGCGGCAGGCGCATGGATCTGCCCGAAATGCGGCGCACAGAATACAGGCAAGTTCTGTCCTGAATGCGGTACGGCAAAGCCGTCTGCTGAATGGACATGCCCGAAGTGCGGAGCAGTGAATACCGGCAAGTTCTGCCCTGAATGCGGAACTGCCAAACCGGAATAAGCTGAGAATTGACTCCGGCTCCATAAGAAAAGGACAGGGATCCGGCAGAAGAACACCGGATCCCTTTCTTCCTAAGATTAGTATTTACTGTTTCGAACAGGAGAGAGAGGTGAATTCGTATGCCTGATCAGGTTACGAACTATAAATGTCCTGCATGCGGCGGTCCGCTGCATTGGGATACGGAAACGCAGAAACTGAAATGTGATTTCTGCGGTTCGACATTTGCGCCGGCGGATATCTCGGAAGAATACAAGGATATCAATGAAGCCGCATCACTGGAAGGTACGGAAACCAGAGATGTTGAAACGCTGCAGTGGAGTGAAGAAGAAGCGAAGCATCTGCGTGCTTACAGCTGTCCTTCCTGCGGTGCCCAGCTGATCTGCGATGAGCATACCGCTGCGACAAGCTGTCCGTACTGCGGCAATCCGACGGTCGTACCGGCCCAGTTTGCCGGGGCACTGCGTCCGGATTACATTATTCCCTTCAAACTGGATAAGCAGGCTGCTGTAAAGAAACTGTCAGAATACTACGGCGGCAAGCCTTTGCTGCCTTCTGCTTTTTCCAGTCAGAACCACATTGAGGAAATCAAGGGAATCTATGTTCCGTTCTGGCTCTATGACGGAGCGGCAGACGCAAAACTTGCCTATCACGGTACCCGTGTGCATACCCATACAGAAGGCGAATATGCGGTAACCGTTACGGAACATTATCAGATCAACCGGGCCGGAAGCGTCCGGTTCCAGATGGTTCCTGCGGATGCCTCCAGCAAAATGCCGGATGAGCTCATGGATGCGATCGAGCCGTTTGAATACAAAGATCTGATCAGATTCGATATGAGCTATCTGCCCGGCTATCTGGCGGATAAATATGATGTTTCTTCTCAGGAAGATGCCGCAAGAGCCGACAACCGGATGAGAAACAGCGCAATCAATGCAATGAGTCAGACTGTCAGCGGCTATACTTCCCTGATCCCGGAACATGAATCGGTCAGGATCATACCGGAGCATGTGCATTATGCATTCCTGCCGGTATGGCTGCTTTCCACCCGCTGGAACGGGAAGAACTACCTGTTTGCCATGAACGGACAGACCGGAAGGTTCGTCGGCGATCTGCCGGTGGATATGAAGAAATTCTTCCTGTATCTGTTCCTGATTACAGCAGTCGGCGCTGCAATTCTCTATGCTGTGCTGTTCTGGCTTATTTAGCAGGAGGTGTCTGAAATGAAGAGATTATTTAAACTGTTCGGCATTCTTCTTGCTTTGGTTCTGATGTATGCCGTGCCTGTCAAAGCCGAAGATATCATGTATGCGGTCGATGATCAGGCCGGTGTAGTGACCGCTTCGGAAGCGGAAGCACTGTCTAAACATGCACAGCAGGTCGCTGAGGCACATGACTTCGGTGTTTACATTGCGGTTCTGCCCGGCAGCGTCAGCTCTTACGGCAATTATGATTACATAGAACAGCTTGCGGAGTATATGTATGACAACAGCGATGTCGGTGTCGGCAGTGAAAAAGAAGGTATCTTCCTGCTGCTGACAATGGAAGACGGATATTTCGATATATTTGTTCCCCATTCAGAGCGCTGCGACGGTGCATTCTCTGAATATGCACGAGAACAGATGGCGTCCACCGTTGTCTACGATTATCTGTACAATGACGATTTCTACGGTGCATTCGAGAGTTTTATCAGTATCGTCGATACAGATCTGTCCTACTATGAAGCAGGTACACCGCTTTCGCCGAGCTTCGATCCGGCCAGAGAAGAAGAAATCCGGCAGGAGGAGGAAGCCAGAGAAGCTTCCACCCGGGCAGCGAAGACGGCAGCCACTGTCGGTATTCCGCCGGTGACGGCACTGCTGGCATGTCTGGGCATGAAGTCGAAGAACAAGACCGCCGGCATCAAGCATGAAGCGAACAACTACATTGCGAAAAACGGCATTCATATGACGGTTGTTCAGGATCTGTTCCTGCACCGTTCCGAAACAAGAACAAGGATCCATCATGACGATAACAGGGGCGGCGGAGGCGGAGGCTTCCATTCCAGCTCCACCAGCATGGGATCGCATACATCCGGCAGTTTCCACCATTGACCGGAAACATACTGCATACTTACAGCTGTCCTTCTCTCCGGAGCAGGGCAGTTTTTTTTCTGAATGGAGGAACAGGGCATATAATCAGACCTGTAATGATCAATGACAGGAGGCACTCTATCTCTCGACTGCGCTTTTCACGGAATAATGCGCATTGTTATTGTCAGTATGAAAAGGAAGATCCCGGTGCGGACCTTCCTTTTTTACGGGCGTCTCTGTGCGTATTCCTGCAATAGCGCAGTATGAAAGAAAATCACAGCTGCTGCTTCACTGTCGGAATCACAATACTTCTGCGACTGCGATGCCGTCGCCCCGGTCATTGTAAAATTCGGTATGGAAACGCGGATCTGCAAGTATATGATCGCGGAATTTCAGTATTTTTCTTGTCATCTGCAGCGTGCTCCTGTTTTCAGAGAGAGCAGGATCGTCGACGATGCCGTGGAAATTCAGATTGTCGAACAGAAATACGCTGCCGGGGACAGTGTTCCTCAGGAAATGTTCCAGATATCTGCGGTACTGCGATTTGGCCGCATCGATGAAAATCAGATCATAGATCCGGTCTGTCTGATACTGGGCGGCATCGCACAGATGGCAGTGTATTCTTCCGGAAAGATGCTGCTCATCGATATTCCTGATGGCTTCGGTATACATGACGGGATCGATTTCCAGCGTATCGACGGTGATATCCCAGCGGACAGAAGCCATCCGGATGGCGGAATAGCCGACGGCAGTGCCGCATTCGAGGATATCCCGGATCCGTTCGTGTGTACGGATATATTCCAGCAGAAAAGACATTCCGTCATCCAGCATGATCGGGATGTTGTTTTCTCTGGCGCTGTCATGGATATTCTTTATCGTTTTCATGGATTGCAATGACAATTATAAACATATTTTCATGTTAAAATATCTGAATAAGGCAAACATTATGATCGATAAACAATTTCTGCGTGCATTTACAGGGGAACGGACATTCAGCTGGGGCAAAGATCTGTATGAGCAGGGCAGAGTATCGGACCTGTCACTGTATCAGGATCGGGAAACCGGTCTTCTTCATATTGAAGCGCAGGTCAGCGATCCCCGGGAAAGAGAACCGCAGGATGTATATGTGCTGATCAATGAAAAAGACGGATGGATCATTGATTATGACTGCGGCTGTGCTTTCTTCTCGCGGTTCCGCCATCCGTGCAATCATATCGCAGCGGTACTGGTCAAATTCATTGAAGAAGAACAGGATCCTTCCGCAAGAAGAAACCGGATACGGAACACGGATCCGTCTCTGCGCAGCCTGATGAATGAACTGGCAGATACCGCGGATACGGCGGTCCCGGCCGGACCGGTCGTTCTGGAACCGCATATTCATTTTCAGTATGAAGACCTGGAAAGGCCTCTGTTCAGTTTCCGGATCGGCATCCAGGGAAAACGGATGTATATCATCCAGAACATATCGGATTTTACTTCCGGTGTGCGCCGCCGGGAAAGGAAGAAATACGGCAGGGAACTGGACTTTACCCATGATATCCATTATTTCGCATCACCCTGCCGGCCGCTGCTGGAGTTTCTGCTTTCTCTGACGGATGAAACGGACCGATATACGGACGGTTCTGATTATTACAGTACCTATTCCTACAGCCATATCCCTGCAATCGGCCGGAATCTTTCTCTGCAGGGCAAATATCTGGATGATTTCTTTGCGGCTGCGGAAAACCTGCCGCTGTATGTGACAGAACCTGCAATCAGGACATACGGTACGGAAATCACCAGTCTGTATACCGTGACGGACGGAACGGTGCAGCTGCCGGTTTCCATGGAACAGACGGAGACCGGCTGGTTCCTCAGCGGAAAAAGAAAAGTCTTTTATAAAGGCAGAGACTGGCTGTATTTCCCGGATGTACTGACAAAAACGTTTATCCGGGTACCGCGGAAGGAAACGGCCTTTGAGAAGGTCCTGGACTTTTTCCGTAACAACAGCGATCCGCTGTTTATCAATAAAGAGGACCTGCCGCTGTTTGCGTCGGTTCTATATCCGGTCCTTTCAGAGCATTCTCCGGAAGGCATCGCCGGGTTTGAACCGGATCTGTACCGGCCGAAGGATCCTGTATTTGAAATCTATCTGGATGCGCCACAGGAAGGCATGATCACAGCGAAGCTGAATGCGGTATACGATGAGCAGAAATTCGATGTGCTCGCCGGCATCGATGCTGGAAACCGCAGAAATACCGTCCGTGAGAAAGAGATGGATGCATTTGTTTCTTCCTGGTTCAATTCATTTGATCCGTCCACACACAGGCTGGCGCTGATCAATGATGATGAAATGACCTGGACATTTCTGACGGAAGGAATACCGGCTCTGCAGGAAAAAGCGGATGTATACATCTCTGACGCATTGAAACAGATCCGGGTATACCGGTCTCCGAAAGTCAATATCGGCATTTCTGTATCCCATGATCTGCTGCAGCTGGATCTGGTGACAAGCGATCTTTCGCTGAAGGAACTGGGCGAGATCCTCTATAAATATGACCGGAAGAAACGGTATCACCGGCTGAAAAACGGCAGTTTTATCCGGATCGATGAGAATCTGGATGCGTTCCGCGATTTCTCCGAAAACATGCAGCTGAGCGCTGCGGATATCGCTTCCGGTGTCATTGATCTTCCCCGCTACCGGGCATTCTATCTGGATGCCCTTGCCCAGGAAGATGCTTCGATTGAGGAAAGACCGGATTTCCGGCAGCTGATCATGAAAATGAAGAATGCCGATCCGGATACGTATACCGTTCCGGAATGCATGCAGGGTGTGCTGCGGGGATACCAGGAAGAAGGCTTCCGCTGGATGTCGATGATGAAGGACAATGGTTTCGGAGCGCTGCTGGCGGATGAAATGGGTCTTGGAAAAACGGTCCAGGTCATTGCGCTGATCGGTTCTTTCAAAAACCAGGGCAGGTCGCTGATCGTATGTCCGGCCTCGCTTGTCTATAACTGGGCAGCGGAATTCCGGCGTTTTATGCCGCAGCTGCGCTGCCGGATGATCAGCGGTACTTCGTCGCTGCGCAGAAACCAGATCCGCAGCAGTGAAGAAAACGAAATACTCATTACTTCCTATGACCTGCTCAAGCGGGATGTGGAAGAATACCGGAATATTGAATTTGCCTGCGAAGTCGTGGACGAGGCGCAGTATATCAAAAACGCATCGACCCTGGCCGCAAAATCGGTCAAGCTGATCCATGCCCGCTTCAAGGCTGCGCTGACCGGAACGCCGATTGAAAACCGGCTGAGTGAGCTGTGGTCGATCTTTGACTATATCCTGCCGGGGTATCTCGGCTCTTACGAGAAGTTCCGGCTGCAGTACGAAAGCCCGATCATCCGGGATGCGGATCTGGATACGGAAGACCGGCTGCGGAAGCTGGTGGAGCCCTTCATCCTGCGCAGAACCAAGAAAGAAGTACTGAAGGATCTGCCGGATAAGCTGGAGGAAGTATACTATGCGCCTCTGGAAGGCGAGCAGAAAGAACTGTACGATGCCCGGGTCAAGCGGCTCAAGCTGATGCTGGAAGAACAGACCGACCAGGAATTCCGGAACGATAAGATCGAGATCCTGGCGGAACTGATGAAGCTGCGGCAGATCTGCTGCGATCCGTCTCTGCTGTATGAAAATTACCGGGGAAATACTGCCAAGCGGGAAATGTGCATCGATCTGATCCGCAAAGCGGTATCCGGCGGACATAAAGTACTGCTGTTCTCACAGTTTGTTACGATGTTAAGAGAATTGGCGGCGGATCTGCAGAAGGAGAAAATCGCGTATCATATGCTGAGCGGAGAGACACCCAAGGAGGCAAGAGCTGAAATGGTCGCATCTTTCCAGAAAGATGATGTACCGGTTTTCTGCATTTCACTGAAAGCAGGCGGCACCGGTCTGAATCTGACGGCGGCGGATATTGTGATCCACTATGATCCATGGTGGAATACAGCGGTGGAAAATCAGGCCAGCGACCGGGCCCACCGGATCGGCCAGACAAATGCAGTTACTGTATACAGGCTGATCATGGAGGATACAATAGAAGAGAGGATACTGCAGATGCAGCAGGAAAAGACGGATCTGGCCGGAAGGATCCTTTCGGCAGAAGGTGTATCGAGCACCCGTCTTTCCAGGGATGAACTGATCAGAATACTCGGCAGATAATACGGCCGTAATCTGTATAAAACCGCAGTCATATCATGCATTACGGAGAAAACAGCAGACATATATCATTGATGAAGACTGTGCTTGAACAGCAGAAAGGAAATACATCATGGGACTCATCAGTCAGAAAATGAGAGAACTGGCACCGGAACTCGATCCGCTGCGGATCGGAACAGGCTGGAAGCCGGAAGAACTGTCACTGCCTCAGATTTACGTCATGAGTACATTCGGAGATTCACATCCCGGCAGCGGCCATCTGAATATTCTGATGGAGGAAGCCGGAAAAGGTATCCGCCAGGCAGGCGGAAAACCGGCCCGGTATTTCTGCACGGATATGTGCGATGGTGAAAGCCAGGGAACAGACGGTATCAACTATTCACTCGTCAGCCGGGAAATGATCGCGAATATGATCGAGATCCAGGCAAACGCAACGCCTTTTGACGGTGCGGTCTTCGCATCGAGCTGCGATAAGGGAATGCCCGGGGTACTGATCGGCCAGGCAAGACTGAATATTCCTTCGGTCATTGTGCCGGGCGGCACGATGAAAGCCGGCCCGGATCTGCTGACGCTGAATGAACTGGGTGTCTACAGTGCCCGTTATGAACGGAAGGAAATTCCGCTGGAAAAACTGCAGTGGGCCAAGGAAAATGCCTGCCCGTCCTGCGGTGCCTGTTCCTTTATCGGAACCGCTTCGACGATGCAGATCATGGCGGAGGCACTGGGTCTGGCGCTGCCGGGATCCGCATTGATGCCGGCGGACAGTCCCGATCTTCTCGATTACGCCCGTCAGGCAGGCGAAAGAGCCGTGCAGCTGGCCCTGGAGGGAACCAGACCGTCGGATCTGATCACGATGGACAGTTTTGAAAATGCGATTCTTGTGCATGCGGCCATATCGGGCAGTACCAATACGCTTCTGCATCTGCCGGCAATCGCCCATGAATACGGAATCCATATCGACGGTGATACGTTCGACCGGCTCCACCGCAATACGAAATTCCTGCTGAATCTCAGACCGACCGGGAAATGGCCGGCGGAGGTGTTCTATTATGCCGGCGGTGTACCTGCCATTATGGAGGAGATCCGTCCGTATCTGCACCTGGATGCCGGAACCGTTACCGGAAAGACGGTCGGAGAGAATCTGGATGCACTGAAGGAAACAGGCTTCTATGAAAGATGCGGCGAATGGCTGCAGAAATTCAATGAGACAAGACATATGCATCTGACCAGAGAGGATATTATCCGTCCGGCAGACGATCCGCTCGGCTCCGATGGAAGTATCGCGGTACTCAAGGGAAATCTGGCACCGCAGGGAGCGGTGATCAAGCATACGGCATGTCCGAAGGAAATGTTCAAAGCCGTACTGAAAGCCCGTCCCTTTGATTCGGAAGAAGAATGCATTGATGCGGTTCTGAAGCATAAAGTACAGCCCGGCGATGCGGTGCTGATCCGCTATGAAGGTCCCAAGGGATCGGGTATGCCGGAAATGTTCTATACATCGGAAGCGATTTCCTCCGATCCGGAACTGGGCAGAACCATCGCCCTGATCACGGACGGCAGATTCTCAGGCGCATCGACCGGTCCGGTGATCGGGCACTGCAGTCCGGAAGCTGCTGCCGGCGGACCGATTGCACTGGTCGAGGAAGAAGACCTGATCGAAATCGATGTCATTGAAAGAAAACTGAATATCATCGGTGTCCGAGGAGAGAAGAAAACCCCGCAGGAAATGGAAGAGATTCTTGCGGAACGCAGAAGAAACTGGAAAAAGCGTCCCCTGCGGTATAAGAGCGGTGTACTCAGGATGTTCTCTGAGCACGCAGCCAGCCCGATGGAAGGCGCATATCTGAAATATGAGGAGGAATGATGAAAGTACTGCTTGTCAACGGAAGTCCGCATCCGAACGGATGTATTGCCCGGGCTCTTGCGGAAATGGAAACAATATTCAAAAAGGAAGGTGTTGAAACCGTCACCCTGCACGTCGGAAATAAAGATGTCCGCGGCTGCATTTCCTGCAATACATGCTCAAAAACGGGAAAATGCGTATTCGACGATATCGTCAATGAAGCTGCCGGGATCTTTGAAGAAGCAGACGGCATCGTTCTCGGCTCACCGGTCTATTACGGCTCTGCCAACGGAACGCTTGTCTCATTTGCGGACCGGCTGTTCTACAGCACATCTTTTTCCAAGCGCATGAAGGTCGGGGCAGCGGTCGTATCCTGCCGCAGAGGCGGAAACAGTGCGACATTTGATGTACTGAACAAATACTTTACGATTTCCGAGATGCCGGTTGCGTCCAGCCGCTACTGGAATATGGTCCACGGCTTTACTGCGGAAGATGTGGAGAAGGATGAAGAAGGCCTGCAGACGATGCGGGTGCTGGCCCGCAATATGGTATTCCTGATGAAGAGCATTGCCCTCGGAAAGGAAACATATGGTCTGCCGGAAACGGAAAAGGGAATCGGAACGCATTTCCATACGGGAAAATAAAGGAGAAAACAGAGATGAGAAAAGACTTCGGAAAGAAAACCGTGATTACACCGCTGCCGGTCGTCATTCTCGGTACGTATGATGAAAACGGCATTCCCAATGCAATGAACGCGGCATGGGCAGGACAGGTTGATGCGCACCAGATCATCGTCAGCCTTTCCCGGCATAAGACAACAGACAATCTGGAAAGATGCGGTGAATTCACTGTTTCCTTCGCAACCGCGGATACGGCAGCCGCATCGGATTACTTCGGAATCGAATCCGGCCGGAATGTCAACAAGATCGAAAAGGCGGGCATGCATGCGGTGAAGAGCGCATATGTCAATGCGCCGGTGATTCAGGAATATCCGCTGACGCTGGAATGCAGAGTAGTGGAAATGAAACCGGACGGAGACGGCTTCCTGCTGATCGGCGAAACCGTCAATATGAGCGCGGATGAATCGATCCTGACAGACGGTGTGATCGACCTTGGCAAGATGAAGCCGATCATGTTCGATTCTGCCATGAACAAATACCGGGTCATCGGCGGTATTGTCGCAGATGCCTTCAAAAGCGGCATGGCCCTGAAGTAAGGAAGGAACAATCATGCTTGATATAAAGACAAAAGTGACCGGGGCGGCAATCTACAGAAACGGAGCAGAGATCATCCGGGAAGGAAACGTGCATCTGCCGGCGGGAACGGAAAGGATCCGGATAGCCGGTCTGTCGGCCGGATCTGTTGCGGATACCATGCGGATGTATCTGCCCGAGGGTGTCACCTGTGCCGATATCCGGGTATTCTATGACGAAGAAAATCCGCTGTCCGATGAAATCAGCGGAAAGATCGAAGAACTGAAACGGAATATTGAAGTCCGGGAACTGCAGGCGTCACTGTGGAAAGACAACGGCGATTTCCGCAGCAGAAGCACGCTGCAGATATCGGAAATATCCGAATATATCCGTTCTCTGCCGGAAAAGCTGCAGGAGCTGCAGATGCAGAACCGGAAAGACTCTCAGGAAATCAAAAAGCTGGAAAAAGAACTGAACGAGGCGGTGCGTACGGGAAATCTGCCTGTCATCCAGGCGGAGATCACGTCTCCTGCAGAGCAGGACTGCCGGATCAGAATCGTCTGCCAGGATCAGAATGCGATGTGGGAGCCTGTATATGAAGTCCATGCGGATACGCAGTCGGATACGGAGATCCGGATCCGGGCCCGCATCATGCAGTGGACCGGTGAAGAATGGCAGAACGCCGCAGTGACCCTGCGGACGGGCAATCCTTCCGCGGCAGCGGTCATGCCTGAACTGAAGCCGGTCTATCTGAATCTGCGTCCGAAAGCAGCGCCTGTATATATGCGTCAGGCGATGACGATGGGCATGTCGATGGCTGCTAATGCGATGATGGATACCGCTGCCGGTGCGACTGCGAAGATGGCCCGGGTGGAAACGGAAGAAGCGGTGTCCGAACAGCAGGAGACAATGACCGAATATACACTGCCGCAGCCCAGGAATATCGTTTCCTCCACCGACGGAACCATGGCGGATCTGCAGAAGTTCAGTCTCAAGGCAGAGTATCTGACCGCAGCGGTTCCAGCACTGTCTTCCGCCGCCTACCGGACGGCGGTCCTGAAAACGGAGGATCTGCCGGCAGTGATCAGCGGGGAAGCATCGGTATACCTGAACGGCATCTATACCGGAAAGACATATCTGAATCCGGATCTGAACAGAGAGACGTTTGAGATTCCGCTCGGCAGGGAAGAAAGCATCCATCTTGCCAGAAAGAAGACAAATACGAGAAAGGCTTCGGCGTTCCTGAAGAATCAGAAAACGACCGATCATGCCTATGAAATCACGGTGACAAACAGCCAGGATAAAGCAGCGGAAGTCAGGATCATGGACCAGATCCCGGTTTCACAGGATAAAACGATCACCGTGGAAGCACAGAATATTTCCGGTGCTGCTCTGGATGAACAGACGGGTATTCTGACATGGAATCTGAAACTCGGCCCCCGTGAGACAAAGACGCTGAATCTTGCATATAAGGTTTCTCTGCCGAAGGATGAGGAACTGCAGGAGACATATCACAGCAGAAGAACGGTCTGTCCGTCATGCGGATATGAACTGGAAGACGGTTACAGACCGAAGTTCTGTCCGAACTGCGGAGCGGTACTCTAGCACAGTCAAAAAAGGAAAGGCGCCGCCTTTCCTTTTGTATACCCGTTTTGATCTGTATCAGTAATGTTCGCCTTCCATGATCTGCTTGAAATTATAGACAGCGCCGATCAGGTTGGCATCGCTCTGGTATCTGCAGACGATGACTTCCGGCATCGGAATGCCCGGGAAGATCGCGCTTTCGAATTTCGCCTTGACGGCTTCCTGGACAAGTTCAATGAACATCGGTTCATTGGAGATGCCGCCGCCGATGACGAAGCGCTCCAGATCAAGAGCAACCTGCAGGTTGTAGATATGGAAAGCCAGATACCAGCAGAAGTCTCTGACACCCTGGAGAACCTTTTCGTTTTTCTCTTCTTTGATCAGCCGGAACGCTTCCAGACCGTCGATATTCTCCAGTCCGGACGCATTCTGGATGGCATTCTTCAGACCCTGTACACCGTTGGTGAAGGCAAAGATATCGGTATTGTTTTCCCGGGCTTTCACATCTTCGCGCAGGAAGGAGAATTCACCGGCAGAATAGTGCGATCCGTCGATCAGCTGATTGTTGATCATGATCGCGCCGCCGATGCCGGTGCCCAGGATAATCGCTGCACCGTTGCGGATGCCTTTGAGGTTGCCGAATCCGATTTCGGCCAGGGCAGCTGCCTTGGCATCGTTGCATATCGTTACATCGATACCGAGTTCGTCATGCAGGATCGACGCAACCGGGAGCTGGCGTACCCAGGTAAATGCGCCGCCGGTATGGGCAAATCCCTTGTAGCGGTCGATGACACCGGGCATGGAAATGCACATGCCTTCCGTTCCTTCACCCAGTTCATTCCAGATTTTTCTGAGGTCTTCGACAAATACTTCTTTGGATTCGCAGCGGGACGGTACTTTGCCTTTTGCAATGAATTCAAGGTTTTCATTGACCACACCGTACTTGATTGCAGTTCCGCCGAGGTCGATTGCAAGATACTTTTTCATAAATGATATTTCCTCCAGTTTCGTCAATAACATTGTAACAAATTTGCACGGCTCCGGGACACCGCCGTATAATGTTGAAAAACAAAGGAGCTACGATATGCAGTTTATCTGTTACAGCCGCTGCGGTACCTGCCGCAAGGCACAGAAATGGCTGGATGCCAATGGAATAGAATATGAGATCAGACCGATCAAAGAAGAAAATCCGTCCCTGGAGGAACTGCGGAAATGGCATGCGGAAAGCGGTCTGCCGCTGAAGAAATTCTTCAATACATCCGGCGGCCTGTACCGGGAGCTGGATCTGAAGAACCGGCTGAAGGATATGAGCGAAGAAGAACAGCTGCAGCTGCTGGCATCGGACGGAATGCTGGTGAAAAGACCGATTCTGACCGGTCCGGGTGTTTTCCTGATCGGCTTCAATGAGAAAGAATACGAGGTGCTGAAATAATGTATTACGTAGAAGACGGTACAAAAGCCTGCGGTTTCTATGAATGCAGGAAATGCGGACAGAGATTTCTCGATGTCCGCCATGTAAAGACGATGCCCTGTCCGTACTGTTCCTCGGAAACAATGGATATGGAAATCGGTCCGGATGATGAAATTCCGGAAGTCCGTGAAGATGCCGAACTGCTCGAATGGATCGAAGGAGAAGAGAATGTCGAAAGATACGATACGCTCCTGTCCCTGGCAGTCACCGGCGGCAATTACGGCTGGATATGAAAAGAGAAGGCGGTGTGCCTTCTTTTCTTTCGTCCTAGTGGACAGTTGAGCACAAGAACAAACGAAATACGAAGGAAAGAGAGACATTGTGCGAAACGAAAAAACCACCCGCTTGGCGGGTGGACGT
>CADABS010000033.1 GCA_902786245.1 uncultured Erysipelotrichaceae bacterium
GAAAACATGATAAGACAATATATACAAAACCAATAAGCGGCTAACCCCTCCTAAGTCTTTCAGACTCTAGAAGAGGGTCTGCGCCGCATTTTGAATCAATAATCGTATGTTTTTGTTCCGGTCAGGTTTCCTGCACCGTCATAGACACTGGAAGAAATGCGTCTGCCGGAGGAATCATATTCACTGGTTTCGTACATCATCAATGTGCCGTCTGCCAGATATCCTTCATATTTGATTTCATTACCGTTTTCATCATAGTAGTTCAGATAGTAGGCAACAAACTCGCCGTTGTTATCATAAACATTTCTTCTGGTTTCCAGACCGTTTCCGTCATATTCCATTGTCTGTGAAGAACGGAATGCACCATTGGCATCATAGAATTCATGCTTTTCCGGAAGACCGTTGGAACCATAGGTGACGAAGCATTTTTCATACAGGGATTCAACGCCGTTCTCCACGGTATAGTTTGTCCATCCTGTTCTCCGGTTTCCTTCGAATTCATATACATTGATGAAAACCAGATTTCCGTCGGTATCATATTCATCCGCTCTGCGGATATTACTGGAAGAATCCATGTATGTGCCGCTTTTCATTTCTTCGGCTTTTGCGGCAACCTGCGCATCTGCTTTTACCGCAGAAGGGGCGCTTCCCAATAATTCCAGTGCTTCATCGAATTCATTGCGGCGGATCTGGACATCGGCCATGCCGAGGTACGCTTCCGGATTATTTTCATCGATCTTTGCGGCAGTCTCGTAATCATCCCATGCGCGCTGCAGCTGTTCAACCAGTACATAAGCATCGCCTCTGCGGATGAATACCGGGGCTTCCTGATCATCGATATCGATGGCTCTGGTAAAGGCTTCAATGGCTCCTTCATAGTTTTGAGCTTCCAGAAGTTTCTTTCCTTCTTCGAATTCTTCTTCCCAGGTAATGACCGGTTCTTCGGGTACCGGTTCTTCTTCTTTTGTTTCAGGCTGTTCTGCTTCGGATGTTTCCGGTTCAGACGAACCGCATGCACTTAAGGATACGGCAAGAATACTGACAAGAAATACATGGAATAGCTGTTTCATATATATGCTCCGTTTCTGGTTCTATTTTAGCGCAGATTCATTCCTGCAGGATGTCTGTGATGATGAGAATTGTTGATTTCTTCCTGCAATCAGCCGCATCATGGAACAGAATTACTTTGCTTTGATACTTTCGCTTTCAAAGATGAACAGGGTACTTCCCTCGGTTTCATCCGCAATACCGGAATAGCTGCGCCAGTTCCTGTCATTGATACGGAGTGTATCCAGACTGCGCATCAGATCAGAGATTCCATCCGCGTTCAGATCGCCGATCTTTTCTTTTCCTTCATTCCTGAATGTCTGCAGCCCGTCCCTGAATGCCCCGATTCCATTGAGCAGACTGCTGTATCCATTGTTCAGTTCTGTACCGGCTGCCGACAGCGACCGGATTCCTGTATCCAGCTGTGCACTGCCGTCTTTCAGCTGAGAGATACCGGTGCGGAAAGCAGATACACCATCCTTCAGCTGAACACTGCCATCCGCAAGCTGAATGATTCCGTCTTTCATTTTGCATGCGTCTTCAAGAAACTGCTGCAGATCGATATCCGGAATACTGCCTTGTACCGCATCCGCGATGCGCTGCATCTGCCGGATCATATCCGCAGCTGTTTCCTTTGTGCTGTCATCGATGATGATTGCAGGCAGGGCAGGAACATTCTGTATCGTGCGGATGGTCTCCTGCATCTTTTCTGCAAGCGAGAGCAGAGTATTGATATCGCTGCACATTTCTTCTGAAGATGCAATCAAAGCGGAAAGCTTTTCTTTTTCTTCTCCGGATAAAGCTTCATTTTCCAGAAGAACCGCTGCGGCATTGATTGTATCCTGTGCAGCTGCAGCGTCCTGTGCGGCTTTGGCGAAGATACCCGGATCGATCTCTTCGAGCGCTTTTACAGAACCGGCAGCGGACTGAATATATGTTTTCATTTCATCGAAATATGCGTTCAGTGTTTCTGTATCGGTCTGGAAATCTTCTGCTGTACGGATCAGTATCTCTGCATCGCTGATCAGAGCTTCTCTGGCTTCCCGGTATTCCGTCTGTTTCTCTGCATCCAGGGACGCTTCGATATTTGCCGGATCCAGAGATACGACAGCTTCTTTCAATGTGACAAGACCGGTGCTGAGCTGTTCAGCGCCGGTCTGCAGTGCCGCGGACTGTTCATACAGTTCTTCTGTGCCGCTGCTGAGCGCATCCGCACCATCCGCGATCTGCCCGATTCCGTCTGTATACTGTTTCAGATATGTTCTGAATGTATCCGCACCGCTGTACAGATCATTTCCGGAAGATACCATTTTATCCAGGGCTTCGAATACCTGATCGATTTTTTCATCTATGCCGGAGGCATCTATGAATGTATCTTCGTCCAGTTCTCTGAACAGTCCGTTCGTAAATACCGTTGCGGTAAAGTCCAATGCAAAGCTGTCCGTATCCGCTTCCGCTTCCATATATACAGGCAGATCGATATCTTCTGTCATGTCCAAAGAGGCAAGGGGCAGAGCGTCTTTCCATCCCGGCAAAGCCACCCCGGCAATCATGGATGAACCGCTGGAACGGATGACTTTCATATTCGTGCCTTTGACATTGGAAAAATGCTGATCAGGCAGAGAGAAAACCGTCAGTGCCGCAAAGGGAACGATGTCTGTTCCTGTACCGGTATGATTCTCGTAATCAAACCGGATCTTTACGTGTCCGCTTTTCTCTGCAATCTGATCTGCAGAAACCTCCTGACCATTGAGATAATACGTAATCTTCACCCCGACAGGCAGCTGTGCCGTACCGTTGCCGGAAGCGGTAATGCTTTCACCGGTACAGTTCCATACATAGGTGCCGTCCGTATCGGTGATATACTCTTCATCCCCGTCTTTGTTCCAGATATCAGACAGAGAAGAAATATCTCTGATGGCTTTTGCGTTCTCTGCAGGAATCAGAGTGAATTCATCTTCAATATCTTTTACGGTACCGGACGCATCCGTATGCACCGTTATTCTTTCATTTTTCTCTGACGGGTACTGTGCTTCTGCAGGCAGTATCACAATATCCGTTTCTTCCGCCTGTTCTGTCTCTTCCTGCGGTATCTGCGTTTCTTCTTGCTGCTCTGTGCTGCAGCCATAAAGCAGACAGAGAACTGTCATCTGACATGTTATTTTTTTCATGTTCATCACTCCACATTCTTCAGTGCTTCTTCCATCGGTATTTTCCGGATCTTGCGGGATTCAGACAATGCGACCGCTCCATAGGATATCCATCCGAGAGCCGCCATTCCGGCCATGGTCTTAAAGGATATGTCCAGCGGCATCCAGCCGGACATCATTGTTCTCAGCATGATGCGGATGATCCATAGCAGTACATAATACACAGCCGGTATCGTTGCGGCCATGAGAAATACGGTGACGATGCTTGTCAGATGCATATACAGCGTCCGTACTTCCCGGTCTGAACAGCCGAGAATCTTGATCATGGAGATGGACTGCGTATTCCGCTCGATGATGATTTTGGAAAGGATATAGATCAGCACAATGAATATGATCACGGAAAAACCGTCGACCATATACATCATGCCGCCGAAGGATACCATCAGCTGTCTGGATACCTTGGTCAGTGATTCTTCGTCAATGACAGTGGAGATACAGGCTTCATCAATATCAGTGATTTCAGAATTGCTGAAATATCCCGAGAACGTATTCTCACCTAGGTCAAATATACGGTTCATGGCCTGCTGATCCATAAATACCGCTACAGCTCCTTCATAGGGATAGATGCCTGTGACTGTGAATGTATACGTTTTATCGCCATAGGATTCTTTAAAACTGAATGTATCTCCTTCCCGGATCATGTACTTATCGGCCATCGCTGAGGACACGAAGAAATCATCCGCCTGCAGCTCCTGATGGATATAGCGGCTGCTGTCAATGATGCCGTAGAACATGATTTCTTCTTCCCGGCAGTTCGGGACATCATATGTTTTCAGTGCATATGCAGTAAACTTCTCCGCATCAGGATTATCTGTTTCCATCTTCTGTGCATACATCATCATATTCATCATGCTTTCCAGCCGGTGTGTATCGTCCGCTGCACTGGCCGGAAGCTGCAGAAGATATTGGTATCTGCACAGCATATTGTCTTTGATGCTGTTTTCATAATCGGTCAGGCTCTGAGGCAGTGCCATACCGAACATCAGCAGCACATTGGCAAAGAAAATGCCGAGCGCCAGGATCAGATAATTGCCCTTGTTCTGCAGCAGGATCCTGAGGTGGAAACGCTGTACGAAAGGCATTCCATGCGGCAGCCGCACAGCCTTCCGGTTCTTTCTGCTGCTGAGATCATTGCGCAGAAAACGGATCACCGGCAGACGCATCACTGTCTGCAGTGAGAAATATGTAACGGCAGCCATGATCATAACCGGCACCAATGTTGTTTTGACAAATGCCTCCGGATTATAACGGGTTACATAAGTCGGCAGTGAATAGCTGTCATAGTACAGATCAGCACAGATTTTTTTCATCCATGTATAGCCCAATACATTTCCCACAGCAGCGCTGAACAGTGTCACTGCCACCGGCATGGCCATATAATGCCGGATCAGTTCGCTTTTGGTATATCCTGCTGCCCGGAGCGATCCGATGACGGAAGCCTCTTTTACAACTGTGTCACGGATCGTGATCCGGAATACAAAGGCAACGATGACAATGATGATATATAAGAGAAACTCCATCATGACTTTGTCAGAGCCCATGTCGTCACCGGTAAACATGATCGCATGATTCATATATCTGGGTACATATTCCTCCATAGGGGATACACTGTTGATATGACCCATCAGTTCTTCTGACAGATCATGTTCCGCATCAGCGTCTGCCGGAGGCTGATGGTATTTCCATGCATAGCAGTACCGCAGAGATGCTTCAGGAAGCAGATCAAAAGCTTCTGCTGTAACGATTGCGGTGCCGAAGCGGACGGAATCGAACATCATATCGTTATTGTTTTCAAACATCGTGCTGTAATCAGACAAAGCCACAAGACCGCTGACATGCCAGGTTTTTCCCATAGAGACAAGGGTATCACCCGTTCTGATGCCATTGTTATCCGCAAACATCCGGTCAATGGCGATTTCATCTGTTTTCTCGGGAAATGAACCGTTCATCAGACAGACGAGATTGACATCGGTTCTTTCCGCAAAGATCCGTATCGTTGTACTGTTATCAAAAGGCGTATCCTTATAATAATTTTCAAACAGCGTGATACCCTGTTTTTCAATGCGCCTGATCTGTCCCTTGTTCAATGCGTTCCTGACCCGGAAATGCCCGTCTTCAACATTGTATTTTTCAAAGCTTTCGTTATAGGTCATGATCATTGAATTATCCGCAACGAGAAAACCGCTGACAAATGAAATGGACAAAGTCAGCAGAATGAAGATCGTGGCATATTTGCCGAAATCGCTGCGCAGTTCCCGGGCAAAGCGCTTCAGAAGAGGATTTCTCATCGCTACCACTCCAGTTTCTCTGCCGGAACTTTCTGATCGTTCATGGTGATATCGCGGATCATCCCGTCACGCAGCCGTATGATCTTGTCCGCCATCAGCCGGATCGCATCATTATGCGTGACCATGATCACCGTACTTCCGTATTTCTGATTGACCGTTTCGATCAGTTTCAGTATTTCTTTCGATGTTCTGTAATCCAGAGCACCGGTCGGCTCATCGCAGAGCAGGATATCAGGGTTTTTGATAATTGCTCTGCCAATCGCGGTGCGCTGCTGCTGTCCGCCGGAAAGCTGGCTTGGAATTTTATCCTGATGTTCTGTCAGACCGAGCACATCCAGCAGGGTATCTGTATCCAGCGGATCGCTGCTGAGCCAGGCGCCGACTTCAATGTTTTCCCTTACAGTCAGATTCGGAATCAGATTATACAGCTGGAAAATATAGCCCAGATGCTTTCTCCTGTATCGCGTCAGCTGTTTTTCATTCATCTGCGAAAGTTTTTCGTTCTGTATCATCACTTCACCGGAATCAGGTCTGTCAATGCCGCCGATGATATTCAGCAGGGTACTTTTTCCCGATCCGGAAGATCCCAGCAGTACCAGAAATTCTCCTTTTTCCGCCTGCAGACTGATGCCTTTGAGTACATCTGTCCGGTTCTCTTTTTCACCATATGCCTTTTTTATATCTCTCAGTTCCAGGAACATATCATCACCATGTTAGCTTACGCTAACCTATGCTAACATCAATTGAACGATTATTCAACTGTTCATCATCAGATAATATATGTATTATTCAATGTGT
This sequence comes from uncultured Erysipelotrichaceae bacterium, assembly GCA_902786245.1. Classification (GTDB taxonomy): domain Bacteria; phylum Bacillota_I; class Bacilli_A; order Erysipelotrichales; family Erysipelotrichaceae; genus Bulleidia. The sequence continues at coordinate 6,344 of CADABS010000033.1, forward strand.
TTTGAAAACGCATATAATTATTATATACAACGGAGACATGCCTATGATCACAGTCAGACATATAACGAAAATCGATGAACTCGGACCGATCATCTTTGATCAGCACCTGGAAAAAAATCTGAACCGCTACCGTTCAGGCAGCCTGTACAAAGGCCTCAACAATGAAAAATGGGAACTGACAACCAGTCTCTACCGCAACTGCAGAGAAAAAAAGAATGAACTGGAAAGTATCATTCTGCGCAGCTTTACCAAATATGCTTCCTTTGAAGATCCCGAACTGAAAAACTCGGTCTGGCGGCAGCTGATCATCGGCCAGCACCATGGTCTGCCCACCCGGATGCTGGACTGGACCTATTCACCCCTCATCGGTCTGCATTTTGCGACCAGCGTCGAACCGGAAAAACTCGGTATCCGCAATGCCGTGCTCTGGAAGATCGATGCCGATGAGATCAATACCAAGCTGCCGGATAAATACAGAAGACAGCTGATGATGGACCGTGCCCATATATTTACCGTAGAGATGCTGCAGAGATGCACAGAATCGCTGACCGAATATGATCTGGATATGAAAGACCATGCCATGGTTCTGATGGAACCGCCTTCGATCGACCAGCGCATCGTCAACCAGTATGCAAGCTTTGCGATTATTCCCAAGGATATCGAAGCAGCGGACGGTTCCTTGACGATTGAGCGCTATCTCGATGAAAACACCGAGAAGACGGTCAAATACATCATCGACAGATCTCTGATCTGGCGGATCCGGGATATGCTGGATCAGATGAATATCAATGAACGGATCATCTATCCCGGTCTCGACGGACTGTCCCAGTGGATCAAGCGCCATTATTATGTCACAGACAAAGAATGAACAATGACGGAAGGCCTCATCTCCGGCGGGAGAGGTCTTTTTCTGTTCTGCAGATACAGAAAAAGCTGCAGCACACAGCCGCAGCTCTCTTATCCGTATGCAGATTATGCCTTTGCCGGTTTTTTGTTCATTGCTTTGGCAATGAAGATCATTGCCATGCCTGCGCCGGCCATGATCCATCCTGCAAGACGCAGAACCTTTGCACTGCTGATGAGTGCACCAAGGGCAAAGCCAAGGGTCAGTCCGGTCAGGAAATGATCGGCTGTATCTGCTTTGATTATATCGGAGAGTTTTTTGAATGTATTCCAGATCAGTCCCTTATGGAGCTGCAGCTGGGACGCTGCCTCTGTCATCAGGGCGACGCTGACAAACGAATTGACGAGTTTTCCGTTGCCCGAGAGGAACAGCGAAAGTATCAGCGCAATGCCGCATCCGGCAATCTGGGCACCGAGCTGCACCGGATCCTTGACGATCCAGGATTTGATCTTTTTGACATAGGGAACCATATACAGGAACTTCTTACCGAGCAGTTTTCCCGACTGCAGGAAGCGTTCTTTGACCGGTTTCTTTGAAAACAGCAGGATCCAGATTGCTTTTTCAAAGAAGATAAAGATCACTGCACGGCCGATGGAACCGCCGATCATGCCCAGACGCGATGTCCCGGTCAGACCGGCAAGGGCACCGCTGAGATAATTGAAGGGCCACAGCAGCGCCGGCCGGAATCCCATGCATGCGGCGATCTGCAGTACCAGCCAGACGGTCACTGCGACCGCAAGCGACGGCAGAATGCTTTTGAAATATGCCCCGAATTCTTTCAGTCTTTCCATCTTATGCCTCCTGCCTCAATACCGCTGTATGTTCTTTGTAGGTATACTGCTTTGAACCGTCTTCCAGTTCTGTTACCTTGTATTCATTTTCTTTCAGTTCCTGGCTGTCGGCAGTACCCGGTATTTCGCTTTCCGTCCGGAAGGTGACTTTCACCTTGCCGTCTGTTTCCTTCACCGAAAGACCCGGTGTCAGAACACTGATATTGAATGCTTTCTGGGCGGAGACATCCTGTTCCGCTGATCTTGCGATAATACGGACCACGGCACCGTAGTCATAGCCGGTATTCTCCGCTTTGATTGCAATACGGGCAGTTTTGTCATCCCCGGTGATCTCTGCCATGATCTTCGGCATCGTTTCTTTCTGCCGATCATCACTCAGTACAAGTACATTCCAGATCCAAAGTCCCTCTACGTCGGTTTCCAATGTGACAGGCATCGTCATATAGGATTCGCTTCCGGCAAAGATCTCCGGTACCTTTTCACCTTCATTCAGGGTAATGGAAGGTCCGCTGTCTTCTTTTCCTTCTTCATCGTCATCGTCTTCTTTCGTGACGGCTGCGGATGCGGAGGAAGCAGCCATGGACATACCCGCCGCAATCGCCGCTGTCAGGATCGTCAGACCTGCCAGAGCAGGGAGTGCTCCGAGCTTCCTTGTCACGATCGGCCGGACATTCTTTCTGGGCGGTTCCGGCTTTTCCGGTTCTTCCGGTTCAGGTTCTTTGATCTCTTCTTCCGGTTCTTTGATTTCTTCTTCCGGTTCTTCCGGAACGACTTCTTCTTTTTCCGGTTCCTGCGGTTCTTCAATTTCTTCCGGATGCTGTTCATTCCAGTAGTCTACGACCGTCTTTTCCCGTTCGACCAGGTCGCTGCCGACCAGAACGATACTCAGTGTTTTATAGTACATGACATCGCCGACGGTGAGTTCATAGGGCTGTACACCATAGGCGACATATTCGGCATAGCTGACCATGTCCACGGATACCTCAGAACCGCCGATGGTCACATTCCAGGCAGAACTGTCATCAAAGATAAACTGGAAGCCGACGGAATCTGTCGTATCCATGCCTTCGATATACTGTGCGGCATCCTCGAGATAATACAGAGCCGTATAGTTTTCAAAGGGCGCAATTGTGACATTTCCTTCTGCCTGCACCGTGAATGTATCCTCAAAGGTCAGTCCTTCTTCAAAGTAACTGTCAATGTAAGCGGAAGGCCAGTACTCATAATCGCTGCTGGCAGGAATCTCATCTTCATTGAGCAGCTTATGGGCATCGTACTCCATGGTCATAACCGCATGAGCACTCAGATCGCTTAAGTCCGTATCGAATCCGAAACCGCTGACCTGCAGTCTGTATGCATCTTTCTTCTTTCTGATTAGATAGAGACCGTCACCTTTGACATGGACACCGATAAACTCAGATCCATACATATCTGAAGAATCCTGGATTTTCCAGGAGATCAGACTGTCAAAAGGATTGCGCGGCTCATGGGAATCGCCCTCCAGTGTAAAGTCAACCCGGTCGCCTGCCTTGATTGTAAAGGTGTGTTCTTCCGCTGCAGCACCGTTGAGCTGCTGCAGGACAGATGCGGTCGGCGCATGGGGATGGTTCGTAAACACCGTATCCGCAAAGGTGACTTCCGTGGGATACCTGCCTTCTTCCGTCATCATCGAGTATTCTTCCGCCGGAATGGCAAAGTATCCGCCATCCGCATAGGCAGCGGCACCGCTCAGAGAAAACAAAAGCAAAGCCGAAAAGCATATCAGAAATCTGCGTATATTTTCTTTCATTCTTTCCCTCGCAATCTAGTATTTAATTATCTCCATTATAGTCCTTTTCCATGCGTGCAGATACATTATGGCGGATATGGATAAAGAAAAGACACTCATACATGCCGTATGAGTGCCTGTAAGGAAACAGATGATCAGATGCTGTTGGCTGCCCGGTAGCCTTCCGCAACTGCCTTGAGGATATTGGCTGCGCCGGTCGCATCGCCGATGACACATGCATTCGGCAGATCTGTCTGGATCGGTGCAGGTCTGAAGCCGAGGGCATTGATCACGGTATCCGCTTCGATCTTCGCAGATGTTCCGTCTTCTTTCTGTACGACGATGCCGTCATCGCAGAATTCCGTGACTTTTGTCTTTGTCATGACACAGACATTTCTGGCTGCGAATTCCGCTTTGATCATCATGATGTTCGGCAGCGGTGCTGCTGCACCTGCGGCCATGATATCATCCATCAGTTCGACGACAGTGACTTTCTTTCCCTTGAGTACTTCGTCATAGCCGATTTCGCAGCCGACCAGACCGCCGCCGGCAATGACAATGGTATCACCGAGTTTTTCAGGATTGTTGATGGCATCCAGTGCCGTAATTGCTTTTTCAATGCCCGGGATCGGCGGCATTGCCGTATTGGATCCGGTTGCGATGATGATCGCATCGGCAGGGCATGTCTGCAGATCTTCCGCCGTGAGTTCCTTGTTCAGAACGACATTGACGCCGAGTTCTTTGAGTTCTCTCTGGTACCAGCAGTTGAGCTGTTCGATTTCCTTCTTGAAGGAATGCGCACCGGCTTCAATGATATGGCCGCCCAGCTTGTCTGTCTTTTCGATCAGAGTTACATCATATCCGCGTCTTGCGGCTGTTCTTGCGGCTTCCATACCGGCAACACCGCCGCCCGCAACGAGTACTTTCTTTTCTCCGTTTCCGGGTTTGAGATCGAGTTCGAGTTCATTGGCCGCAATCGGGTTGACGGCACAGGTCATCGGCTTCTGGTCCATACATACGGATTTGAAGCATCCGGCGTTGCAGGCGATGCACGGACGGATCTTTTCAATTTCTCCGGCAATGGCCTTGTTGGGGTAATCCGGATCGGCAATGCCCGGTCTGCCCAGGGTGACTGCCGTGAACTTGCCTGCTTCCAGGGCATCCGCACAGGCTGCCGCATCGTTCATTCTGCCGCCGCAGATGACCGGAATATTCACTGCCTTTGTACATTTCTCTGCCATGTCAAACATGAAGGACTGCGGGATGTACATCGGTGAACATGCATACCAGAACGAATCATAGACACCGGTATCGACGCTCAGATAGTCATAACCGTAGCTCTCCAGCATCTTGGCGCATTCAATGCTTTCTTCCAGGGTTCTTCCCTGTTCGCCTTCCGGTGTCAGAAGACCCTGGTTGGCGCCTTTCACATAGGTTTCCAGGCTGAAGCGCATGCCGACAGGGTAGTCCTTTCCGCAGGCTGCCTTGATGCCTTCGACGATCTCTCTGGCAGCTCTCAGACGGTTCTCCCATGTGCCGCCGTATTCATCGGTTCTGCGGTTGAAGCACTTCATCGCAAACTGATCCAGCAGATAGCCCCAGTGCATGGCATGGACTTCAATACCGTCCCAGCCGCATTCCTTGCAGAAAACAGCGGTTTCAACCAGTTCCCGGATCTTTGTTTTAATCTGTTCTGCTGTCAGTTCCGGAGAAACCTGATCAGCGGTGCCGAAGACGATGTTTTCGGAAGTGGAAGGCAGTCCCGGATAGTTTCTGCCAAGACCCATTGTCAGCTGTGCAAACATCTTTGCGCCATGGGCATGGACAGCGTCCAGCATCTGCTTCGATGTCTCTCTGAATTCTTCCGGGGCAGCCATAATGACAGGTCCGGTAGCTGCATACGGATCGACTTCTCCGTCCGTCGTCATGGCTCCGGTCACCAGCAGACCGAATCCGCCTTTGGCTCTGTCCTCCATGTAACGGATGAATTTCGGGGTGATTCTGCCTTTTTCATCCCACATTGTCGCAGTTGTGACAGGGGAAAAGGCATAGCGGTTCTTGATGGTTACACCGGCAATCTGAAACGGTGTACCGAGAATACTGAAATTGCTCATGATATTTGCTCTCCTGTTATCTGATTTCAGTCTGCATGTTCTCCCAGGCAAATGCAATTTCCAGCTTTTTACATGTGTGCATAAATACACACATCTGAAATATTGTGCATTATACTGAAGAAGAGGTACAGGCCATGGACAGAAGAACAAGAAAAACGACCGATGCGATCCGTACGGCAGTGCTGCAGCAGATGCTTAGCTATAAATACAACGAACTCACCGTCAGCCGTATCTGTGAAGCTGCCGATATCAGCCGCAGAACCTTCTACCTGCATTACCAGGATATCGATGATGTGTTTTCCGATATCTTCGATATCATCAATGCGCCTCTGTACAAAGCCATTGAAGAACTCGAACAGAATTATATCCACGGGCAGAACGAAGATTATGAACTCTCTGTCATCTTCCGCCTGATCAATCAGACCATTGAAAACAATACGGCCTATCTGACCAGACTTGCCTGTGAGCCTTCCTATTTCCATGTACAGATGCGCCATATTACATTGATGAAGAATCTGATCAATAAACATCTGAAACAGTCTGAAGATGCAAAGGGCATCTATACTGCCTACCTGGACTATTACACATCCGGCATCCTGGAACTGTATTTCCAATGGTACAGGCATGATCACAGCCTTTCACTGGATGATATACGTGATTTTGCCCTGAATATTATCAGGGCAGACAGGCAGTATTTCCTGCATGCAGAGCAGTCACTGCGAAATCCGTGAATTTTAATTGGTTTGATACTGCGAAATTCGTGAATGCGAGGTTTTATCATGTTTAAAAGGAAAATATACAAATCATTTGAATACTTCACAAAGAAATATCCGGTGAAAACAACAGAGCGGTTTGTCATCAGTCCGAGAAACCTCGAAATCAGAAGTGATCTCATTTTTCTCCTTGTATATATGACATACTGCCTGTAAACCAACGGTCGATTGTTTTCGCACTGACCGTCTGCTAGATTGGAATCAGGAGGTAACCGATGTGCCAACACTTGGAAGCTATATACGTACACTCAGAATCAAAAACAGTCTGACACAGTCTTCGCTGGCGGGAAAGCTGCATGTCACTGACAAAGCCGTTTCCAAGTGGGAAAGGGACCTCTCATACCCGGATATCAGCTTGCTTCCGAAGCTGGCTGGTATCCTTGGTGTTTCAGTCAGTGACCTGCTCAGGGAATGGGACGATAACGGATCCCCGGAACAGCTGAAAAACTACTACCGTATGTCCCACGATGTCAGAACTCCTCTGCACATCATACTCGGATGTGCCGACCTTGCCGGTCAGTATGCGGACGACCCCGTACGGAGAAAAAAATACCTGGATGCGATCCGTATCAGTGCCACCTATCTGCTCGACAGATACAGTCAGATCCGCAAAGACATCGTATCCGATCCCGAAGAACTCAGCGAATACTACCGGACACATGAAGGTAAAGCGCAGCATCCCGTCTATGATTTCCATGGAAAACGGATCCTCATCGTTGAAGACATGGAACTCAGCCGGGAGATTGCCAGAGAAATCGTGATTCATGCAGGTGCTGAAGCGGACTGCGCAGCAGGCGGAGAAGAATGCCTGAAAAAAATCATGGACAGCCCGGCCGGAACATATGACCTGATCCTGATGGATATTGTCATGCCTGATATGGACGGCATCGAGACAGTCCGGCGGATCAGAAACCTGAACGACCTTTCTAAATCTGCCATACCGGTGATTGCCATTACGGCCGATGTCAGTGAATCCATGAAAGAAAAAGCCTTTGCGGCAGGCATGAACGGATTTGCGGCCAAACCGGCGGGTCCGGAACAGCTGTACGAAACAATCAAAGCGAATCTGCGGTAACTCCTTACCTTCCTGTTTCAAGATCATGCGGTGCTGCTATGGGGATACAGCACCGCATTGATCATTTCTGAATGCACGAAAATGAAAAACAGCGCCGGAATACGGTATAGTGAAAGCAGAAAAGAAGGTGCTGATATGACAAAGAAAATCATTGCCGTCAATGCCGGCCCGAGAAAAGGCTGGAATACGGACACACTGATCAATGAAGCAGTCCGCGGTGCCGAAGCCGCCGGTGCTTCCGTGGAGAAATTCGATCTGTACAGACTGGAACAGTATACCGGCTGTATTTCCTGCTTTGGCTGTAAAACCGAGAAATTCAAGAGCCACTGTATCCGCAGGGACGGACTGACACCGGTGCTGGATGCCATCCGGGAAGCAGACGGGCTGATCATCGGATCGCCCAACTACCTCAGTGAACTGACCGCTTCCTTCCGGGCGCTGTATGAAAGACTGATCTTCCAGCATCTGACATATAACCGGGAGACGCCCTGCTGCAACACCCGGCCGATTCCGGTCCTGTTCATCATGACCAGCAATGCCCCGGACAATTCCTATCTTGAACTGGTCAGCGGATACAAAGCGACATTCGAGCGCTTCATCGGTCCGACCGATGTACTCATTTCCGGCAATACCCTGCAGCTGAAAGACTATTCAAAGACAGACTGGGAATGGTCGCTGTTCGATCCGAAGAAAAAACAGGAAAGACATGACAGCGTCTTCCCGCTGGAATGTCAGAAGGCCTATGAAAAAGGTCTGAAGCTGACGGAGTGATTCCTGCCGCATCGGATACAAAGCAATGAATGAAAGAGAAAAAATCAGAGAACAGCTGATCCGGACAGTCGTACAGATGGGCTATCCGGAAGAATTCGGCATGGTCATCGCAGAGAATCTGCGCACCGAAAAGACTATGTCCCGGATGATCGGATATCTGAAAAGCGCAAAGCCTTCTTCACCGGAAGAAATCGCCGATGAGATGCTCGCCATCATGGAAGAAAGAGAACGCTGGATCCAAAAGAAGGAAGCAGAATACTACAATCAGAAATACAACGAACTGCTGTATTACGACTTTGAAGAAGAAAAATAACAGGTGCCCGTGCACCTGTTATGCTTTCCCGGTATAGACCGGATGTTCCGGATCATCTTTGTCATAGCGGATCCTGATCTGATTGCCGATCGAGAACTGCCAGCTCGGATTGGACAGCGTTCCTTCAATGAATCTGCCGTCCTCTGTCTGATAGCTGACAAATACTTCGATCGTTCTCTTCATGCCGTCTCCATCGAAATCATCATGTTCAGCGAGGCCGACGACGGTTGCGACAGTTTTTATACCGGTCAGCCGGATCCGCAGTATGCGTGTCAGGGCAGCCAGAAAGCCACCTGCGACAAAGACAAATATGAGCAGGAACACAGGATCTTGGAAGAGTTCATTCATAATAAATTTAACGGCGGAAACCCACTTGCTTTAGACAGTAGGTGGGTAGTTGACACTGTAGATGATAGCACATCTGCTCAGTCATGGCTGTTCTTCAGATATGCATCAAATTCATCCGGCGGCAGGGGACGGGAATAATAGTAGCCCTGGATCAGGCTGCCTTTTTCTTTCAGATATGCGGCCTGTTCCGCTGTTTCGACACCTTCCGCAATCACGGTCATGTGCAGATCGGCTGCCATTTCCGTCAGACTGTCAATCAGTGTATTTCCCCGTTCGGTGCCGATCTGATCAATCAGGCTCTTATCGATTTTCAGAATATCATAGGGAATCGCCGCAAGATTGGCATAGGCCGCATAGCCTGCGCCGAAATCATCGATTTCAACATAGAAGCCGTTTTCATGGAATGCATGTGCCGCAGCTTCAGCGGTTTCTTTATCTGCGTCCAGTGTTTCTGTCACTTCTACGCTGACACAGCCGTCCGGCAGACCGTACGAACGCAGGATTTCCGTATACTCACGCACCGTGTTTTCCTGCATGACAGAGAGAACTGACAGATTGACGGAGATCGGAAACAGTTCTTCGCCGGCATCCATTCTCTGCTTCTGCAGCGCACAGACCGTTTCAAAGACATGTTAATCCAGCTGCACGACCTGACCGCTTTCTTCCAGGGCTGCGATGAAGACGGAAGGGGATATGTATTCTTCGCCTTCTTTCCAGCGCGAAAGGGCTTCGGCCCCGGCGGTTTCTCCTGTGTCAGGACTGACGATCGGCTGGTACCATACCTGTATTCTGCCGTCTTCCAGGGCATCCTCAAAGGCACCGGCAATTTCCGTATCCGTGTCAAAATCCCAGTTTTCTGCCGTTCTGCCCGGTACATTGCGTACGATCCAGACGGTTTCAGCCAGGACAGCGGCAGCCAGAAGGAAGATGATGATTCTGTAAATCCGTATTCTGTTCATGCTTGTTCTCCGCAGATAATTTTCTCATAAAACATGTTCCGTCTGTGCATGAAAAAACAGAAGCACTGTTTTCAGGTGCTTCTGTCAGTCAATGAAATTTGTTATTTGAAGAGAATATTGTTGAAGACTGCTTCCAGATATTCCTGTCTGCCGCTGCCCGGAAGTTCCGGTGCACCGAGTTTTTCCGCATAGGCGGAAAGCTCTGCCAGCGTTGTCTGATCATTTCTGATCTTCTGTCCGAGTTCGCCTTCCCAGGAAGAATACTTATCCTTGATGAATGTATCGATGCGTCCGTCTTCGATGATTTCGGCTGCTTTGATCAGACCGAGCGCAAATGCGTCCATACCCAGGATGAAAGCATAGAACATATCTTCATACGTATAGCTCGGTCTTCTGTTCTTGGCATCGAAGTTGAAGCCGCCGGTCAGTCCGCCGTTCTTGAGTACTTCATACATGCAGCGGGTGGTCTCATAGACATCGAACGGGAATTCATCGGTATCCCATCCCAGCAGGGTATCGCCCTGGTTGGCATCGATACTGCCGAGCATGCCGTTGATTGCGCTGATGCGCAGATCATGCTGGAACGTATGTCCGGCCAGTGTTGCATGGTTGGCTTCGATGTTCATCTTGAAGTCCTTGTCCAGACCGTACTGACGCAGGAAGCCGATGGCCGTTGCCGCATCGAAGTCATACTGATGCTTCATCGGTTCTTTCGGTTTCGGTTCGATATAGAAGTCGCCGGTAAAGCCGATGGATCTGCCGTAGTCAACAGCCATATGCATCAGCTTCGCGATGTTTTCCTGTTCGAATTTCACATCGGTATTGAGCAGGGTTTCATAGCCCTCTCTGCCGCCCCAGAATACATAGCCTCTGCCGCCGAGCTTGACGGTGATATCCAGTGCCTTCTTGATCTGGGCTGCCGCAAATGCATAGACATCAACGCTGTTGGTGGAGCCGGCACCGTTCATGAAACGGGGATTGGAGAACATATTGGCAGTTCCCCAGAGGCACTTGATATCTGTACCCTGCATCTTTTCCAGGATATAGTCGCTGATTTCATCCAGTCTGCGGTTTGTTTCCTTGATATCATCCGCTTCCGGAACCAGGTCGACATCATGGAAACAGAAGTACTTGATTCCGAGTTTCTGCATGAATTCAAAGCCGGCATCGACCTTTGCCTTTGCATGTTCCATGGTTCCTTTTTCACAGCCGAAGGATTTATCGGCAGTGTCGCGGCCGAACATATCCGTGCCGGCTGCGCCGAGGTTGTGCCACCATGCCATGGCGAAGGGCAGATGTTCGCTCATCTTTTTGCCCATGATCACGCGGTCGGCGTCATAGTACTTGAAAGCCAGGGGATTGGTGGATGCAGGTCCTTCGTAAGGGATGGTTCCGATGTTTTTGAAAATGCTCATGATATTATTCCTCCTTCATATTTCTGAATATTTCTTTCAGTGCCGGATACATCTGCCGGAAGATCCGGTACTTCTTTTCATATTTTTCTGCCAGAACGGGATCAGGCTGGATTGTTTCCCGGATACGGCAGAATGTATCTGCGCATGTCTGCAGATCCGGGAACCGGCCGATGCCGGTCATTGCCAGCATGGCAGCGCCGTAGCCCGGTCCTTCTTCGGTCACCGGAAGATCGATGGAAAGATTCAGGACATTGGCCAGGATCTTCTGCCAGAGCTTTGACTTTGCCCCGCCCCCGCACAGGCAGGAACGCTGAATATCGATGCCCAGGGATCTGGCGACTTCCACGGAATCCCGGATGGCAAAGGCTACGCCTTCAAATACCGCCTGGATCATATCCGCATCGGTGGTGCCCATATGCATGCCGATAAAGCAGGCCCGGGCATTTTCATCATTCAGCGGACTTCTTTCACCCATCAGATAGGGCAGGAAATAAACAGCGTTGTTTCCAAGGGCATCTGCCGGGATCTGCTTCTGGATCGCATCGAAGTCCGAACGGTGCAGGATTTCCTCCATGAACCATTTATTGCAGGAAGCAGCGCTGAGCATGCATCCCATCAGATGGTACCTGCCGCTGGCATGGGCAAAGGCATGCAGGGCATTGTTGGGATCCAGAGAGAAGCGGTCGGCGGAAAGGAATACCGTACCGCTGGTACCCAGGGAAATATTGCATGCCCCGTCTTTGATCGTATTGGTTCCGATGGCTGCGGCCGCATTGTCGCCCGCACCTGCCGCTACCGGGATGCCATGCAGGAAGGGTATTTCCAGAGATGAAACCGTTCCTGCAATGTCATAGCTTTCAAACAGCTGCGGCAGCCATTTTTCCTTGACGCTGCAGATCTCACACATTTCCTTTGACCAGCATTTATTCTTTACATCGAGCAGCAGCATGCCGCTGGCATCGCTGTAATCCGTGCAGTGCACACCGGTCAGCTTATAGTTGATATAGTCCTTCGGCAGCATGATCTTTGCGATCCTTGCAAAGTTTTCCGGTTCATTGTCTCTGACCCAGAGAATCTTCGGTGCGGTAAATCCGGCAAAGGCGATATTGGCGGTATATGCGCTCAGTCTGTCTTTGCCGATCACGGTGTTGAGCCATTCCGTCTCCTTTGCGGTGCGTCCGTCATTCCAGAGAATGCAGGGACGGATCACCTGATCGTTTTCATCCAGCAGGACCAGACCGTGCATCTGGCCGCCGCAGGCAATTCCTTTGACTTCGGTGAAATCAATCTCCGCTGTCAGTTCGCGCAGACCGCTGAGAACGCCTTCCCACCAGTCTTCCGGATTCTGTTCCGACCAGCCGTTCTTCGGAAAGTACAGGGGATAATCTTTCGATACGGTTTTGTGAATGGTACCGCTTTCATCGACAAACAGAAGCTTGACGGATGACGTGCCAAGGTCAATTCCGATACAGAACATGATCTTTTTCTCCTTAATAAATACACTTTTATTGTAGAAATGATTCTGTCACGGGAAAATGATATTCTTATGCCCGGAAAACGACTTTCTTGCGATTTTTGAGAATCTGCCGTATGGTACAGATATGATCGAATATGAAATCGTACGGCATGACCGGATCAGAGGTCTGCGGGTGCTTCTCAATACCATCCGGATGCGGGCCATGCATATGCATCATGATATCGAGCTGCTGAATGTGCTGCAGTCGGAAGGAACCGTCATTGTCCGCAACAGCCGCTATGCGGTGCAGGCAGGGGACTGCATTCTCGTCAATGCCTTTGACCATCACGAGATCCTTTCACCCCATCCTGACTTTATCCTGCTGATCATCCAGTTTTCCCGCCATCTCACCGATACGTATTTTTCTCTGCACAATATCCGCTTCCGCGATGAAGTACTGAAACAATGCATGCCTGAAAATGCTTATCAGGATATGACAAAGACCGTCATGAAACTGGCGGAGCGCTATTTTACTGCGGACAGATACAATGAAACCGGCTGCGTTGCCTGTCTTTCGGAGATCCTGTATATCCTGCTCCGCCATACCGCCACCGAAGCCGTCAGCGAAGAAGAAAATGCCCGCCGGAAGAAAAATGAACAGCGCATGCGCAGGATCAGCGAATATATCGAAGCCAATTACCGGGACCAGATCCGGCTGCGGGATATTGCCGAAGCGGAGAATATCACAGAGACCCATCTCTCCCATATCATCCGGGAATACTTCGGGGTCAGCTTCCAGGATTATCTGCGCGACAAGCGCCTGGAACATGCCGTGAGGCTGATCGGCAATGAGAATCTGACCCTGGGTGATATTGCCGCAAGGAGCGGTTTTTCCGAACTGAAATATATGACCGCTGCCTTCCGCGATGCCTTCGGGATGTCTCCCTCTGCCTACCGGAAACAGGCACCGCCTGCAGACGGAGAATCCGATATCAGAACACCCTATGAACATATATACAGTGAAAAAGAAGCTCTGCAGATTGTCCGTGCAGTTACACAGAACAGATAAAGGAGATCAAACCTATGGCAGTCATGGATATCAGTTTCTACGCCAACAGTCTGATGCGCAATGTCATGATCAGCGTCATTCTGCCGACTGATAAGAAGACCGGACTGGGACAGGAAGAAGCACCGCCCAAATTTCCGGTGCTGTATCTTCTGCACGGAATCTTCGGAAACCACCGCAGCTGGATCAACGGTTCCTCCGTACAGCCATTGGCAGATGCATACAATGTATGCATTGTCATGCCTTCCGGCGAGAACCGGTTCTACTGCGATTCATCAAAAACCGGGGATTATTTCGGCACCTTCATCAGCGAAGAACTGCCGCAGTTCATCGGGAGAACTTTCCCGGTATATACAGACCGGGAACATACCTTCCTGGCAGGACTATCCATGGGCGGCTTCGGTACGGCCGTCAACGGTCTGAAACACCCGGAAACATTCAGCCGTCTGGGTATCTTTTCAGCAGCCCTGATCAAGGACAGGATCCTGACCTCCAGAAATGAAAATGTACAGGATTATCTGACAAAGAAGAACTATGAGACCATATTCGATCTGGACGATGTCAAAGATTTTGAGGGAAGTGTCAATGACTATGATGCCCTGGCAGAAAGACTGACGGAAAACAGACCGCAGATCTGGATGGCCTGCGGCAATGAAGATTTCCTCTATGATGTCAATGCGGCATATGCAGAGAAACTGAAGAAGCTCGGCTATGACATCGTCTGGCAGCACTGGCCGGGAAAACACGACTGGACATTCTGGCAGGAATGCATTGAACAGTTCATTCCCTGGCTCCTGAATGCGGATGAAGCAGGGGAGCAATCCGCCAGCGCAGGTATATGAAGGCATCAGAAATGATGCTTTTTTTATGGCACAAATATCTGTACAATGAGGGGCATAGGCATACAGCCGGATGAGGTGGTTTATGAGTATTGCGGATATTGAATTTATCAGAATGTGCAGAGATATTCTGGAAAACGGCACATCGACGGAAGGACAGAAGGTCCGTCCGCACTGGCCGGACGGAACCCCGGCATATACGATCATGAAATTCGGTGAGATCAACCGCTTCGATCTGCGCGAAGAATTTCCGATGTTGACGCTGCGGAAGACAGGCATCAAAAGCGCAACCGATGAAGTGCTCTGGATCTGGCAGAAGAAATCCAATAACATTCATGACCTCGGTCCTCATATCTGGGATGAATGGGCCGATGAAAACGGCTCCATCGGCAAAGCCTACGGATACCAGATGGGTCTGAAACATTCCTGCAGAGATGTGAAGGACGAAGGCCTTGTCAATGCCTTCCCGTCATACTATGCATTTGCGGTCAATGAAGAAGGCGAAGAGATCTTCCATGATACGGAAACCGGAAGGATCGCAGCGGTAAAGAAAAACGGCAGATGGCATATGGACCAGGTCGACAAGGTCATCTATGATCTTAAGAACCAGCCCTTCAGCCGCCGGATCATGACGACGATCTGGAATCCCGAAGACCTGGATGAAATGCACCTGCAGCCCTGTGCCTACAGCGTGACATTCGTTGTCAGTCAGGATAAGGGCAAAGAGAAGCTGACCCTGAACATGATCCTCAACCAGCGCTCCCAGGATGTCCTGGCAGCCTGGGCATGGAATACATGCCAGTATGCTGTTCTCCAGCATATGATTGCGCAGGTATGCGATATGGAAGCCGGCGAATTCGTGCATGTGGATGCCAATGCCCATATCTATGCCCCGAATCATATTCCGGCAATCCGGGAACTGATTGAAAGAACACCGCAGCCGGCACCGGAATTCTGTCTCGATCCAAAGATCCATGATTTCTACCGGTTCACAAAGGACAGCGTTTCCCTGAAGAATTATATTGTGGCGGGTGAACAGATCCGCAACATTGATATCGCAATCTGAGGTGATGTACATATGAAAGCAATCGCAGCCGTCGATCAGAACTGGGCCATTGGAAACAAAGGACAGCTGCTGGTCCATATTCCGGAAGACATGAAAAACTTCCGGGCTCTGACAACCGGGAAGACAGTTATCTACGGCCGGAAGACCCTGGAGACATTTCCCCATGCCAAGCCTCTTCCGAAAAGAAGAAATATCATTCTTTCAAGAAATCCCGCATATACCGTCGAAAACGCAGAGGTCGTTCACAGCATTGATGAACTCAAAGCACTCCTGCCGGAAAATACCGATGACTTCATTGTCATCGGCGGTGACAGTATCTACCATGCCCTGCTTCCGTTATGCGATACCGCCATTATCACCAAGGTGGAAAACAGCTGGGAAGCAGATGCCTGGTTCGACAATCTCGACAAAGATCCCGACTGGCAGTGCACACAGCGCGGAGAAGACAGGGAATATGAAGGACTGATCTTCCACTTTGATACCTACGAGAGAATATGAAAACACCGGTGACGGTGTTTTTATGATGCCTCTGTAAAAGAAAAGACCCTGATATACAGGGTCCCGGAAATAACTGCTATCTGGTGATTTCAAACATATATTCGTTGATGAAGACAGTCAGCGGTCCGTCTGTGAGCAGATCCTTCTGAATATTGATCAGTCCGCGTGCTTCATACTTCTGGTCCGAAGGCTGATACTCGTATTTATCAACATATTCAACACCGGAATTGGTTACGATCGATCCGATTGCCGGATCCGAACCGGCCGCAGAAAGCATCCAGTCTTCGCCTGCTTTCCTGAAGACAGTCATTGCATTGATAACCGTCTGACTGTTATTGAGCAGAGCTGTGTTTGCATGGAACAGCATGGAAACTTCCTTCGGTGCAGAACCGGTATACTGATATTCAATCGCATAATACAGAAGCTGACTGTCCGTTCTTGTCTTCATGCCGTCGGCGGCAGGCAGAAGGAATGTATCATCCGGTGACGCAGAAACCGCATCAATGAATCCGGTTTCCGGTACAGGACTGTACTGGCGGTTTTTTTGTCATCGGACCCTTTTACTATACAGCTGTGTACCGGGAAAGGGGTGATACCATGGCAGAAAACGCAGTGCTGCGGGATTTCTGCAGATATGAAAATTCAGTCAGTACGGTGCCGGAGGAGACGGAAGAATATGAAATGACGCTGGATGATCTGTACAGCGCTGTCAATAAGTGTCTGGAAACAGGAAAGGTCAATGACCTGATCGGAAACTGGCTGCTGCCGATGTATGAACTGATCATGGAAAGAAACAAAGTCTTTCTTTTCCGGGAAGAAAATGATACGGGTCTGCCCGATGCATCATCCGTTCTCCATGAGATCTGGAATGAAATGTCCTGTTCCATGACCCTGGCCGATGTACAGAATTATCATGACAGGATTGCGCTGTTTTATGAAAATGAAAAGAAACCGCCGATGGAGCGGATCCTGCGCGATGACCAGAAGAAAGACTTTCTGGATTTCTGGAAAGACCGGTATGATCAGGCGGATGATACGGTGATTCAGCTCTATAGGAAATACCTGGAAGAGCTCTGTGAAAAAGACGATGCGGATGCGCTGAAACGGAAGGCATTTGCCTGCTATGGAAACGGCAGCGGATTCTATGCCTGCGACTGGCATACCGCCAGAGACTGTCTGCTGCGCTGGTATGCAAAGACCGGATCTTCGCTGGCCGGCAATGCCCTGGGCTATATCTATTACTACGGGCGCTGTACAGACGGGGAACCTGAATATGAGCAGGCATTCCGGTGGTTTTCGATCGGCGCCGCCGGGGGCTATTACGAATCGCGCTATAAACTCACGGATATGTTCATACAGGGACGCGGCGTGCATAAAAACGACAAAGCAGCCGCTAACATGATCCTTGAACTGTATGATCAGATTCTACCGGAATTTCTGCAGGGAAAGGATGACACGCACATGGCGGATATCGCTTTCCGCATGGCTAAGCTGCATATGCAGGGAATCGATACCGCTGTCAGCTATGAAGCGGCGTATTATTACTGTCTGCAGGCCCGCTATGCCATGGATCTGCGCATGAAGAACGCGCATTTCTTCGGGGATGATTCCGTGTCCGCAAAGATCAGTCAGATTCAGGATGAACTGGCCTCAAGGCTTGATCTGCGCAGCCGTCACAAGGTATACAGCATGTATACGCTGTATTACTTTCTGCACTATGCACTGGATGGGAAAAACCGGATCTCGATGAAAATCAGGACAATGAAAAACGGCAGTCTGAAGCTGAAACTGCAGATCCTGCCGAATGATCTTCTCGCACAGACACAGTATTTTCTGATCACGGTTCCATCTCTGCATTTCTGTGCCCGGATGGAAACGGTGACTGTTTCTGTGAAAGATGTCAATGAAATCAAAACTGCCGGCAAATCCGATACCATTATATTCAACGAAATCCAGGGGACGCATTTCTATCTCTACGGCGTATGGCAGGCAGAAATCGGCGGCGTCTTTGAATTCCGGGTATCGGAAAAAATGCGGTCTATCTGAGAACGCGGAGAAGGGCCTTGGGATCGGTGCCGTTCAGAAATCCCGGTCTTTCCTGCGCATAGCTGTAGTATCTGTCAGTTCCGGGGCCGGTAATAATGGAATCCGTCAGGGGAATACCGAGGATCCTGCCGGCATCTGCCGCATCGGCTGTCAGCCCGTCATCTCCTTCGGAAGGGATGAGCTTTCCGGAAGGATGGTTATGCAGGATCATGACAGAACTCGCATTTGCCAGAATCGCAGCTTTGAATATATTGGCCGGATTGATCATTGCCATGCTTGTCGAACCGATCACGGCCCGGTTGAAGCAGATCGGCTGTCCTGCCGAATCCAGGCAGATCACAATCAGCTGTTCCCGGTCGGAAGGGGACAGTTCCTCCTGCAGCAGTCTGACTGCGTCCGCTGCGGTTTCAACAGGTTCATGGGAAAGGAGCCTGCCGATTTCTTCTGTTTTCAGGCGGATCCTGATTTCGATCAGATTATTCATGAAATGCCTCCGTGTGTACCGACAATTATAAACGCTTTTTGCACAACAGGCGCACAGCAAAGCCGGATGTGCATATAATAAATCTGTCAATCCGGGAGGAACGTATGAACGAAATCGAATGGCTGAAAGAAACCTTTGCCGTATGCAGGCTGACGGATCGGGAATCTCTTCCGCATGGACCGTTCTGCTTCAGCGCAGAAACGGATGAAGAAATCTCCCTGGTCTGTCCGCAGAAGACAGTTCCGGAGAATGCCATTGCCTGTGACAAGGGATGGCGGGGATTCCGGATCAAAGGGGTACTCGATTTTTCGCTGATCGGCATCCTTGCCCGGATTTCTGCGATTCTTGCGGAGGCTTCCATCGGGATCTTTGTCATATCCACATACAATACGGATTATGTCTTTGTCAAAGAAGAAAACGTCCCGGAAACAGACCGGCTTCTGCGGGATCACGGATATCATACCGAAGGTCAATAATGCAGTAAGTTCGGCTATAATATCTGTATGGCTTCGGCAGAGAAAGAAAAACAGATGCTGGATCAGATCGTGCGGGCATATGCGTCCCGGCACGGTCTTTCTGTTCTTTATCCCTATGAATCCAGGCCTGACCAGGGGGTTCTGAGCGATCCTGCAACAGGCCGCTGGTATGCCGTATTCATGCCGGTATCCGGTGAAGAAATCGGACGGGAAGAAGATGTCTGTCAGATCATGGAAGCACCCTTTGAACCGGAAATGATCCGGCTGCTGGGTACCTATGCATACTGCCATGAAGCCGTATTCATGGACCGGAATACCTGGCTGATGTTCATCATGGATGAAAACACCGATATACAGACATATCTGTCTCTGCTTGAACTCAGCTGCACTTCCGTGCAGAACAGTTCCGGCCATGACCAGAAAGACTTCAGCGAAGAAAAAGAATACGGCGATGTACCGCTGACATTCAGAAAAAGAGAGAAAAAAGAGGACACGGTCCCAGCACAGATCGAAGAAGTGCGCAGGATGTACCGGCAGTCGCAGGCAGCCGGTCTGTACAGCCGGAACGAACTGTTCTGGCGCCAGGCGTGTCTGCTGAAAGATTATACCGATGACTATGTCTATCAGGGCCGTCCCTGGGTGAATGAAATCAGCTATAATGCATTGACAGACCGGCAGCTGCGGGGATATTTCACCTGGCGGACAGCAGTGCGGGAAGACGGCTGTTTTCCGGAAAAGACACCGGACTGCTTTATTGAACTGTATATCTGTGAACTGATCTGCTGTATCCATAACAGCCCGGAAGATACACTGCCGCAGCTGCTGATGATCAGAGATCTGTGCATGCAGGAACAGCGTTCCTGCAATTACAAAGCCGAGCGGCTGGTCAATGATTTCGTCATGTATTATGATCTGCCTGTACAGTACAATGAACGGCTTCTGGCCGGTACACAAGCAGATGATACGCTGCACCGGTTCATTGCCTTTCTGGAAGGAAAAGAAGAAGCAGATTTACCTTTTCTGACGCGGGTGTTTCATAACCGGACGGAACGCTCCGTATTTCTGCGGGAGCATACCGAAGACTTTGTGCATATCTTTGCAAAAACGGTGCAGAAGGCACAGCAGACATGTCCGGATATCCTGCATCAGAGTCTGATCAGCGAATCCTCCTGGCAGTATTCTGTCTTTACGGGAGCGCTGTTTTATCACGAAGAACCGCATGCCGATCAGCGGTACTGGCTGAGCGGCCATGACTGCTATCAGTGCATCGATGATCTCTGGTACTTTACGGTCTGCAGTCTCAATCTGAACAGTTCTCTGATCCATGAAACGGACCGGCGGATGCGCATCGTATACAAATACAGAAAAGCACTGCGCCAGAAAGAACTGGATCCTGCTCTGGCCCAGGCGGTCAACGAAGCAATCCTGGAATACCGCCATGAACAGAAACTGGCGGCCAGACCGAAGGTGGAAATCGATATGAGCATCCTCGGCGGCATCCGCGATGATGCGGCGCTCACCAGGGAATCGCTGTTAACCGAAGAAGACCTGCTCGAAGAGGAAGAAGAAAACGAAAAAGAGATGCTTGCCCGGGAACATACGGATACCGAAAGCATATTCACAGAAGAAGAAAAAGCATTGATCTGCTGCCTGCTTGAAGACAGACCCCTCAGCACAGAACCGCTGCTGAAAAACAGTTCGGCTGCGCTGCTGGCAGACAGTATCAATGAGAAAATGATGGATGAACTGGGCGATACCGTCATTGAATTTGACGGGGATACACCGGTACTGATCGATGATTACATCGATGATCTGACGGAGGCAGTCTATGACAAATGAAAGAAAAGCACCGAAGCGCATTGCCTCGGTCGTAATCAACAGTCTCAAGGGCGGCGTTGTGCCCCGTATCGGTCTGCCGTACATCACGGTCGGCAGAAAGAACGAGATCGCAGCTTTACTGCATGATGTGGATATCGTCAGCGAAGGCGGCGCTTCGTTCCGCTTCATCGTCGGAAAATACGGCAGCGGAAAATCATTCATGCTGCAGACGATCCGGACCTATGTCATGGACCGGGGCTTTGTCGTTGTCGATGCCGATCTTTCCCCGGAAAGACGTCTGTACGGCACAAACGGACAGGGCATTGCCACCTATAGGGAACTGGTCCGCAACATGTCGGTCAAGACCAGACCGGAAGGCGGTGCCATGATGTTGATACTGGACCGCTGGGTCCGGGTCCTGAATGAACAGGTGAAAGACCGTGCGGAAGCAGAGAAAAAACTCAATGAGATGATGCATGCGATGAATGAACTCGTGCACGGTTATGACTTTGCGGCGATGCTGAAAATGTACTGGCAGGCCGACTGCGAACAGAATGAGGAAACCAAAGCGCTCATCGTCAAATGGCTGCGGGGCGAATACAATACCAAAAGCGAAGCCCGGGAAGAACTCGGCGTACGCAATATCATCGGCGACAATGACTGGTATGACTATCTCAAGCTCTTTGCGATGTTCCTGAAACAGGCAGGCTACAGCGGCCTGATGATCCTGATCGATGAACTGGTGAATATCTATAAGATTCCCAACAGCATTTCCCGTCAGAACAATTATGAAAAGATCCTGACGATGTACAACGACACCATGCAGGGAAAGGCACAGTATCTCGGCATCCTCATGAGCGGAACACCCCAGGCGGTGGAAGACCAGAGAAGGGGTGTCTACAGCTATGAAGCACTGCATTCGCGTCTGGCCCAGGGCAAATTCTCCCGGGAGGGTGCCCGGGATATGCTGGCACCGGTCATTCATCTTGAGCCTTTATCCGCGGAGGAGATGCTTGTACTGACCGGCAAGCTGGCAGAACTGCATGAGCGGCTGTATGACTATACCTGCCGGCTCAGCGATGAAGATCTTGCCATGTTCATCAAAATCGAATACGGACGCATCGGTGCGGAAAAAGCCATTACGCCCCGGGAAGTCATCCGCGACTTTATCGAGCTTCTCGATATCCTCTATCAGAATCAGGATCTGACCATGGAACAGCTGCTGAACAGCGATGCATTCGCCTTCTCCAAAACCATGCTGGAGGAGGAAGAAGAAACGGATGCGCAGTTTGCGGAATTTACATTGTAGGAGGGGCAGATATGGACATTTTTTCCAGATATGCACCGTTTATCCAGGACTATATCTACAGCCATCAATGGGAGAATCTGCGCGGTGTGCAGGTGGCCGCAGCCGAGGCGATTTTCAATACGGACAGCCATGTCCTGCTTACCTCTTCCACGGCTTCGGGCAAGACGGAAGCTGCCTTCTTCCCGATCCTGACTCTGCTGTATGAAGACATGCCTTCTTCCGTCGGCGTCATCTATATCGGACCGCTGAAAGCCCTGATCAATGACCAGTTTCTGCGTCTCAATGATCTCTGCGAAGAAGCGGATATTCCGGTATGGCACTGGCATGGGGATGTATCTTCCTCCCATAAAAACAAAATGCTGAAACATCCTTCCGGCATCCTGCAGATCACCCCGGAAAGCCTCGAAGCGATGCTGATGCATAAACATGCACTGATCCCGAAGCTGTTCCACGATCTGCGCTTTATCGTCATCGACGAAGTCCATTCGCTGCTGCGGGGCGACCGCGGCGGTCAGACATTATGTCTGCTGGAACGTCTGTGCAGACTGGCCGGATGCAGTCCCCGCCGGATCGGTCTTTCCGCGACGATCGGCGATCCGCAGGCAGCCGGCAGATTCCTGGCAGCCGGCACCGGCCGGAATACCGTCATTCCGAAGGTTGCACCGGCACCGCAGAAATGGCGTCTTTCCATGGAACATTTCTATAAGACAGGCACACCGGAAGAAAAGAATGACGATGTAATCGATCTGCAGCTGCGGACGGATACAGATGTCTTTGCGGCAGAAGAAAAAACCGATGAAGCACCCGCCGGTGCTGATGCGGGCATCGGCTATATCTTTGAACATACCGCTGAGCGTAAATGCCTTGTTTTCTGCAATTCCCGGGAAGAAGCAGAAGCAGTGACCGCAACATTGCGGCAGTACTGCGAAATCAATCATGAACCGGACCGCTTCCTCATCCATCACGGCAATCTGTCCGTTTCCTACCGGCAGACCGCAGAAGAAGCGATGAAAGATGAAGAAAAGACCTTTACGACCGTTACGACTTCCACACTGGAACTGGGGATCGATATCGGCCGGCTGGAACGGGCATTCCAGATCGATGCGCCGTTTACCGTATCTTCCTTCCTGCAGAGAATGGGCAGAACCGGACGCCGGGGACAGCCCCAGGAAATGTGCTTTGTCATCCGGGAAGAAGAACCTGAACCCCGCAGCACTCTGCCGGAAACAGTCTCCTGGAAGATGCTGCAGGCTATTTCACTGATTCAGCTGTACATGGAAGAAAAATGGGTGGAACCGCCCCGGCTGGACCGTCTGCCGTTCTCCCTGCTGTATCATCAGACGATGTCGACTCTGGCATCCGGGGGAGAAATGACACCGGCACAGCTGGCATCGAGAGTTCTTTCCCTTGCCTCTTTCCACAGGATCAGCCAGGATGACTACCGCATCCTGCTAAAGCATCTGATCGAAAAAGACCATATACAACTGACCGAACGGGGCGGACTGATCCTGGGCCTTGCCGGGGAGAGAATCGTCAATAACTACAAGTTCTACGGTGTATTCGTGGATGATGAAGAATATACGGTCCGCTGCAAAGACAATGAACTGGGTACGATCGTCGCCCCGCCGCCGGTGGGAGACAAAGTTGCCATTGCCGGCCGGGTCTGGGTCGTCGATGAAATCGATCATCCCCATCACATCGTCTATGTCACCCTGGTCAAGGGAATCATTCCGGCATATTTCGGCAACTGCCCGGGCGATATCCATACCCGGATCCTGGAACGGATGAAGCAGGTACTGGAAGAACAGACTTATTATCCGTATCTGCAGTCCAATGCGACAGCCCGGCTGCTGAAAGAGCGCACGGCCGCAATCTCCGGCAATATGACAAGACAGCCGCTGATCAACCTCGGCGGAAAGATGTGGGCACTGTTTCCATGGCTCGGCACATACAGCTTTATGGCCCTGGAACGGTTCCTCAAAATCAAATGCAAAGCCCGTCTGGGCCTGAAGGGATTTGATGCGGCCAAACCGTATTTCATGCAGTTCACCATGCAGGTATCACCGGAAGAATTCTTCCGGATCCTGCTGGAAGAAGCAGAAAAACCGTTCGATCCGCTCGAACTGGTCTATGACGGAGAAGTGCCCGTATTTGAGAAATATGATGAATATGTACCGGATGAACTGGTCCGCAAAGGATTCGCCTATGGCGTACTGGATATCGAAGGCATGCTTGCGCGGGTGCGTCAGTGGCAGGAATTTGCAATTCCGGGACGGCTTGAATACTTCGAAGTACCGTCCATTGAATAATAGAAAAAAAGCAGAGGCAATGTTCTCTGCTTTTTACATACCTGCATGCATCTAATGCATTGTCAGCCCCAGAGAGGCCGGAATGCATACTGAACAAAATCCCTGTGATATTCATCCGGAATGAAATCAAACATATCCTCATCTGTGATTAGGAGATCTGTACTGATGAACTCCGCCGCTGACATTGAATCGTCGGCCGGATCTTCATCAAAATCGGTTTCCGCAAGTGTTTCATATATCGGGTTTGCAAAAGTATCTGTTTCACTGCAGATCAGGAAGAACAGCTTCTCAAGCAGTTCCCCGTCAATGAGATCCTGATACTGCTGTTCCTGCTGAAGAGTGTCAACCAGCTGTTCGAGTTCTTCCAGACTGAAACTGCCGGCATTATACATGTTTTCTGCTGTCTGTTCCATTGGCTCAACCTCCAGGTTTACTGTGCACGGCTCCCCCACCGTAAATGCATTATAAAAAGACAGCAGTCAAAATATCGTCATAAACAGCAGACTGAAAACGGTATCTGTTTTTGGATATCAGACAGAAACGCAGCTTTTTATGCTACTTTAATACTAGGTATGCATGTGAAATATCATCGCTGAGGAGGGTGTATGGAAAAGCCTTCACTGAAAGAACGGTTTCTTTACTGGTTCGACAGCCGGATGTCAAAGGGGAGCCTGGGACTGATCCGTTTTCTTGTACTGTTTTCTGTTCTGTTTGTATTTCTTCTGTGCGGCATACTGATTGCATTCGGTTTTCAGGGAGACCAAAGTATCACCGGTGTCCTGTGGGATGGATTTTCCACGATCATCAATGCCTGGATGCCTTCCGCAGAGGATGGTACGATCGGCTATCTGATCATCATGGCGCTGATTGCTTTGATGGGGCTTCTGGTCACCAGCGTTCTGATCGGTATTGTCACCAGTGCCATGGAAGAAAAAATTATGCAGCTGCGGCGCGGCAATTCAGCTGTGCTGGAGAAGGATCATAAAATCATTCTCGGCTTTTTTCCCGGGGAATATACATTGCTGCAGCAGCTGATTCTGGCAGCGGGAAACAATCCTGCTGTCATCGTCATCGGCAGCGGTCTTGAACGGGATGAAATCGAGCAGCTGATCAAAGATAATGTCGATGTACCGAAAAATGTGAAAATCATCTGCCGTACCATAGATATCTTTGATCCTGCATCAATTGAAAAACTGTCAGTCCATACCTGCCGGAATATTCTGATCAGCCCGATGGATGACCAAAACACTATCAAAGTGCTTCTTGCGGTATCTGCGCTGATTTCGCAGACAGGCAGCAGGACAGTCAGGGTCAGCGCAATTACTGCGAAAAGAGAAAACAGATTCCCGCCGACAATTGCAAAAAAGCATAATGTCACAACGCTGCAGACCAATGATACACTGGCAAAGATCATTGCCCATTCCTGCACGCAGACCGGTCTTTCGCAGGTATTTCAGGAAGTTTTCAACTTTGAAGGCTCAGAACTGTATAACTTATCCATGCCGGAGACTGCCGGACTTACTTTTGAAGACCTGATATTCCGCATGGACCATGCAGTTCCGGTCGGCATCTACCGGAACCATACTGTCATGATGAATCCGGACCGGGCTGAACTGATCAGGGATACGGATAAAATCATGGTATTTGCGGAAGAAAAACATTCCGCAAAGCTCTCAGACACATATGAAAAAGCAGATCTGGAAGGCAGGATACTGCCGGTCAGACCGGAGCGGGATACAAAAGTTCTGGTCTTCGGATATAACGAAACACTAGCTACAGTTTTGAGAGAACTGCCGGAAAATGTCCAGAAAGTCACAATTGTCAATTACAGCGGACCGTACCGGAGCGGTATTGAGAAAATCTGTGCAGAGAGAGGCATGGAACCGGAATTCACGGAAGGACATCTGCGTCTGGAGAGCAGCCTGCTGGAGATTACGCGGAATGCCGAGCATATTATCATTCTGACAAATCATGATGATCATGCGGATGCGGCCGATATGGATACGATTTTTCTGATACTGAATCTCAGGGATATACGTTCCAAGTATCATCTGCGGTATAACATCACAGCAGAGATGCGCAGTGAAATGAACCAGCATCTGATCGTCAGTGATGATCATACAGATTATATCGTTGCTTCAAATATGTCCTCTTTATTTCTGGCACAGCTTTCGGAAAGTCCTGAACTCATCACAGCCTTCAGAGAACTTCTGTCCAATGACGGAAATGAACTGTATATGAAGAAAGCAGTCCATCTGAACTGCATCGGTGAGATGACTGTAGCGGAAATCCGGCAGATCGTATCTGCGCAGGGATATATATTCCTGGGATATATGAACAGTGACAGCAGACCTGTGTTCAATCCGGGTCTGCACGAGACAATCGAGATCCGCCGGTCTGACAGTTTTATCGTGCTTGGCAGAAACTGAGGTATATAATAATCGCGGCAGGAAAATGAATTATGGCACTGTTTGATTTTCTGAAGAAGAAAAAAAACAAAACCGAAGAAACAGATCCATGGGAACAGGCGTACAAAGCCAAACCCATGGCATATGAAAAAAAGCCGTTTTTGCACATGAGTGCTAACCTGAATATAATGTAGATGGTTCAAGCGAACCTAGAAAGATTATTCAGGCAGGCAACTAAGATCTTG
>CADABS010000034.1 GCA_902786245.1 uncultured Erysipelotrichaceae bacterium
TGGCAGACCGCTTTTACATTATAGGCTCCGCTGGCAGAGACTCATCGGTTAACCTTCTTTGAACCTCCGGACTATCCGGAGGTTTTCCGTTACAAGAAAAGCTGTCTGTTTGACCAGACAGCTGTATGGGATGATTAGTCCTCTACGTATGGCAGCAATGCCATCTGACGGGCGCGCTTGATTGCGACTGCCAGCTGACGCTGATACTTCGCTTTTGTTCCTGTTACACGGCGCGGAGTGATCTTACCGTTCGCGCTGATGAATTTTCTCAGGAGCTCAACATCTTTGTAATCAATGTACTTGATGTTGTTTTTTGTGAAGTAGCAGACCTTTCTGCGGCCGGTTCTCTGTTTTCTGAATGCCATAGGTCTTCTCCTTTTCTTTAGAATGGCAGATCATCGCTGGAAATATCCAGGGGCGATCCGCTGCTGAAATCATCATTTGTGTCAAAGCCGGAATTCATCTGACTGCCGGAAGAATACTGCGGTGCATTGTTGTTGTAGGAACTGTTTCCGTAAGAATTATTGCTGTAGGACGACGGCTGCTGGAAGCCTGCGGACGCCTGGGAAGCACGTGCTTCCGACTGGGCTCTGGACTCGAGCAGCGATACATTGTCCGCTACAACTTCTGTCACATAGACACGCTGTCCCTGGGCATTGTCATAGTTTCTTGTCTGAATTCTTCCTTCCACACCTACCATTGCGCCTTTCCTTGCATACTGTCCAAGGAAATCAGCACTCTGTCTCCAGGCAACGCAATTGATGAAATCCGCCGTCTGCTGATTGTTATTGTCCTGACCCCTTGTGAATCTGCGTTCACAGGCAACCGTAAACTGGGCAACCGAGATGCCGCTCTGTGTTTTACGGACCTCGACGTCCTTGGTCAGTCTTCCAACCAGTACGACACGGTTAATCATTTCCTGCCCTCCTGAACGGGCGCTTCGTCAACTGTAATCATGAAGCGGACGACGCTGGAATTGATACGCATCAGACGATCGTATTCTTTGACACATTCCTGGTCGGCATCGAACTTCACGACGACATAGTAGCCCTTTTTCATGTCATCAATCTGGTATGCGAACTCGCGCATTCCCCATTCGTCTGTCTTCTTGACTGTACCGCCATTGTCGGTAATGATCTTTGCAAGAGACTCGATCAGTTCAGTTCTCTTCTCTGCATCGACAGACTCGTTGATGATGTACATGACTTCATACTTTCTCATTCTGTACACCTCCTTCTGGTCTAAACGGCCATTTCTGGCAAGGAGCGGGTATGAATCCACTCGCCGAATAATAATATCAGTTTTGAATGCACTCCGCAATAACTATTTGCTTTTGATTTCCTTTCTGCAGCGTGACACCGTTCCGCAGAAGACTTCTCTAGATCGGGAAGATGCTGTTTCAGTTCTTCAGTATCCCCGTATCCGGACCCATTGCAGTAAAGAAAAACCGGCAGATTGCCGGTATATGCAGTCTTTACGCGGATACAGGGAGGCGGTCGTCTTCAATTTCCGCTTCCATTTCCATTGTCACGCCGTTGACCTTGTATTTTTTCAGAACGAACATCGTTACCGTTGCGGTGACACCGTCGATCGGCGCAAGTTTTTCACCGACGAAGTCCGCGACTTCGCGCATCGTCTTTGCGTTGATCGAAACCAGGAATTCCGAAGTTCCGCTCGTCAGATACAGCGAACTGACTTCCGGGAAACGGGCAATGCGCTCTGCGATCTTGTCATAGCCCTTGCCTCTTTCCGGCTTGGCACTGACCCCGATATAGGCATCGACGTGATCGATGTTTGTCTTGTCCCAGTTGATCACCGTGTGATATCCGCAGATGATCTTGTTCTTTTCCAGCGAATCGATTTCCGCGGCGACCTGTTCTTCCTGTTCTCCGAGAATATCTGCCAGATCCGTTACGGTTGCCCGGGGATCTTCAGAAAGCATTTGCAGCAGTTTCATGGCGTCCATTTATTTTTCCTCCCTGAGTTCATCGAGGAACTCTTTGATTCTCTTCATCGCTTCACGCAGATGGTCAATGCTGTAGGCATAGCTGATTCTGGCAAATCCTTCGCCGCTTGCCCCGAAGGCAGTGCCCGGAATGATCGCAACCTTTTTCTCCGCCAGCAGGCGTTCGCAGAAGGCATCGCTGCTCATGCCGGAGGACCGGATATCAGGGAACACATAGAAGGCACCGTGCGGCTCGAATGTTTTCAATCCCATTTCATTGAGTTTTCTGACACAGTACTGCCGGCGCAGATCATACTGTTTCCGCATTTCTTCGACATCATCATCGCAATCGCGCAGTGCGGTGATCGCCGCATACTGCGAAGTTGTCGGCGCCGCCATGATGCAGGACTGGTGAATCTTTGTCATGATTCCGATCAGAGGCTTCGGTCCGGCCGCATAGCCAAGCCGCCAGCCGGTCATCGAGAAAGTCTTGGAGAAGCCGTTGATCACGATCGTTCTCTCCCGCATGCCGGGATACGATGCGATCGAACGGTACTGATAGCCATAGGTCAGTTCGGAATAGATTTCATCGGAGAGAACGACAATGTCCGTTCCCTGCAGGACCTCCGCAATTTCCTGCATATCCTGATCGCGCAGTGCTGCGCCGGTCGGATTGTTCGGATAGGAGAGAACGAGAATCTTCGTCTTCTCCGTGATCGCATTGCGGATCTCTTCGGCAGTCACCCGGAAGTCATTTTCAGGCTTCGTGGAGATTGG
This sequence comes from uncultured Erysipelotrichaceae bacterium, assembly GCA_902786245.1. Lineage (GTDB taxonomy): Bacteria > Bacillota_I > Bacilli_A > Erysipelotrichales > Erysipelotrichaceae > Bulleidia. Next base: position 2,723 of record CADABS010000034.1, read on the forward strand.
CACCGGCACACCCATTAACGCTGTCGTGATCGGATCATAGGAGACATAGCACGGTTCCGGAATGATGACTTCATCTCCCGGCTCGACGAGTGCCCGGAGGGCAAGGTCGATGGCTTCGCTGCCACCGACGGTAACCAGAATCTCATCCTGACTGTAGTTTAAATCATATTTGCGTTTCAGCCAGTTTCCGATTTCGATCCTGAGTTCTTTCAGGCCGGCATTGGCTGTATATTTCGTTCTGCCCAGTTCCAGCGAATGAATCGCGGCGTCGCGGATATCCCATGGTGTCTGAAAATCAGGTTCACCGACACCCAGAGAGATGCATTCCGGCATTTCCGCTACCAGATCAAAGAATTTACGGATACCGGAAGGCCGCATTTTCACTGCTGCCTTTGACAGTATTTTTTCATAATCCATACCAAACACCCTTTCGTTTGTATTATTATACATACATATGAAACAAATGCGAGATTTCAAAAACGCGCCGCTGGCTTCCTATGCGTTCATCGCAGCCGCCGCATGGCTGGCTGTTGAACTGATCCGGACACTGTTTCCGGAGATTTCACGGTGGCTGTCCTTTCCGGCCGTTCTTCTGTTTCTGATCCTCGCGGCACTGATCGTGCTCTTCCGCCATCAGGAAGCCTGATCTTCGGATTTCAGTTCAAATATCATGTCACGCAGCTGTGCAGCCCGTTCGAAGTCGAGGGACGCAGCTGCTTCTTTCATTTCCTTTTCCATGTCTTCGATCAGTTTTGCATGATCCTTCTTCGAAAGTTTTGTCTTGCGGGCCATATACTTCGCAGCCATTTCTTTTGTTTCCTTGCCGCGGATCGCATCTTCCACGTTTTTAACAACGGTCTTCGGAACGATGCCGTGGGCTTCGTTATAGGCTTCCTGGATTGCTCTTCTGCGGTTGGTCTCATCAATGGCGAATTTCATGGAATCGGTCATGACGTCCGCATACATATAGACTTCGCCATTGGCGTTTCTCGCCGCCCGGCCGATCGTCTGGATCAGTGAACGCTGGGAACGCAGGAATCCTTCTTTATCCGCATCCAGGATACAGACCAGCGATACTTCGGGAATGTCCAGTCCTTCTCTCAGCAGGTTGATGCCGACAATGGCGTCGACCTTGCCCAGACGCAGTTCCCGGATGATCTCGGTCCGCTCCAGAGTCTTTGTTTCATGATGCAGGTAGGCGATGTTATAGCCTCTGTCCTTGAGATAGGCAGTCAGATCCTCGGCCATGCGCACGGTCAGCGTTGTGATGAGCAGACGCTCATTCCGGGCGATCCTTTCATCCAGGGCTTCGCAGATATCATCGACCTGTCCTTTGGTCGGCTTGACGGTGATCTTCGGATCCAGCAGTCCGGTCGGACGGATGATCTGTTCCGTCACATGATGATGGACTTTATCAAGTTCATAGTCGCCCGGGGTCGCGGAACAGTAGATGACCTGGGGAACCATCGATTCGAATTCATCGAATTTCATCGGCCGGTTGTCCAGGGCGGAAGGCAGACGGAAACCGTACTGCACAAGAATTTCCTTTCTCTGCCGGTCGCCGTTGTACATGCCCCTTACCTGGGGCAGAGATACATGCGATTCATCGACGAACATCAGGAAATCCTTCGGGAAATAGTCAAACAGATTCCAGGGTCTCTGACCGGGCACTCTGCCGTCGATATGCATGGAATAGTTCTCGATGCCGGCGCAGTATCCGTTTTCCCGCAGCGCTTCCAGATCGAACCGGGTGCGCTGTTCCAGACGCTGAGCCTCGAGCAGTTTTCCGTTGTCATTGAAGTATTTCAGCCGGTCTTCCAGTTCTTCTTCGATCGCATCGCAGGCTCTCAGCATAGCGCTCTTGGAGCGGGCATAGCCGCTGGCCGGGAAGATGTTGTAGAACTGATAGGCATTCATCGTATGGCCGGTAACGGGATCGACTTCGCTGATCCGGTCGATTTCATCGCCGAACATCTCGATCCGGATATTGAACGCATCGGTATAGGACGGTGTCAGATCGATGACATCGCCCCGGACCCGGATCGTGCCGCGGGTCTGGTCGATATCGTTCCGCGTATACTGCAGCTCGATGAGCTTTCTGAGCAGTGCATTGCGGTCATACGTCTCCCCTACCCGGATCGTCATGAACATGTTTTTGTATTCCACCGGATCGGAAGCTGCGTAAATGCATGCGACCGATGCCACGACGATCGTATCTCTTCTTTCCAGCAGGGAATTGAGGGTGCTCTCACGGAACATATCCAGTTCCTCGTTGATGGCTGCCGTCTTTTCGATATACATGTCGTTTTTCGGCATGTATGCCTCCGGCTGGTAATAATCGAAATTGGAAACGAAGAACTCTACCCGGTTATGCGGAAAGAGTTCCTTGAATTCGGAATACAGCTGTCCGGCAAGGGTCTTGTTATGGGAAAACACCAGCGTCGGACGGTTGACTCTGGCAATGATATTGGCCATGGTAAATGTCTTGCCGGTGCCGGTGGCACCTTCCAGAACCTGTTCCTTTTTTCCTTCCAGAATTCCCTGAACCAGTTCATCAATGGCCTTGGGCTGATCCCCGGTCGGCGAAAAAGGAGAAACCAGTTCGAATTTCTCCTCAGCCATGCAGTACCTCCAGTGCTTTCAGCAGCTGAACATCATGGGTTGTCTTCGTATTCCAGTCGAGCAGTACCGCGGAGAATACCGCGTCATAGGTTTTGCTGTCCAGCTTTCCGGTGGCTTCCAGTCCGTATTCCTGCTGGAACCGGACAACCAGTTCTGCTGTTTTCTCTGTATAATAGCCGTCCGTGCGGTCCGGTGTATAGCCCAGATATGCCAGTGCCATCTGGGTCAGCTTGACTTCATTGGCTACGCTGTCGACATCGTAGACGGCATCTTCCGCCATCTCCGGGAACGATGCCCGGATGATCTCCGGCACATCGACTTCGATATCCGGTTCGATACCGGTGCCGTTGATCCAGACATCCGACGGCGACAGCCATCGGGAAGTTGTATATTTGACCGCGGAATTATCCGTAAACATCTTTGTGATCTGTACGGTTCCCTTGCCATAGGTCTTTGTGCCGATGACCGTAACATCATCGCGCTGTTCCATCAATGCCAGGGTCAGTACCTCGGAGGCGCTGGCGGTATTGCCGTTGACAAGGATCACGATATCGCTGATATCCCTGAGATGGCCGCTGACCGTCTTGGTGAGTTCGCTTGTGCCGTCCGTGTATTCCTGTTTCATGACCACCGTTCCGGCCGGCAGGAATCTGCTTGCGACTTTCTGCAGCGCATCCAGGTATCCGCCGCCGTTATCCCGGAGGTCGATGATCAGCTTATGGGCACCTGCCTGGACAAATTCATCGAGATAATCGTCCATCTGTTCCGCCGTCGTATTGCCGAACTGATACAGCTGCAGATATCCCGTTTCATCATCGATCTGGTATCCGTATACCGTTGCGTTGATTTCTCCGCGCACGATCGGTACGGAAATATCCGTTCCCTGCCGGCGCAGGCCCATGACGACGGTCGTTCCGCTTTCACCCCGGACCATATCCTTGATTTCATCGCTGCTTTTGCCTTCTGTCAGTACGCCGTCGACGGATATGATCATATCTCCCGGCTGCACACCGGCCTTTTCCGCCGGGGAACCCTTGAAGATCTTTGTGATGATGTTGTTTCCGGCATTGGTAATATATTCAACCCCGATACCGGTGAAGTTGCGGTTGATCGACTGGGTGAAGTTCTCCACTTCTTCCGCCGACATATATTCGGTATGGGGATCTTCCTCATTGGCGGTGATGCCCCGCATCGCCTGGTCGGTCAGCCGGGTATCGATATCTTCGATATCCTGGCCGAAGTACCAGTCATTCTCCATGATATTGAAAACCGCTTTGATTTTCTGTGAGGAATCCATCGTCTGCGAACGGCGCAGAGTGCCCCGCAGCCCATCTGTGCCCGGTGCCGGGAAGATACTGCCGAACAGCCATCCCAGAAGCACAGCCATGATCACGGAAACCGTCAGTACGGTTTTCAGTCTTTTCACCTTTTTCTGTTCATTGCGCAGAGCGACTTCATCCGGCCACAGATGCCGTTTCAGGCGGATCGTCTTGTATTCTTCCTCTTCGCTGGAACTGTTTTCATTTCTGTCAAATTCGCTCATTTGTGCCACCTCTATTTCCAAAAAGAGCCTCTGCTGAAACAGAGTCTCTTATTATAATTCAGATACCGAGTACTGTTTCCGGACGGACACGGCACGGTGCATCATAGCCATGGTCGCATTTTCTGCCGTCGCCGTACGGTGAACCCCAGCCTGCCCCGAAGGTCAGATCGCCGTTCCAGTGCTGGGCGTAATAGGAGAAATTCGATCCGTCGCCGAGATAGATGATTTCCACATGGCAGTGCGGACCGGTCGAGTTGCCGGAAGATCCGACTCTGCCGATCTGCTGGCCGGCAGTTACGATCGTACCTGCAGCGATCGGCGAATTGAGCATCATATGGAAGTACTGTACGCCATAGAGCGATCCGTCGATGACCGTCAGAAGATAGATCTGGTTTCCGCCGCCGCCGACACCGCCGTAGCCGGCACAGTAGTTGCCGTACCACCCGTATGTATCGCAGCCGTTGGCTGAGAGCAGGACAATGCCGTTGCCTACCGCAAGGATCGGTGAACCGGCTGAAGTTGCCAGATCAACACCGAGATGTTCGATACCGCCGAAGTAATACCATGTACCGCCGCTCTTATAGGAACCCGGTACCGGATATACCCAGCCGCTTGAACTCATGCCCGGAACCTCCTCCAGTCTTCCGGAGGCGGCGATCTGGGTCATCATCGAGCTGATTTCCGAAGCAGCTGCCGAATACTGGCTCTGCTTTGCCCGCAGTTCTGCCTGCTGACGCTTGGCTTCCTGGGCGATGGCTTCGATCTTCTGTTCTTCGATCCGCAGAACATCTCTGTCATTCTGCAGAGAAACCATTTCATTGTATACCTGGGCCTGGATGCCTTCGAGTTCCTGCTTCGCCGCTTCCATTTCTGCCTTGGCGACTTCCATTTCCGCTTTCTGCTCATTGAGCTTCACGATCAGGATCTTCAGTTCTTCCATGACCTTCTGGTCATAATCATTGATCGCCGATAATCCGTTGGCAATCCGCAGGAATTCTTCAAAGGTAGTCGCCCCGAGAAGAATATCCGTGTATTTGTTCAGACGCATGGTGGACTGGGAATTGACCATCCGGCTTTTGACTTTATCCTTGGCCGCATCCACATCTGCCTGCGTATCATCGATTTCTTCCTGCTTGGAGTCGATTTCAAGCTGCTTGGCATCGATCTCCGCCTGTTTCGTATCAATCTGCACCTGCAGCCCGTTGATCACATCTTCTTTCTGATAGATTTCTTCTTCCAGTTCCGTGATCCGGGCATTCAGTTCATCCATCTGCCGGCCGTATTCTTCCAGTTTCTCGCCGATTTCCGCTTTCAGCGTTTCCAGTTCCTGCTGGGCCTGCTGGTATTCCTGTTTGCGTCCGTTCAGGTATTCCGTAAACGCAGCGCATCCGGCTTCATCGTAATCGACGGAAGAAGTACCGCACTTGCCGTTCCAGTAGTCTGTATCATCGAAGCCCGGCTCCGCCTGAACCGGTATAACGATGAAGTTCAGCACCGCAAGACACAGCGCGCATACTGCACTAAACAGTCTTCTCATCTCTTCCACCTCAGATAGCGGGTGACGGACAGCCAGGAGCCGATCAGACCGACAAGAATACCCAGTACCAGCAGAATGCCGGATACATAGTAGATAAACGGAACCGGTGCAGCCAGCTTGAACATGTTGGTAAACAGAACGCCGTGGCTGGTCTGATAGAGAAGAAAATACAGATAGACCGTCAGACCGATCGGAATGATTGATCCCAGGATACCCGTGATAATGCCTTCCCAGACAAACGGTGCCCGGATAAATCCGTTGGTTGCGCCGACATTGCGCATGATCGTGATTTCATCCTGACGGGCATAGATCGTCAGTTTGATCGTATTCTGGATCAGGAAGATCGCCAGCAGGCTCAGGGCAATGACGAAGATGCCGCCGAATCTGCGGATGCCCATCATGGCCATGACCAGGTCGACCGTTGTCTGACCGCCATAGTTGACTTCCCAGACGCCGTCGATCTTCTTTGCGGCAGCCGCGACCGTTTCGATCTGATCGCCGCTGTCGGTTTCGATATAGAATGCCTCATGCATGGGATTGTCATCGCGGAAAGGTTCAAAGGCTTCCTTGATGTCATCATCGAATTCGCTGATATAGAATTCGAATTCCTCTTCTTTTGAACGGTAGGTGACGGTTTTGACTCCGTCGATATCTTCCAGTGCTTTCCGGATCTCCTGCTTATCCGCATCGCTTTCATGGTCATAATCAACCAGGACGGAAATGGAAAGCGAGGACTCGATGTCCTTTGTGAACAATTGCAGATGCCATGAAAGAATCATGACAATACTGATAATGATCAGGGTTACGGTAACGGCAATGGCAGACGAAAGGGACATGGCCCAGTGTCTGGCAACGCCGCGGAACCCTTCTTTGATAGGTCTACTGATCATGGCGTACATAGCCTCCTTCCGGAAGGTCGGCGACAATATGGCCATGTTCCAGAACAACCGTCCGCTTGCGGTGCTTGTTGACAAGGGTCAGATCATGGGTAACCATCAGGATCGTCGTTCCGTATGTTTCATTGATTTTCTCCAGCAGATCCATGATTTCATCGGATTTGCCCGGATCCAGATTGCCGGTCGGTTCATCCGCGATCAGCACCTTCGGCCGGTTGGCAATTGCACGGGCAATCGCAACACGCTGCTGCTGGCCGCCGGAAAGCTGTCCCGGAAAGGAATTGCCCTTATCCGCCAGTCCGACGACTTCCATAATTTCCTTCGTCCGGTTGCGGATCTGCGGCTTCTTCATCCTGATCACTTCCAGCGCATAGGCAATATTTTCATATACCGTCTTGGTCGGCAGAAGTTTATAGTCCTGGAATACGACACCGATATTTCTCCGGTAGATCGGTACCTGCCTTCCCTTGAGCGAACCGACATCGATACCGACGACCTTGACGATGCCCTTGGTCGGGACCTCTTCCCCGTCGAGGAGCTTGATCAGTGTGGATTTGCCTGAACCTGTAGGACCGATTATATATATAAATTCGCCCTGTCCGACGCTGACGTTGATGTCATACAGAGCGTTTGTTCCGCTTTTGCCGTTGTTGTATCTCTTGTATACATGTGTACATTCAATCATGGCATATCTCCTTCCGTTTCAGTAAAAATGCAGAAGTACGGACGTATTATACCATAGACCATCAAATATTAGGTGAAGTGTACGTGAAACCTTCGCCATGCATATCCGACGCATCCGTTGTAATGACAAAGGCATGTTCATCGATCCGGCGGATGACTTCCATCAGCCGGGTATACTGCCTCTCGGAAACGACGCACAGCAGAATCATTTTCTTTTCACCGGTATAGCCGCCGTATCCTTCCATCAGGGTCATGCCGCGGTCGATTTCATCGCTGATTGCCTGTTGCATTTCTTCCCAGCGGTCGGAAATGATCTGTACCTTCTTTGCCCGGACACCCTGGCCCGCTTCAAGGACCCGGTCAACCGCAAAGCCGGATGCGAAAACCGATACGAGTCCGACCAGGGCGGCAGAAAGATCATAAGCCAGGACACCGAGCAGAACCGTCAGGGCATCGGTGATCATGACCAGGGTCGAGATTTTCGCTCCGGTCATTTTGTGCAGGACCAGAGGCGGTATATCCATACCGCCGGTACTGGCACCGGTACGCATGACGATGCCGATTCCGACACCGCCCAGCAGACCGGCATAAAAGGATGCCAGCATCGGTTCAATGGTCAGTTCCGCGGGATATTTTGACAGGAATGTCGTAAATAACGGATAGCAGAGGGAGGATACCAGCGTATTGCCGGCAAATTCATTTCCCAGCGTGAGCCATCCGATGAAAAACAGTCCCAGCACCATCAGATTGGCAGCCAGGGTCTTGTCGATATGGAAAAACGGCTCCAGAGCAACCGCAATACCGGCGACGCCGCCGGAGAGAATATCATAGGGAATAATAAAGTATTCAACGGAAACCGCAAGAATAAAGGTTCCGATCACTGTCATCAGCAGATTATTGATTTTCTTTTTCATAACATTTGCTATTATAGCACAGGGAGCGTCTATGAACTCAGCCAAAAAAAGAACTGTTCTGCGCATTGTTGTCATTCTGTATACTCTGTTCATTTTTTCCAATTCTGCCGCCACCGGTGAAACTTCCGGCGGTTTCAGTGCAAGGATTGCGGCCATGATCATCGATTTTTTTCATCTTCCCTTTGCGTTTGAGCCGTTTCATTTTTTCCTCCGCAAAGCTGCCCATTTTTCCGAATATGCCCTGCTCGGCATCCTTGTCTGCAGCGAAAGCAGATATGAAAAAAGCAGCACCGTTGTGCCATGGCTGTATGGCATCTGTACTGCAGTCCTGGATGAATCGCTGCAGCTGCTGGTACCCGGACGCAGCGGCAGTCCGGCCGATGTGCTGATCGACAGTGCCGGCTTTCTGTGCGGCTTCGCATTGATGTCTCTGCTTCTTCACTCCCTGGTCAAAGCACCGAAAGATCCGCCGGTCAGCTGAAGCAGATCATCCGGCGCAACTTCCACCTGGGTGCCGATCCGGCCGCCGGAGACCAGGATCGTATCATAGAGAACTGCCGTTTCATCGAGGAATGTCGGAAACGGTTTTTTCATGCCGAACGGGCTGCATCCGCCATGGACATACCCGGTCAGGGGAAGCAGTTCTTTCTGCGGTATCATCTGCACCGATTTCACACCGGCACAGCGGGCGCAGGCTTTGAGGTCGAGCATCGCTTCCACCGGTATGATGAATACAAAATGATTCTTTTTTTCATCCTGCGTTACCAGTGTTTTAAATACCCGGGCAGGGTCTTCACCGGTCTTTGCGGCAACGGATACGCCGTCGATCTTTCCGTCTTCCGCATCATATGTGTGTTCCGTATAGGAAATGCCGGCGCTTTCGAGCATCCGCATCGCATTGGTTTTCGCTTCTTTCTTTGCCATAAAAAATGTCTCCGGTTTCTGCCGGAAACATTGTATCACTATTCGGAGAGAAGGATCCGGTCATCCGACAGTTCTGTCTTCGCGCCTTCTTTGAAGCGCCTGAGCAGTTCATCAACGGATGTGTTTTTCCGTTCTTCGTCGTTCAGATCCAGGATGATATTGCCGTCTGCCATCATCAGAGTACGGTTTCCTGTCTGCAGAGCCTGATGCAGGTTATGGGTGATCATCAGACAGGTCGTATGGTTCCGGGCAACGATTTCCTTCGTCAGCTGCGTTACTTTTTCGGCTGCGGCCGGATCCAGGGCAGCTGTATGTTCATCCAGCAGAAGCAGCTTGGGCGGAACGATGGTCGCCATCAGCAGGGTCAGTGCCTGCCGCTGTCCGCCGGACAGGGTGCCGACCTGGGTATGCATGCGGTCTTCCAGACCCATATCCAGTTTCTTCAGTGCTTCCCGGAACATTTCTTCGTCTTTTTTCGATATGCGGCTGAAGCTGTCAAATCCCCTTCCCGCCCGCAGATAGGCAAGCGCGAGGTTTTCACGGATCGTCATATGCGGTGCCGTGCCTTTCAGAGGATCCTGAAAGAGTCTGCCGATATACTTTGACCGTTTGTAATCGGGATCGAATGTGATATTGACATCATCCAGAACGATCTTTCCCTCATCCGCCAGAAACACACCGGCAATGGCATTGAACAGCGTCGATTTGCCGGCACCGTTTGAACCCAGGATGGTAATGAAATCCCCGTCATTGACGGTCAGGCAGAGCTTGTCGAGGGCTTTTTTTTCATTGATCGTTCCGGGATTGAATACTTTGGAAACATGATCGATCACCAGCATGGTCATATCTCCTTTCTCGCCCGCATCCAGACACCTGCCTGTTCTTTCATGGAAGGTGCTGCGATTGCCAGGGCAACGATGACCGCTGTCATCAGTTTCAGACATTCGATCGGTATGAATCTGGTCTGCAGGATAATGGCATAGATCATCCGGTAGATGATATTGCCCAGAAGACATGCCAGAATATTGCGGCCGATGCTCTTTCTGCCCTGCATGACGGTTTCGCCGATGATCAGACAGGCAAGACCGATGACGACGATACTGTTGCCGGCATTGATATCCGCGCTTTTCTGCATCTGTCCGGCCAGGGCTCCGCTGAGTCCTGTCATCATGTTGGCTGCCATCAGGCCTACCGTCACCGTAAACTTCGGATTGATCGAGGAAGCCGATACCATATCCCGGTTGTCTCCGGTTGCCCGGATCGAAAGACCGAGCCGGGTGCTCATGAACCAGCGCACCGCCGCCATGCACAGCAGAGCAGCTGCAGCGGAAAGAACGACCTGGTACCAGGTGCCGCCGATGCCGGTGAACCGGAACATCGTATAGATCGTCTCCTGCTTCAGCAGCGTCAGATTGCTCGACCACCCCATCGCCATCAGATTGACGGTATACAGACCGGTATTCGTAACGATACCGGCAAGGATGGACGGAACCCCGAGTCTGGTCTGCAGAAATGCTGTAATGAATCCTGCCCCGCATCCGGCAAGCATGGCACCGAAAACCGCCAGAACCGGATGTCCGGCCCTGGCGAGGCTGACGGATACTGCCATGCCGAGGACAAAGCATCCGTCTGTTGTCAGATCTGCGATATCCAGAACTCTGTAGCTGATGAACAGAGCCAGGGTAACCAGGGAATAGATGCACCCGAGCAGGAGTGCTGTCTGTATGATCTGCTGCATGGTTTCTCCTTCTGTCAGTCTTCTGTCGTTACGACCTCCACGATTTCTCCGAAGTCCGCAAACATATCATAGGAAACCTCTGTTTCCGCTGCGGTTTCGGTATTGACCGTGATGATGCCGCCGGGCATGACTTCAAATGACTTGAAGTAGCCGGTATTTTCCATACCTTCCGTCATTGCCGCAAATGCCAGATCGGCTGTCTCTGTGCCGAGGTCTGTATAATTGACGCCGCAGGTCGCAAATGCGCCGTTGCGGACAAACGAATCCGCGCCGGCATAGTGCAGAATGCCTGCTTCCGCAAACATCGGGGCGATCGTCAGTTCTGCATCCATGATGACATTGTCCGTCGGTGTGAATACTGCCTGTACCTTTTCCGCAATCAGGGCACTGGCTGCCTGGGGTACTTCCGAGGCATTGACCGATCCGCCCATATCGATGATCTGATCATCGCTGAAGCCTTTGTTTTTCAGATATTCCTTCGCTTCCGCGATCGGCTTTTCGGAATTGACTTCGGAGCTGGAATACAGCAGTCCGACTTTATTGAGATCCGGATTCTGGGCGAACATCATATCCATGATCTGGGCTGTATTGAGGGCATCGCTGGTGCCGGTGACATAATCGATGTCTGTCAGATCTGCGCTTTCCGGATCGGAGATTGCCGCAAATACGACCGGTGTTGCAGTATCTTCCGCTGCCGCTGCCATGGTTGTTGCGGCCATTGTTGCGATCGGGATGATCACATCAGCCTTGCCGGAGATGACATCGCTTGCGATCTGCTGCAGCGTGGACTGATCATTCTGTCCGGAATAGACCTTGCCGCCGCCCATATCCGCTGTACCGAGGAATTCAATGTTCACTCCGGTGTCTTCCGCCTTCTGTTTCAGTTCGGCAATAACGGCATTTGCGATCTCATCGAGAGAAGCATGGTCGAGCTGTTTGACGACGGCAACTCTGTATACCGGTACGTCTTCCGCTGCGCTGTCTGTTTCAGGTGCTGATGAGGTGCAGCCTGTCATTGCCAGAAGTGCTGCAGATAATAATACGGATGTCAGTTTCTTCATGTGATATTCCTCCTATTCCTTCAGTGCATTTCCGGAAGTGATAAACAAAAAGCGCCTGTCTTCAAAGGACAAGCGCTGTGCCTGCGGTACCACCTTTATTAGCAGTGTTCACTGCTCACTCTCTGAAAATGCAATCACATTTTCTGTCTTTTAACGCCGACACTGCGTCGCGGAATACTCGCCTCAGCTTTCACCGCGCCCTCACGGGTCCATTTGCATACTGCATCACTGCGGAGCTCTCACCTTTCTCCGCTCTCTGTAAGCTGTCCATATGTTTGATCTCCCGGTCACCGGTTTATATGCTTGCATCATAATCAACAGAAAGAAAACTGTCAACAATGATTTTCATGAAAATATTTTCAGCTGAACAGTTCCGCTGATTCCGGCGCTGTTCTCTGCATGAAATCCGTCTTTGTCTGCTGCAGGATCTGCTCTGCCCGGGCGGGTGCCTGCTTCTGCAGTGCTTCTCTGACTGCCTTTAACAGGTCCTGACAGTGAAACGAAAACGGCTTGATCAGACTGTCTTTATATACGCTGCGCAGCTCGGCAAGACGCTGACTGTCACAGGGTGCGCTCCAGCAGAAGCGGCAGGTTTCATCGCCTCTGCCTTTGGACTGTTCAATCGTAAGACCGAAGCCGCCGTCAAAGCCGTCGCAGATGCCCTGATCGACATAGGCACAGTACAGCGGTCCGTATTCCTGCAGTCCTTCTTCAATCCATGTATCGTACCATCGGCACCGGTGCACGACAGATCCGGATTCCTTTTCTTTCAGGATGCTTTCAGAGATGTTTTCGCCTTCTTTCCCCTTCCATTCCCCGCACAGGAAAAAGGCTGTCATATCGTTTTTCAGGCCCAGAGATTCTGCTGTTTCAGCCATCCGCTTTCCCCGGCCATGGCCATATGCATATACCGCTTCCCCGAGGATTTTTCTTCCTTCCGCATCCCCGAGTATTTCACAGCTGTTTTTTACCAGCAGTCCCCAGAGCAGGGCATGTTCCCGGATTCCGTATTCCATGATCTTCCGTTTCCTTTCCATCAAGAAAAATATACACGGATTCTTCTTCATCCGCTACAATGGAGCCATGAATGACAGATATGCAAGACTGAAAATGCTGATCGGCGATGAACCGTTTGAAAAACTCAGAAATGCCAGAGTCGCCGTATTCGGAGTCGGCGGTGTCGGCGGATACGCAGCTGAAGCACTGGCCCGCAGCGGCATCGGCCATCTCGATCTGATCGATCATGATACGGTCTCTTTTTCCAATATCAACCGTCAGATCATCGCTCTGGAAAGTAACGTGGGCATGGCCAAGACAGAAGTCATGAAGCAGAGGATCTGTGATATTGATCCGGCCATTGAAGTCCGGACGTTTCCGCTTTTCTATCTGCCGGACACAAAAGATACTTTTGATTTCAGGGAATACGATTATATCGTCGATGCAATCGATACGGTGACTGCCAAGATCGATCTGATCCTCAGTGCTCAGGAAGCCGGCACACCGGTCATCTCCTCCATGGGCTGCGGCAACCGTCTGGATCCTTCAAAACTGATTGTCACGGATATCTATGAAACCAAAAACGATCCGCTGGCAAAGGTCATGCGCAGAGAACTGCGCAAACGCGGCGTAAAAAAACTGAAGGTCGTTCTTTCCACCGAGACACCGATCAAACCATTGTTCAATGCACAGGAAGCGGAAAACAGCGGGAAGCGCTCCGTTCCCGGATCCAGTGCCTTCGTGCCGCCGGCCGGAGGACTGCTGATCGCATCCTGTGTCGTCAGAGATCTGCTGCAGTAAGCAGTTTTTTCTTTTGCCCAAAAAAAAGAAAAACCGCATCCGTCACAAGGATACGGCACGGCTGTATTACTTTTCTTTGAGAATATCGTCCTGATATTCGCGGGACAGTTCGATCATATGCGCATATGTCATCCGGAAATACCGGCGGATGTCATCATCTTTAACCAGCCTGGAATTGCGTTCGATGATTTCGGTTTCCCGTCCGCTGTCCAGGATCGGAAGACGGTTTTCGTATTTGTATTCAATAATATCTCTGACAATATTGAACCGCTGTTCAAACAGCTTTGCCAGCTGTTCATCGATCCGGTCTATTGCGGCCCGGTCTTCTTCCAGTCTTGTTGCCATGGCATGACCTCCTGCAATGTATTGTACATAATCTTTTGTGAAAATTGCATGAACTCACGGTTTTCCGGTAAAAAACATGCATTTAATGGTAAAATAACCGGTATATTCAGAAATGTGAGGAGGCTGCCGTTATGGGCAAGAACTTTGTATTTGTATCACCGACATTCCCGAAAACATATTATCAGTTTCCGAAAGCCTGGAAAGAAGTCGGCGGAACTTCGCTCTGCATCGGCGAAGACAGCTACGAATCCCTTTCGCAGGAAATGAAAGATGCATGCGACGAATACTACCAGGTTTCTTCAATGATGGACTACGACCAGATGTACAGAGCAGTCGCCTGGTTCGCGCATAAGCACGGAAAGATCGACTGGCTGGAATCCAACAATGAGTTCTGGCTCGAACAGGATGCCCGCCTGCGTACGGATTTCAATATCACGAGCGGCGACAAGTCCGAAGATGTGCAGCGATTCAAACTGAAATCGAATATGAAGGCCTATTATGAGCGGGCCAATGTACCGGTCGCAAGATATCATCTGACAACAACCTATGAAGAAGGAAAGAAATTCATTGATGAAGTCGGCTATCCGGTCATCGTCAAGCCGGACAACGGCGTCGGTGCCAATGCGACCTGGAAGATCTCCGATGAGGAAGGTCTGAAGGATTTCTATACAAGAGATCTGGGTACCCAGTACATCATGGAAGAATTCGTTCCGGGCTATATCGTTTCCTTTGACGGCATTACCGATCAGGACAATAACATCATCTTCAAGACGAGCCATACCTTCCCGGAACCGATCATGGATATCGTCAATTCCGTGGATGAGTGCTTCTACTGGTCCGAGCGGAAGATTCCGGAAGATCTTGACCGCATGGGCACTGCCGTCATCAAATCCTTCGGCATCCGCGGCCGTTTCTTCCATACCGAGTATTTCCGTCTGAGCGAAGACAAGAAAGGCCTTGGCAAGAAGGGCGACCTCGTCGGACTGGAAGTCAATATGCGTCCGCCGGGAGGATATACCCCGGATATGATGAACTTCGCCAACGACATCAACGTATTCAAAATCTATGCGAATATGGCGATGTACAACGAAGGCATGTATGAAACAGAGCGTCCCTACCATGCCGTTTACTGCGGCCGCAGAGACCATCTTCATTATAAGAACAACGCAGCCGTCATCTTCGGCAGATATGAACCGAACATCATGGTCCATGACCGGATGCCGGATCTGCTCGGCGAAGCAATGGGCAATGAATTCTATGTAGCCCGCTTTGAAGATATGAAAGACGTCCATGCGTTTATGCGCTGCGTCTTTGAAAAAGCAGAAGAGGATAACGAATGAAAACACAGTATTTCCGCGAATACAGCATGAATCTCGGCCGGGATATGGAGTTCAAGGTATACGGCCACGCCGGCAAGCCGATGCTTGTCTTCCCGTGCCAGGACGGCAGGTTCTTCGACTTTGAAGACCGCGGCATGGTTGCGGCGGCACAGGAGTTCATCGATGCCGGCCGTCTGCAGCTGTTCTGCTGCGATTCCAATGACCAGAATTCCTGGTCCCGGGTCAATGACTGGGACAACCGGAACCGGATCGAGCAGCAGGAAGCATATTTCCACTACATCTGCGATGAGCTCTGCCCGCGCATCTTTGATATCAATGCGGAGAGCAACGGCGGCTATTATGCCTCCGGCATCCTGACGACAGGCTGTTCCATGGGCGGAACCCATGCCCTCAACTTCCTGCTGAGAAGACCGGATATCTTTGCCGGCTGTATCGCCATGTCCGGTGCCTATGACGCAAGATTGTTCTTCCCTGACTACAGCGATGATCTCGTCTATGCCAATTCCCCGGTTGACTACATCAACGGCATGACCTATGATCATCCCTATGTCGAGATGTACAGAAACAGAGATATCATCATCGTCTGCGGCCGGGGTGCCTGGGAACATCCGATGCAGGAAGACGCCGCAAGGATGAAGGAACTGTTTGCCTATAAGGACATTCCCGCCTGGGTCGATTTCTGGGGTGATGACGTTGCCCATGACTGGCCATGGTGGCTGAAGCAGTTCCCCTACTATCTGAACTATGTTTGTTAACAAAGCGGAGAAAAGCTCCGCTTTTGAAATGGAGAGACTATGACAAGACAATACTGGAAACCAGCCAATCTGCTCAATCCCGTTCCGGCTGTACTGATCGGCTGCTGTGACAATGACGGAAACGCCAATGTCATGACCGCTGCCTGGGCAGGCACGGTATGTTCCGATCCGGTCATGGTATCGGTATCCATCCGCAAGGAAAGATATTCGCATCATATGATCGCTGAGACCGGCGAATTCACCGTCAACCTGGTCAGCCGTTCCATGGCAAAAGCTGCAGACTTTGCCGGTGTACGATCCGGTAGAGATATCGATAAATTCGCCCAGACAGGCGATCTGAAACTGACGAAGCAGAAATCGAATATGGTCAATGCCCCTTCGGTTGCGGAAAGCCCCGTTGTTCTGGAATGCAGAGTGAAGCAGATCATTGAACTGGGCAGCCATGACATGTTCATCGGCGAAGTCGTATGCACCGGTGTCCATGAAGAACTGATCGACAGTGAAGGAAAACTTGATCTGAAGAAAGCAGACCTTGTCGCATACAGCCATGGCGAATACTATGCCCTGGGTGATTATCTCGGCAAGTTCGGCTTCTCAGTCAGAAAGCCGAGAAAAAAGAAAATGCAAAAGAAGGAAAGCGCAGCTGCACCGAAACGAAAAAACGGATGATTTTAACCATCCAATCTGCTAATATAGTTCTGCACATGCGGATATGGCGGAACTGGCAGACGCGCCAGATTTAGGATCTGGTTCTTCGGAGTGCAGGTTCGATTCCTGTTATCCGCATAAAACGAAAGAGATTCCGGTCTTCTTAAGGAAAACGGGATCTCATTTTTGTTGGCGTCAGATCCTAAGGGTTTCTGGATCATCTTACGTGCTTAAGTAAGATCCTCAGGAAGTTGAAAATGAAGAATCGAAATGGAAAAATCACCGTAGAAACAGACACTTTTGTAAACTCTGACTCTACTGCTTCCTGCTATCCTCTGTTTTCCATTTCTGTCAGACCGAAAAAGTATTGCTGCAATGCCGCAGGGACAGGCAGTTTGGAAGAAAACACAGTTCAGCTCACGAAAACAGCATTCATCCGGTCCGGGCATTTCATCTTTTCGCATATTATAATCTTACATGCCTGACAAAACATATCCACGCCCACATAATTACAGCTATCTATCATTCTTTTTTCCCGATTTCTGAAAGATGCATACTGCACTGGAACGATCGATACAGATATGATACGTTTATTGTTATGAAACTGCCGAAATTCGAAGTTGAACAGTGGATGACGGATCACGAAAATGAAGCCGTCTTCAATCTTACAGACACCTGCATTCCCCCGCTGACAGTCCGCGAACTGCTGGCGCTGGATATGGCAGGTGACTTTCAGAATGTCCGGCTCGATTACGGGGCAATCACCGGAGACCCGCGGGTAAAAGACGAGATTCTGAAACTCTATAAAAGCGGGAATCACGATAACGTCACTACAGCACAGGGATGCCTTCAGGGCAATGAGATGGTGATGGAGACCCTGCTGGAAGCAGGTGATCATGTGATTACATTCAAACCCGGATACCAGGCGTTCAGCGATTATCCCAAAGCTCTGGGCTGTACGGTAACGGAACTTCCGCTCGATGAGGAGAACAACTGGCAGCCTTCTCTCAGGGAACTGGAAGAAGCGTTGCGGCAGAAAACAAAGCTCATCATTCTCAATGATCCGAACAACCCTACCGGAATGCGTTTCAATGACGTGTTTGTATCGGAAATGATCCGTCTGGCAAGGCAGAATGATGTATGGATCCTGTCGGATGAAGTATACCGGGATCCCCGGTTCCCTTCCGTCAGCGACCTGTATGAAAAAGGAATCTGTACCGGTTCCCTGTCCAAGATGTATTCCCTTGCCGGGCTTCGCTTCGGCTGGATCAAAGGTCCGAAGGATATGATCCGGAAAATCAATGAACGCAGAGATTATTCCATTATCTCCACCGGTCCGCTGACAGACACACTGGCACTGATTGCCTTAAAGCACAAAGAAGAACTGCTTGAAAGAGCATATTCCGTCATTCAGGACAACCGCACAGTCATTCGGGAATGGCTCCGGGAAGAGCCGCTCTGCAGTGTTGTGCTGCCGGAATTCAGTACGGTCTCTTTCATGAAATATGAAGCAGATATCCCTTCTGAAACACTGGCTCTGGATCTTCTGCGTCAGGACGGCGTATTCTTTGTCCCGGGAGACTGCTTCTTCCATGGATCCCATCTGCGTCTGAGTCTGACGGCAGATCCGGAAGTCATGAAGCAGGGACTGACACTGCTCAGCAGATATCTGCACCGGGAGTGAATTCAGCCCTCCCCAAAGCACAGATCCGATTTCCTCTGTCTGCGCAGCTAAAACAGAGATCCTGCTTTCCCTGAGTAAACTGTTACAGCCCTTTAATGAATTCATGCAGATCTTCACGGTATTTGTAGTTTCCATGCAGTACATTGTAAAGCAGGACACCTGCGCCGTAGAACAATTCCCAGTAGCGGCTGTCCATCTTGGTGATTTCAGGAAGATGACGCTCAGGTATATATTTTTTCAGACTTTCCCGCAGTTCTTCCGGATCGGTGAGCAGATCGCAGTACACCGCCAAAGTGTCCGGGCCGACCGTGCAGATCATCGGCAGGACAAGTTTAGTAATCAGTTCAACGATGCCTTCCGGTGTTTTGGCAAGATCATATCTGTCTTCAGAAAAATTGAGCGTTTTCAGATAATTCGCACATTCACCGGCAAAGTCCTTCTTTCCGAAGACCGGAGTACCGTTGATGACGATACCTGCACCGCCGACGACATTGCCAAGCGGATGATAATACGCCAGAAGATTGCCGCAGTCGCGGTGGTTGGCATAATAGCCGACCGCACTTGCATTGGCGTCATTGCACAGAATAAACGTACGTCCGTATTTCTTCGTAAATTCACCGACTACATCGATATCGAAGACTTTGGCTGTCGGCAGAGTGAGACGGCCTTCATAGACAACGCCCGGTGCAACGACCGCTACGCCTTTTATTTCCGGATGACGGATGAACAGAACATCGAGTACGTCCTCCAGGTCGCGGAGATTGATTTCATCTTTAACTGTTACACCGCGTTCCATCGCTGCTTCTTTGTCTGCTCCGCGCCAGTGGATTTCGAATCTGCGGTTTCTGCGGATGATAGCCACAATGGCAATGGAACTGTCCCATTCAGGATCATGTACATCCTCAATGAACTCTTCTGCTTTTTCTTTTTTATCAAGTTCTTCTCTGATCAGGTCGACAGTCTGCGTTACATTGTATGACGCAAATACACTGGCAGGAATCTGTATGATAACCTTATCTTTCAGCACTTCCTGCGCTTTTTTGAGCAGATAGCCGATCTGCGGTGCCAGCAGGATCACATCCCTGTCCTGTGCCGCCTCAAACAGTTCTGTATATGGAACAGCCGAAAACTCATACTCAAGACCGAGTGTTTCCACCGCATTATTGAGCTTATCCGCAAAGAAAGAAGTAGTGAAACCGGAGGTGCAGCTTAACAGAACTTTGATCTTGCTGTCGGTGCCTGCTTTTTTCAGCGAACCGATCATCTGGGTGAACAGATCTTTGGCATGGTCAAGATCCTTGATTTCAAAATGCAGGAAGAAAACAGGCTCATCTGATTTTTCTGTTTCGATTGTCAGGGCGCAGATTTCATATTCCAGATGATAAAACTGCACATGACCGACGGCACTCTCTGTTACAAAGTCGATTTCATCTTCGCTTTTTTCGTCGATTTTATAAAACGGATCTGTCTGATCAAGAATCCATCTGCGGTAAATCTCATACATTTCTCTGTCTGTCATTTTCTCTATCTCCTGCTTGTTATATAAACCGTTTTAGCCAATTCCGGATTGAGACCGGAAAAGTCATGTATGATGACATCCTCGCACATAAAGACTACCCCATCATAGGAATATTTGAAAATAGCGCAGTTGCCGATACCTGTTTTTCTCGGAATCAGCGTATAAGCCTGCCATTTGTTGAAAAACTGACCGCATGCAGCGCCATGGGCTACGATCAGTGTCGTCGTATTTTCCTCTGCCATGTTCATAATACCGGTGACTGTATTGCTGAATCTCTCCTGGAATTCCTTTTCCCCTTCACCGCCGTACTGTTTGAACTGATCGCCATACGGAAAAGAAGGATTCAGCGATTCGTCATGGCCTTCCAGTTTTCCGAAAAACCATTCTTTAAGCCCCCGGATTCTTTCATAGGGCATCTGACCGCCGGTAACGATTTCCAGAGTATCTGCAGCCCGTTCCGATGTGGAAGAATAAGCATAGTCAAAAACAATGTTTCTGTCACGGAACCACTGCCCGGCAGTTTCTGCCTGGGCTCTGCCCAGATCCGTAAGCGGAGCGTCGCACCACCCCTGAATCTTATGGGCAACATTAAACATCGTCTGGCCATGACGCATCAGATATAAGGTCTTCATTATCTTTTTTCTCCTGTTTCTGCTTTCAGTATATCAAAATTATGAAACTGCAAGCGATAGCATATCGGACGTTTCATTGTGTTTTCCACGTTTATTCCGCTGCCAAGGCCAAAGCCATGGGAAATTACGGGCACACAGTAAGATCCGATACAGCTGTATTGCCGGACTTTAAACATACGGGACAGCCTGCATGATCTGGGCTGTCCCGGTATGAATGATCTTTTTCTTTTGTACTCAGTGAATCCTGCGGCCCAGGCACATGCGGACAAAGTCCGGATCGAAGTGCTTGGCCCTTGAGCCTGTATATCCCATGTCGAGGGAAGCGATCTGCTTCATCTCTTCCTCATTCAGCTCAAAATCCCAGATATCGAAATTTTCTCTGATTCTTTCTTCATGGGTGGATTTGGGAATAATGACAACACCCCGCTGAACATTCCATCTCAGGATGACCTGACCGACGGTTTTATGATGAGATGCTGCAATTCCTTTAAGCATTTCATTTTCAAACGAATTGTAGCGGCCGCCGCCCAGCGGCGCCCAGGCTTCGGGGACGACATTGTAATATTTCATATTTTCCAGAGCGCCTTCCTGGGTGAAGTACGGATGGAGTTCCACCTGGTTGACCATTGGCGGAATCCGGACGGTTTCACAAAAATTTGCCAGGATGTTGGGATAGAAGTTTGAAACGCCGATCGCTCTGAGTTTTCCTTCTTCATATGCCTTTTCCATCGCTCTCCAGGCAGCGAAATAATCACCCATTGCCTGGTGAAGCAGATAAAGATCCAGATATTCCAGACCTGATTTCTGAAGGGATGCGTCAATGGCGGCAGCTGCCGTCTCTTCATTCACCATATCCGCCACCCACATCTTGGATGTGATAAAGAGTTCTTCCCTTGTGCAGACACCTTCTTCAACCGCCTGTCTGACAGCGGCGCCGACGGCGTCCTCATTGCCATAGGAGGCGGCGGTGTCGATCAGCCGGTAACCTGCTTTGATTGCATTCAGCACGGATTCTTTACATGTTTCAAAGTCTCTGACCTGAAAGACCCCGAATCCTTCCATCGGCATTGTGACGCCGTTTTTCAATGTTCTGTATTCCATGTTTTTTCTCCTTCTAGCGGATCATATTTGTGCGTACTTCCTTTTTCGTATCGGGAAGTCCTTCTTTCTCCTTCTGTGCCTGGATGGCTTTGATCATAAATGACATATTCAGAGCCAGATTGCGAATTGTCTGCACACCTTCCTCGTCTTTATAGACATCTTCTGCCGTATAACCGTGAACATCATTCCAATACGAAGAAGTGACCACCGGCATCTCCCGCATTGTGAAAAACTGGTTCATTGCCTCAAAGGAAGCGGAACTGCCTCCCCTGCGATTGGAGATCACTGCTGCCGCAGGCATCATTTTCAGATTTCCCGGATAGCTGTAGAACAGTCTTTGCAGGAAGGAAAGAACGGTTCCGTTTGGATTTCCGAAATAGACCGGTGTGCCGACAATAATACCGTCCGCATCATCGAGTTTCGGATAAGTCTCATTGACAATATCCTCGAAAACGCACTTACCGTTTTTCCGACAGGAAAGGCAGGCGATGCAGCCGCGGATATCCTTGTTGCCAATGTGGATGGTTTCTGTTTCGATCCCCTCTTCTTTCAGAACCTCAGAAGCGATCTTTAACGCGGTGCCGATGCAGGCGCCGGCTTTGGGAGAGCCGTTGATCATCAATACTTTCATAATCACTCCTCAAAATTGCATTTGGTCACTGCCATTTTTTGAAGAGATTCTTCGGTCACCTTATAGAACGGCTCATGTTTGTTTAAGGTGGCGATCAGGTCCATTTCATCTTCGGTCAGACTGAAGTCAAACACCTTCGCATTGTCTTCGATATGACCATGGGATTTAGAGCCCGGTACCAGACCGAAGCCCATCTGGATATGCCATCTGATAACGATCTGGACAGTGCTTTTCCCGTATTTTTCCGCCATTTGCACAAGGACCGGCTCATTGAGCATTTCCGGGGAACCATGTCCCAGCGGAAACCAGGACTGCAGGCGGATGTCATTAGCGTCACAATATGGCTTTCTTGTCTCAGCCGGGAAGTACGGATGACATTCCACCTGCATGATCATTGGTCTGATTTCTCCTTGATCGATAACTTCCTGAATCTGGTCTGTCTGGAAGTTAGAAAGACCGATTGCGCGAATCTTTCCTTCCTTATACGCCTTCTCCAGCATGCCCCAGGCATAGAGATAATTGTTTACCGGATGATGCAGCAGCATCACATCAATATAGTCAACCCCGAGTCTGACAAGTGTATCATCAATGGCATAGTCCTTTTCATAAAGCGTCGGCCCCAGCTTTGTCTCAAGAAAGTAGTCTTCCCTTTTCATACCGGATTTTTTTAAACCAAGTCCTACTTCAACCTCATTTCCATAGCGGTTGGCAGTATCGATCAGCTCATAGCCATGGTGCAGCGCAAATGCGACGTTATCTGTAATAAGATCACCGGACTGGCCGATCGTTCCGAAACCCAGTTTTGGAATTTCCAGGCCGTTATTCAGCTTCATTCTGTTGACATTCATTTTGTTTACTCCCCTACAGAGTGTTTCTGTGCTTGTTTTGCATTAGTGATCATCCCCTTATATTCCATGCCATAGAGACCGGCAAACCGTTTCATAGTATATTCACCGGCTTCCATCATCCACTGTTCCGGTGCAGCGCCCTGGTAAATAAACCAGAGTTTTTTCCCGCTGAGTTCACCCTGTGAAACCGGTCCGTAGAATCGGTCTAGAAGATTACGTACAGAACCGCAGATATTATGCCAGTAAACTGGTGAGCCAATGATCAGCACATCCGCTTTTTTCATCATGGCCAGTACTTCATCAAACTGATCACCGGGTAATGTCTGACCATAAACATTGATTCGATAATCTGTCAGATTCAATGTTTCTGCTTCTGTGCCTTTGAGAAGAGCTGCTGCAAGACCTGCTGTGTTTCCCTGTCTTTCAGGGCTTCCATTGATGAATAATACTTTTGTCATATTCTTTTCCTTTCCGGTATCATCTGTTTTTCCCAGAAGATTACAGCCCGGTCGATCCAGCCTTCCGCTTTTGTGTGTGTACCAAGGCCGAAGCCATGGTCAAGTCCGGGAAAGACTTCTATCATGGCATCTGTGCCGTTTCTTCTGATTCTTTCAATTCTTCTTTCCATTGTCTGATATGAAGCGATCCAGTCTGCTGTTCCGACACAGTTATAGGTCGGCGGCTCATTGCCAAAGACTTCACCAAGACCGGTATACTGCATTACGACAGTTCCGGCATTGGGACATGGTTTTTCCCCAAAGGCAGCAGTTCCGTGCGATCCCAGCCAGGATGCCATTCTCGCACCGGCACTTCCGCCCCAGAGAGAATAGCAGTCCGTATTGATGTCAAGTTCTTCAGCATGTTCAAAGATGAAGGCAATGGCTCTTGCCAGATCCTCACAGGCGGTCTGTGCCCCAGGTCTGTAAATCAGGGCAAAGGCGTGGTATCCGTTCTGTGACAGTGTATATGCATGGGGCATACTGTCATGCATGGCACCGACGTAGGCAAAACCGCCGCCGGCATTGCATACAGCAAAGCGGCTTCCGGGCTCTCCTTTGAAATACCAGAGGCCGGTATCATTTTTACGTGGGTCTGCTTTCTTTTCTTCCTCACTGTAGATATCAAAGAAGATCTTTTCTCCTGCTTCGGCTCTTTCCTTCAGATGATTGCAGATGGTTACTGTCATATTGCCATCAATCTCTGAATACCAGGTCAGATCCATGCTTCCCAGGGTGTTTCCTGACATGTATCCTCTTTGAACTGGGAACAAAAGTCTGCCATTTCCGTGGAAAGCCGAGTCATTGATCACTTCTTTGATTTTTGTATTTCCTGTATATGTCAATGATTCCTCCTTGTTTCACAAAAGGTCAGCCAGTGCTGACCTTAACTATGCCGTTCAGTGAACGAGAGCCGTGAATGTGAACTGGATCAGTTTCCAGTCATCTTTCTGATTCTGATAAACTTCCGTCACCATGAAGTGATGTGTTGTCGGGCTGCCGTCGAGCATCAGACCATAGTCAACATCAGTCAGGACAATCGCGGTATCACCGAAGGAATGCAATTCACGGTTATGAACGGTGATGTCCGTCGGCTGGAAAATGCCGTCGGTGTAGTATTTTACTTCCTTGTCCAGATCGGCATTGGTGCCGATATGAACGAAATTGCAGTTGGGATCCGCAATCGCATACATCGTTTCGCCATCCCGGTTCTTCATCGCATTCCAGAATGCATCGGATAATGCAAACAGTTTTTCCTGCATATGATCCTCCTTTAATCGTGGATGTTTCTTCTGTTCAAAAACTGAACGAGCTTTGGATCAAAATGGTTGATGATCTCGGAATGATCCAGAGACTTCGCAGTGATCTGTTCCATTTCCTCATCGGTCAGTGTGAAGTCGAAGAGGTCCTTATTCTGTGCCATTCTTTCCGGCTTTGTGCTCTTGGGCAGAATCACTACTCCTCTCTGCACATTCCATCTCAGAACGACCTGGGCAGCGCTCTTGCCGTACTTTGCACCGATTGCTGTCAGTTCAGGATCTGTGAAGATGCCGTGCTTACCTTCTGCCAAAGGTGCCCAGGCTTCCGGCTGGATGCCGAGTTCCTTCATGTTTTCCAGTGCTGCTGTCTGGGCGAAGAACGGATGCAGTTCAACCTGATTGACAGCCGGCTTGATTTCCACATTTTCAACAAGATTCATCAGAACATTCGGGAAGAAATTGGATACACCGATTGCCTTCAGTTTGCCTTCTTTATACGCATCTTCCATTGCTCTGTAGGCGGAAAAGTAATCGCCCATTGCCTGGTGAAGCAGATAGAGGTCAAGGTATTCAAGACCGAGCTTTTCCAGGGATGTGTCAATGGCTTTCCTGGCCATGTCATAGTTCTTCATGTCCTGGACCCACATCTTGGATGTGATGAACAGTTCTTCTCTGGTGACAAGACCGGTTTCGATGGCTTCTTTGATGGCTGCGCCGACCGCTTCTTCATTCATATAGGAAGCCGCTGTATCAAAGGAACGATATCCTGCCTTGATGGCATCGATGACGACTCTTTTGCATTCATCGGCATCGGGAATCTGGAAGACACCGAAGCCGACCTGAGGCATTTTTGCGCCTGTGTTCAATGTGACAAATTCCATATGATTTCTCCTTATTCCTGGGCATTGAAGTCCATGTTCATCTTTGCGTATTTCTGTGCTTCTTCAATCGTTGCGTTGTAGTAGCGGAGGTTCTTGTCGACTGATGCGATCTCTGCCATTTCTTCATCGGTGAGGGTGAAATCAAAGATATTGAAATTGTCTCTGATATGGGCGGGATTTCTGGAACCCGGGAAGATGACGTTGCCGGACTGTACGTGCCATCTCAGAATGATCTGGGCATTGGACTTGCCGTATTTCTCAGCCAGTTTTGTGAAGACCGGTTCATTGATCAGGTTCTTGTCGCCATGTCCCAGCGGATACCATGCCATTAAGCCCATGCCTGTTTCCGCAAGAACTTTCATGAGTTCTGTCTGCGGAAAGTACGGATGCGCTTCCACCTGAACCATCTGCGGTTTGATTTCAGCTGTTTCAATGATCTCCTTCAGCCATTCGATCGGGAAGTTGGAAAGACCAAGAGCCTTTACCTTTCCTTCCTTATAAGCTTTTTCCATCATTTTATAACCTGTACGCCAGTCACCTGCCGGCTGATGCAGGAAGAGCAGATCGACATAATCCGTGCCGAGTCTTGCCAGAGTTTCATCGATGGCATTTTCATCGGTGTAGACCGTCGGCCATAACTTTGTAACAAGGAAGATATCCTCTCTTGCAACACCGCTCTTTTTCATTGCACGACCGACAGCCTTTTCATTCATATAGGCATTTGCTGTATCAATGAGGCGGATACCATCCGCCAGAGCGCTGAGAACAGAGAGTTCCGTTTCCTCAGGCTTAAGGAGGAAGACACCGATCCCTGCCATCGGCATTTTGTTTCCATTATTGAGTGTTAAGTATTCCATACTGTTATATCTCCTTCTGTTTACACTTACAGATTAGCTGCTTTTCCAGACTCTGTACAATGCCGGTTAGTTAAGCATGCTATAATTGAAACGCATAGTGAAGGAGTGCGTCATGATTGAAATCTACCTGCTGGAAGCTTTGTGTGCATTCTATGATTACGGTACCTTATCCGCTGCCGCGGAACATCTTCATATTTCCCAGCCTGCGTTAAGCCGCTCGATGCAGAAACTCGAGGACCTCCTTGGAGTCTCTCTGTTTGACCGGACAAAGAACAGGATCGCCCTTAATGAAACCGGAAAAATGGCTGCATCCATGGCTAAAAGAATTCTTGAGTCAGAAAATGATATGATCACCGCTGTCAGAAATTATGATTCTTCCCTGCACACTTTATCCGCAGGCTATTGCACGCCGGGTCCGATGATGGAAATGCCTCTGCATCTGACGCAGCTTTATCCGAAGATGAAAGTCTCTTCGGAAATGGAAGATGAAGAAACTTTGCTGAAAGGGCTGAAAACCGGGAAATATGGATTTGTGATCCTCTCCCATGCATACGAAGATGAAGATGCAATCAGCTTTCCATGCGGCAGTGAATCTCTTTACTTCTCCCTGATACCTGCTCATCCGGCTGCTCTGTTCAAAGACCAGGGTCTTACCTTCAGCCAGATGAACGGCGAAACATTTGTCATGGTCAGTGAAATCGGCGTATGGCATGATCTGACGATGAATATGATGCCGGATTCAAAGTTCGTCCTGCAGGATTCTCTGGAAGCCCTCAGTGCTGTCGTTAACGCTTCCACTCTGCCGGCATTTGCCTCTGATCTGACGATCCGTCTGTTCCGTTCAAATGAAAACAGCGGTCGGATATTCATCCCGATTACTGATCCTGAAGCTGTGCTCCATTATCATTGCGCGATTCTGAAAAAGAACATCGGCAAATATGCACGCTGGATCAGTTATCTCAAAGAAAACTATATCTGACAGTTTTCCTGTCCGGAATACTGTGATCCTGTTTTTCTCAGGAAGAACAGGATTTTTTATTATGAAAATTATTATCATTCTGACAATCCCGTCATCTTTTCAATCGTATGATAGGTGAAGAGGAAAGAACCTGAGAATCAGCGTCGAAGAAGTTTACAGCACATATGCACGCAATATATACAATGCGGCTTTCAGTATAACCGCCAATGCGGAAGACGCCAAAGACGTTCTTTCAGACACCCTGATCAGGTATCTTCATACAGAAACCGAATTCGATTCCGCGGAACATCTGAAAGCCTGGCTGCTGCGCACAGCCATCAACAGAGCCAAGGACATCCGCAGAGCCTTCTGGAACAGAAACAGAGTTTCTTTCGAAGAGTATATGGAAGAAATACCGGCAGCGGACAGCAGTAAAGAACTGCTGGATGCACTGATGAGGCTGCCGGTCAGGTACAGATCTGTTCTTCACCTGTACTACTATGAAGGCTATTCTCAGAAGGAAATCAGTGCATTGCTGAGAATACCGGAGGGAACGGTCAACAGCAGAATGTCCGCAGCCAGAAAGAAACTGAGAAAAAATCTCGAGGAGGATTGGGACGATGAATGAAAAGACGAGATACCGTAAAGCATTTGATGATCTGCCGGAGAACATAGAAATTGACTGGGACCGGATCTCATTTTTATTGCTTCATTGTATTTAAAAAGGTTCCACTGCGGGAACCATTGTGAATTCAGACTTTTCTGCGCTGTTTCTTCTGCTTGAAGTAAAGAACGACCGTGTAATACAGAGAAATGATGGCTGCACTGATCAGTGCGCCGCCCATGATATCCGTGAACCAGTGTACGCCGGAGAGAAGACGGCCGATGACCGTGCAAGCAATCAATGCGATACAGACCGGTTCCGCGATTTTAAGAACGGACTTTTTCAGTACCTGGCGGAATTCGATCAGGGCGCATCCGATAATGCACATGGAAAGCATTGTATGGGTGGAAGGATAAGAAGATTCCAGCCCTTCGTCCAGAATGACCGGTCTGTAGTTGACCGGAATCTTATCAAAGAGAACATACAGTACAATGACCAGGATATAGATGCCGCCCATGGCCAGGACATTCTTATCGACCTTGAGCAGATTCTTCCGCGTATACAGCTGATAGGCACCGACTGCCGCAAACAGCAGCGCAATCAGAATGGCAATAATACCGAAGAATTCGGTCAGATAATAGAAGAATTTATGTGTTCCGATCAGATTGAAGAAGAACCCGTTGAGCGCCGCAAAGCCGACGCTGGAGCCTTCCGGACCGATCGGCTGCACATCAACCAGTTTGATCATTACAGTATAGATCAGAGCAGACACTGCCAGCGCACATGTCGTAAACAGTGATTTTTTTGTTTTTTCGTTCATCGCAACCTCCTGCTGTGTATTTATAATATACCTTCTGTGCGCAGTTTCCGCATATAAAGAAGATAGGCGGCACTGGACAGACCCCAGGTAAACGGATAGATCCAGTATGTCAGGCGGATATCATGGAAGACCTGTCCGACTGTCATGAACACGACGACACGGACAGCGCACCAGCATACAAGCATCACGATCATCGGTGCCATCGGCTTGCCTACACCGCGCATGACAGCGGATGTGACATGGGAGAATCCCAGCAGGAAATAGAACAGACAGCACACCTTTGCTTTTCCGGCACCGAAGGCAATGACTTCAGGATCCGCATTGAACATACGGATGATCTGCGGCGCAAATGTAAAGAACAGGATACCGATGATTTCGATCATGATGATCGAGCAGGACAGACCGAAGCGGATGCCCTGTTTCATTCTCTCTTTCTTTCCGGCACCGAGGTTCTGCGATACGAACGTCGACAGCGACAGCGAGAACGCGGTTACCGGCAGGAAAGCAAATCCGTCGATCTTGGAGTAGGCACCGAGTCCTGCCATTGCCTGCGAACCGAAAGAATTGATATAGGACTGGATCAGGATATTGGACAGGTCAATGACACAGGCCTGCAGCGCTGTCGGAAAGCCATAGCGCAGGATCATCGCAAGATGATCGCTGTTGAAACCGATTTTCTTCAGGTTCAGCCGGATCAGATCATCTGTCTTCAGCAGACGGATCAGGGAAAGAACCATCGAAAAGCATTCCGATATGACTGTCGCCAGAGCAGCGCCGTCAACACCCATATGGAATACGGCAATAAACACGACATCCAGAATGACATTGAGAATGGAACTTGCGACCAGATAGTACAGAGGATGCCGGGAATCTCCGCTTGCCTGCAGAATACCGACGAAGGTATTGTACATGACCAGAGCGAATGATCCGCCGAAGTAGATTTTCAGATAGAGCTCCGCCAGCGGCAGAACGTCTTCCGGTGTACCCATCCAGCGCAGGATCGCCGGCGACCAGAATACGCCCAGCACCGTCAGGACTGCGCTGAAGAACAGACCCATTGCGACGGATGTATGTACTGCCTTTTCTGTTTCCCTGGCATTCTGGGCGCCGATGTTTCTGGCAACGACAATGCCGGCACCGGAAGAAAATCCCATAAAAAAGCCGATCAGCAGATAGATCAGAGATCCCGTGGAACTGACTGCAGCCAGAGCGCTGGCAGAAACAAGATTTCCGACGATCAGTGAATCGACTGTGTTATATAACTGCTGAAACAGGCTGCCGATAAACAGCGGCAGCGCAAACAGAAGGATCTTTTTCCGGTAGTCTCCTTCTGTCATCAGATTTGAATCTTTTGCCATGAACCTTTTTCCCCGTCATTCCAGATACTATTTATCCTGTTCATCCGAACCGGATGTGCCGTTGTTGGAAGAAGCAGTTACAAATCCGGCAACGAGGCATGCACCGATGCCTGCCAGTTTATTCGGCATGCTGAGATCCATCATCAGAATGACCGCTGCCGCAGCCAGACATACAACTGTAATAATGATTTTCTTTGTCATTTCGCTACCTCCGCACCGGGTATTTTTTCACATTTCCTGCCCGATGGAAACTATTATACACTCGCCTGCATTTTTTTCTTCTTCAAAAGTTTTTTTCTGCTATAATACTGTTTGCGGCTGTCCTCGTAGCTCAGCTGGATAGAGCGTCCGCCTCCTAAGGATGTAGCGCAGCTTGGTAGCGCACTTCGTTAGGGACGAAGTGGTCGCAGGTTCAAATCCTGTCATCCCGACGCAAAAAAGCCCTTGAAATAGGGCTTTTCTTTATCTTTTCATAATTTTAGAAATGCTGTTTCTTCCGATTTGGTGACAGACAGCGTTTTTTTACATAGGAATTTATCGGAAAAAACCTTTTTTATATGATTCGGAAAACTATGGAAACTCATGATTATAGCCTGATTTTATTGATTGGCAAAGTCAGAGAAATACACAGCCGCTGAATATTAAAAGCAGGGAGTGAACATCATAATATGCTCACTCCCATTTCAATTGATTTATTTATCCGGTGTCCCTTCCAGTCTGGTGAATGTCAGACTGTCTTCTCCCCGGTTCATGACCAGCACTCCGTTTTTTACCGTATAGGTGTTGTCGATGCCGTCCATACGGATCGTTTTATCATTCCAGCTGACGACGTAGGTTTCCTGAAACAGCTGGACAGTACCGGTACCGTCTTCATTCAGATGCATGGAGGCGGTCAGTCCCATCGTTTCCATGACCTGCAGGTCATCTTTGTATTCCCTGCCGTTGGATGTCATATTTGTCAGTCTGTAATCTCCGGCAATGGTCCGGGGTGTGCATGCAGCAGCACAGAGCAGCAGTGCACAGAGAATGGTTTTCAGTATTTTATACTTCATAGTCAAAATCACTAGGCTCACTCAGCGGCCGTTCGAGAAGTTCCGGATGCGCCATGATATGCTTGATCAGCTTCAGGCTGCGGGCAAAGTAGAATCCGTCTGCGATTCTTTCGTCCAGGGTTGCACCGATATCGATGACATCTCTGATTTCCTTATGTCCGTCCGGCATCAGCAGTTCTTCTTTGTGAATGGCTCCGATCGTAATAATGATCGAATTGGTACCGTAGTTGGCCAAATGGTGATACACCGAAGGGCATCCGATCGAACCGAGATTGCTCAGCAGGACCGATGTATAGTGGGTATCCCCTTCCGTCAGAACCTTGGGATTGATACCGAAGAAATCCAGACGCTTGATCACACCGAGCGCTCCGGCAAGAACCGGACGGGGCAGCTTCGCAAAGGCATCAATGGTCGAGTCCATGCCTTCGGTTGTCTTCCTGGCTCTGGTCTCTTTGACATCGCCGTAGATTTTCCGGCTGATTTCATTGATCGTATCCGTATCCTTCGGCACAATGACCATCAGCGATTCTTCTGCGGAATCTGCGAATCTGCGCTTGGCAATAAAGCTGAGGCTGATCTCGTTTCTCTGGTACAGGCGTCTGCCCTGGATAAAACGGTTCATCTTGGGACGTTCTCTGATCATTCTGGCAACCGCCGTGACGAAACAGTGAAACAGCGTTGTTTTGTAATCCTTCGGTTCGGCATTCTTTTTTTCAAGATATTTCAGAAGCTCGGTTGCGTCGATTTTGTCATTCAGATACACTTCGCAGTCTGTCCGGTGCGGCCAGATATGCATCATGATTGTCGTCAGTCCCGGAACATCTTTGATCCAGGTTCCGTCTCTGCGGTCTCCCCATTTTTTATCCTGCATTGCTTTCTTCCTTCGGCTGAACGATCCTCTTACCTTTTTCTTCCTCTTCGAGTACACGGTACGCAACCTTGCCTACCAGAGTCTTCGGCAGTTCCGTACGGAATTCGATTTCTTTGGGCATCGCGTATTTTGCGATATGTTTGCGGCAGTAATCCATGATTTCCTTTTCAGTGTTTTCATCCGCAGGAACACCCGGCTTCAGCATGATGAATGCCTTGACCGCCTGGATCCTGTAGGAATCCGGAATGCCGATGACGCAGCTCATATGAATCTTTTCATGGGCATCGAGAATGTTTTCCAGCTGGGCAGGATAGATATTGTATCCCGAGCTGATGATCATTCTCTTGGCTCTGCCCTTGAAGAAGATGAAGCCTTCTTCATCCATAACGCCGAGGTCGCCGGTATAGACCCAGGTCAGGCCGTCCGCATGATGACGCAGAGTCTCTGCAGTTTCTTCGGGATTGTTCATATAGCCGACCATGACGGTAGGACCTGCCAGCAGGATCTCGCCTTCGGTTCCATACGGAACTTCTCTGTCTGTGCCCGGTTCGACGATCTTGATATAGGTATCCGGGAACGGGAGACCAATCGATCCTTCCTTGGCTCTGTTGACCGGTGTCAGGCAGCATGCCGTAACGGTTTCCGTGGTTCCGTATCCTTCCCGGATCTGCACTTTCGCATTGTGTTCTTTCAGGAATTCATCGAATTTCTTTTTCAGTTCGATGGACAGGGAATCGCCGCCGCTGAATACACCTTTCAGACTGCTCAGATCCGCTTTTTCCATACTCGGAAGACGCAGCAGTGCTTCATACAGGGTCGGTACACCGGCAATGAAGTTGCACTTGTATTTAGTGATCAGCTTGGCATAGCTCTTGGCCGTGAATCTGGGCACAAGAATGCATCTGCCGCCCTGGCTGAGCATGGTATGAATGCATACACCCAGACCGAAGCCATGGAACAGCGGCATTGCTGCCAGCATCTTGTCACCCGGCCGGAACATCGGATTGGTCGCAATGACCTGCTGACCGAGGGCATTGAAGTTCAGGTTGCTTAACATAATCCCCTTGGTCGTACCGGTCGTGCCGCCGGAATACAGAATGACAGCGGTATCTTCCGCCTTGACGTCTGCCTTATAGTTATAGAAACAGTGATTGCCCAGACGCATGAACTCCTGCCAGCGGATCACCGGTGCGTCTGCCGGGATTTTCTGGATCTTTCTTCCTTCCGTTAACATGTATCCGGCTCTGACCGGACGGGAGAGTTCATCCTTGACGCTGGCAATAATAATATTGACAACGTTTGTCTTTGCCCGGATCCGTTCGAATTTGTCATAGAACTGATCCAGGGTAATTGCCGTCACGGAGTCAGAAGCAATCAGATAATGCTCGATTTCCTTTTCCGCCGACAGCGGATGGATCATATTGGCAATGGCACCGACCAGGTTGACCGCATAGAACATGAAGATTGCCTGGGGGCAGTTGGGCATCGCAATCGTTACCTTGTCGCCCTTGCGGACACCGATGGTACGCAGCGATTTTGCGCACTGATTGATTTCACGGATCAGCCGTGAATATGTTGTGGAGCGTCCCATGAAGTCAAACGCGACCTGGTCAGGGAACTCATTGGCTATTTTTTCCACTGCTTCATACATGGATCCCTGAAAGTAATCCAGATGTGCAGGTACTCCTACCAGATGGTCAAGCCACGGGGCTTTTGCAGTTATTTTTTCCATTTCGTACACCTCAATCAACCATTATACAATCAATTCGGAAAAATGGCTGAAAAACACAACTGTCCGGAAGCCATCGAAAAAGAGAGAGGCATGCTCTCTCTTCAGCGGTTATTCTCTGCCGTTCCAGCAGTATGTACAGAGGCTGTCTTCCGGCAGACCGGTTGCCCTGATCATATCATCCATACGGTTGAATGCCAGCGATGAGAAGTTCATCTGTCTGCGCATCAGTTCCAGAAGTTTTTCATAGCGCTCCGTATCCGGATTTGCATAATCATCCAGTACGTCTCTTGCGACATCGCCGCCTTCTTCCTGGGCAATCAGTCTTCTGGCAATCAGTTCCATGTCAGAAGTCGCACGGGAGAAGTTGATATATTTGCAGCCGAACAGGATCGGCGGGCAGGCCGGACGTACATGGACTTCCTTTGCGCCGCTTTCATACAGGAATTCGGTTGTTTCCCGCAGCTGGGTTCCCCGGACGATCGAGTCATCGATGAGCAGGAGTCTCTGGTCCTGGATCAGTTCCCGGACAGGAATCAGTTTCATCTTGGCGATCAGATCGCGCTTTGTCTGCATGGTCGGCATGAAGGAACGGGGCCATGTCGGCGTATATTTGATAAATGGACGGGAATACGGAATCTTGGATTCATTGGAATAGCCGATCGCATGGGCGATACCGGAATCCGGCACACCGGCAACGGTATCGATATCCTCAATGGTCAGTCCGTCCCGCTGGGCCATGTACTTGCCGCAGTCATAGCGCATCTTTTCAACAGCGGTTCCCTCATAGGCACTGGGCGGATATCCGTAGTATGTCCACAGGAAGGTGCAGATCCGCATCTTCTTGCCGGGCTGTACAAGGATGGTACAGGAATCCGGTGTAATGACATCGATTTCCCCCGGTCCGAGTTCATGATAGTCGCTGTATCCGAGTTTCTTATAGGCAAAGGATTCGAATGTCGCACAGAATCCTTCGTTTTTCTTTCCGATCATGATCGGTGTTCTGCCCAGTTTATCTCTGGCACAGTAAATACCGGTATTTGTCAGAAGCAGGATCGTCATGGATCCGTCGATCAGTTCCTGGGCAAAGCGGATGCCTTCGATCAGATTGTCTTTCTGGTTGATGATTGCCGCTACGAGTTCGGTCTTGTTGATATCGCCGCCGCTCATTTCCAGGAAATGCGTCTGTGAGTGGGAAAAGATCTCTTCCACGATTTCATCCGTGTTGTTCACCTTTCCGACGGTGACGATTGCGTATGTGCCATGGTGCGAGCGCACCATCAGAGGCTGAGGATCATAGTCAGAGATACAGCCGATACCCATGTTTCCTTCCATATCCAGAACATCTGTCGAGAATTTTGTCCTGAAAGGAGAGTTTTCAATGTTGTGAATCGCCCGGTTAAATCCTTGTTTGCCGATTACTGCCATACCTGCTCTTCTTGTGCCAAGGTGAGAATGGTAGTCCGTGCCGTAGAATAAGTCAAAGACACAGTCCTCATGCAGTGCTGCTCCGAAAAAGCCGCCCATATCAGTTCCTCTCTTTCAACATGCAGTTATTTTACACAATGCATGGCAGATTGCAAATAACTTTTTTGCCGTCTCTGTATGGCTGCGGAACAATTGTGCTAGAATATCGTAGAGGTAATAAATAAATATGAAACTACTGGTAACTGGCGGAGCCGGTTTTATCGGCTCGCATACATGTGTTGAACTGCTGAACAGCGGATTCGATGTTGTCATTGCGGATGATCTGAGCAATTCCAAGGCAATGGTCATCGACCGGATCGAAGAAATCACAGGCAGACGTCCGGCTTTCTATCAGATCGATGTCTGTGACAGAGCAGCGCTGAATGATCTGTTTGAGAAAGAAAGTCCGATCGGCGGTGTCATTCATTTTGCCGGCTTCAAGGCAGTCGGAGAATCCACCCGCAAACCGATCGAATACTATACAAACAATCTGCTGAGCACCCTGGTGCTGTGCGATGTTATGCGCAGCCATGACTGCCGGAACATCGTGTTCTCCTCCTCGGCGACCGTATACGGCGATCCGGCATTCGTACCGATCACGGAAGAATGCCCGCTGGGTGAAAGAACGAATCCCTATGGCGAAACAAAGGCAATGCAGGAGAGGATCCTGACCGACATCTGGAAATCCGATCCGGCCTGGAAAGTCATTCTGCTGCGCTATTTCAATCCGATCGGCGCCCATGAAAGCGGAAAGATCGGCGAAGATCCCAAAGGTATACCGAACAACCTGCTGCCGTATGTAGCACAGGTCGCATCCGGCAAGCTGGAGAAGGTTCATGTATTCGGCAATGACTATCCCACCCCGGACGGAACCGGCGTGCGCGATTATATCCATGTCGTCGATCTGGCAAAGGGCCATGTCAGAGCCATTGAAGCACTGGACCGGCTGGAAGGTGTCAATGTATTCAATCTCGGCACCGGCAAAGGCTACAGCGTTCTGGAAATCATCCAGGCATTCTCCAAAGCCTGCGGAAAGGATCTTCCTTACCAGATCGATGCAAGACGCCCGGGCGATATTGCGGAATGCTGGTCCGATCCGGCCAAAGCGGAAGCGGTTCTGGGCTGGAAAGCAGAAAAGAATCTGGAAGACATGTGCCGCGATGCATGGCGGTGGCAGTCGCAGAATCCGGACGGATATGCAGAATAAGCGGACACTCGTCCGTTTTTCTTTTTGAAATAAAATAATTTAGCACTCTCGTCAATAAAGTGCTAATATACATTCAAGGAGGTGATGTTTATCAATACCGACGACAACAAGAATAAAGGAAGACGTCCGCTGATCTACTACTATGCGGTTGTCATTCTGATACTGTCATTGCTGAACCTGTTCATGGTTCCGCACATGCAGCAGGCAGCCATCGTGCTGCAGCCATACAGTACATTTATCCAGGAAATCGAAGACGACCAGATCAAGGAAGTTGAAGTACAGGCAAACCAGATCCTGTATGCGAAGAAAAATGATGAAACGGTCTACCGTACGGGTATCATGGATGACCCGCAGCTGATCGACCGTCTGAAAGAACACAATGTGGAATTCACCGCTTCGATCATTGAGCAGACCCAGCCTCTGATTTCCCTGCTGTTCAACTGGATGTTCCCGCTGCTGATTGCCGGCATGCTGTTCAGGATGCTGACAAGAGGCGGTGCAGGTGCAGGCGGCAATATCTTCAATATGGGCAAGGCCAATGCCCGGGTATATACGAAGAAAGAAAACGAGATCCGCTTCAAGGATGTAGCCGGCGAAGAAGAAGCCAAGGAAAGTCTGCAGGAAATCGTTACTTACCTGCATGATCCCAGCAAATACAAGATGATCGGCGCATCGATGCCGAAAGGCATTCTGCTGGTAGGTCCTCCGGGCACCGGCAAAACCCTGCTTGCCAAGGCAGTCGCCGGCGAATCCAATGTACCCTTCTTCTCCATGTCCGGATCGGAATTTGTCGAAATGTTTGTAGGCATGGGCGCATCCAAGGTCAGAGACCTGTTCAAAAACGCCAAAGAAAAAGCACCGTGCATCGTATTCATCGATGAAATCGATGCCATCGGCGGCAAGCGTACCACCGGAAATATCGGCGGAAACGATGAGCGGGAACAGACCCTCAACCAGCTTCTGACGGAAATGGACGGATTTGAAGAAAACAGCGGTGTCGTGATTCTTGCCGCAACCAACCGTCCGGAATCCCTGGATGCCGCACTGCTGCGTCCGGGACGCTTTGACCGGCGGGTGCCGGTGGAACTGCCGGATCTCAAAGGCAGAGAAGCAATCCTGCGGGTCCATGCGGCCAAGGTCAGAACCGAACCGGACATCGACTACAGCGTCATTGCCAGAATGGCATCCGGCGCATCCGGTGCAGAACTGGCGAATATCATCAATGAAGCAGCGCTGCGGGCAGTACGGGAGAACAGAACTTCCGTCACCCAGAAAGACCTCGAAGAAAGCATTGAAGTCGTCATTGCCGGCTACCAGAAGAAAAACGCGATTCTCACCGATGCGGAAAAGAAACGCGTTGCCTTCCATGAAGTCGGACATGCCCTGGTGGCAGCGGTGCAGACGCACAGTGCTCCGGTCCAGAAGATCACGATCATTCCGCGTACCTCCGGTGCCCTGGGCTATACGATGCAGATCGAGGAAGGAAATCACTATCTGTATACAAAGCAGGAACTGGAAAACCGTATTGCGACGCTGACCGGCGGCAGAGCAGCCGAGGAAATCGTCTTCGGCGATGTGTCGACCGGCGCATCCAACGATATTGAACAGGCGACCAGGATCGCCAGATCCATGATCACCCGCTACGGCATGTCGGATAAATTCGATATGACAGCGCTGGAAACCGTCAATAACAAATACCTCGGCGGCGACGCAAGTCTTGCCTGTTCCGACCAGACGGCTGCGGATATCGATGCCCAGGTTGTGGAACTTGTTTCCGTCCAGCATGAAAAAGCAAAGAAACTGCTGATGGAACACAGGGCCGAACTGGACCGCATATCCGATTATCTGTATACCAAAGAAACCATTACCGGCGAAGAATTCATGAAGCTTCTGAATGAACCGGAACCCGAAGCAGAGGAATGACCCTCTGCTTTTTCATTTGTATTCGGTACGGAATGATCCCAGCTGCAGGATCTTTTTCTGTTCCTGACGGGCACTGTCTTCACTCAGCTGCTTATACCAGCATCTGTTTTCTTTGTCCCAGTGATAGCCCCATGCCCGGAGCTGTTCACGGATGCTGTAGGCACCGTATACCCGCAGGGCATGGCCGCCCTTTGCCATCCGCATTGCATTCGCATCCAGCATCTGGATGGTATCTGCTTTCACCCCGGTGCTGATCAGCCGGTCATATTCCGCCTGTGCCTCTCTGACATGCAGGGTTCGGGTCCATGCCCGGTTCAGATCATCCCAGTGATAGCCGTATTTCTTCAGTTCCTCTTTGATTGCATAGGCATTGACGACCGCTACGGTCTTTTCCGCATCGACAGCCGTATCCTTTGCGACATAGGAACGCAGGATTTTCTGGACCTTGGCATAATCAGAGTTGCGGTGCTCCATGTTCTGGAAATCATGCAGGGATATCCGTTTCAGATCCAGGGCTGCGTACAGAAGCTTTGCGTATATATCATAGAAAGACTTCTGATGGCCGGTTTTCCCTCTCTGGCAGGTCTCGATATGATGGCAGAGCTCATGGATCAGTGTGCAGAGATTATTTGCTTCCCCATCCGCAAGATTCGTGATTTCGATCGTATGATCATTCGGATCATAGGTGCCGGTGGAACTGTTCATTTCTTCATCGCGCAGGCGAAGCTGAAAATCTTTGTACGCCGCCAGTTTCGGATCGTCCTTATATGCCTGCTCAATAATTCTGTGCAGGTGCTTTTTCAGTTCATATACTGTACTCATTGTCTTTACCTCCATACAGTATATACGCACCGTAACGGCAGTGTTTCCTGTTTTATTGCACAGAGTGCAGAAATGTCACAGCTGTATCATTTCACCGGATACTGCCGCAAAAGCAATGGCTGCGATTCATTTTTACAGGCAAAGAAAAACCGCATGCGGACATGCGGGATCTTACGCAAAGTAAGTGAAACCAGGTCTTGAGTTGAGGAGGTACTCGGCAGAGTGCCTCCTTTTCCTATGGTCTTGGGCAAGGGCTAATATATGT